>JAFUOH010000009.1 GCA_017482055.1 Clostridia bacterium
TATAGATATGAAAAAATTCTTGCTGCCCGAAACGGGTAACTTTTACAAAGCCAACCTCCACTGTCACACGGAGTGCTCCGACGGCAACATTCCCGCCGTCTACATGAAGAAAAAGTACGTGGAGCGCGGCTACAGCATCGTTGCGTTCTCCGACCACGACGTGCTGGTGGACCACTCCTATCTGAACGACGAAAATTTTCTCACCCTCCTTGCCTTTGAAATGGACAACACCGAGGCGCTTACCGCCACCAACCTCGGCAACCGTAAAAACCTCCATATGAACTGCTTTTCAAAGACTCCGCATAATAGGCAACCCTATTTCTACCGCACCAAGTACTCGGAAAAGCTGTGCGGCGAGCTTTACGAGAAATATAAGGCGCACCTCTGCTTTGACGTAAACGACCCCGGACGCGAGCGGGTCTACAGCTTTGACTGCATCAACGAAATGATCGCCGCAGCAAACGAAAACGGCTTTTTGGTGGCGCTGAACCACCCCGTCTGGTCGCGTCAGAATTATGGAGACTACATGAACTACAAGGGTCTCGCGGCTGTGGAAATGTACAACTACGGCGGGCTTTCCCGTGGGTATAACGACTACTGTCCCGTGGTGTACGATGACATTCTCCGCTCGGGTCAGCGGCTGTTTCTCACCGCAGGTGACGACTACCACAACGAGGGTGACGACCACGATCACGATATCCCCCACGGCTTCGGTGCCTACACCATGATAAAAGCGCCGAGCCTCGAGTACGGCGCGGTGATAGATGCGCTAATGAACCGTCACTGCTATACCACCATGGGTCCCGAGATCCATGCGCTGTGGGTGGAGGACGGCAGGATACATATAAAATGCTCGCCCGCGCGGTCGGTCTCCATAACCTGCGGCTTCCGCAGATGTGAAGCCCACTACGCAAAAGAGGGTGAAGTTTTCACCGAGACCTCCTTTGAGCTGCGGGAAAAGGACATATACTACCGCCTCACCGTCACCGACCACCGTGGCAACACGGCGTCCTCCTGCGCATATTTTGTTGATGAGATGGTCTGAGACTGTAAGCAAAATACAATATAAACCTGTAGGGGCGACCCTATGTGGTCGCCCGCCGAACGGTAACATCAGACCGAACGGACAAGCGACCACATAGGGTCGCCCCTACGAGTTATCGGGTAATATACACAATATGCGTCAAGACGCATTTTTTTATTTATTCGGGTCAAGCAGGGGCCAGTATGCCTTCATGTAGTCGATGCCCGACCAAAGGGTCATCACCGTCATGGCGATGATAGTCACGTAGGACAAAATGTTGTAGTCGCTGACAAAATTGCCCGCGGGAATGATGACGGGCTCAAGGAGGATCGTCACGATGCAGATGATCTGCGTCACCGTCTTTACCTTACCGAGCCACGCAGCGGCAACTACCGTGCCGGACTTGTTTACCACGATAAGGCGCATAGAGGTGATGGCAAGCTCGCGGAAGATAACTATCAGCGCCGCCCAGACAAACAGCGGGCGAATATAATCAAACCTGTATAGTATCGCAAGCATCGCACCGAATACCATAAATTTGTCAGCAAGCGGGTCGATAAACTTTCCGAAATCCGTTACAAGATTACAGCGGCGGGCAATCTGTCCGTCCAGCATATCGGTGAGCGCGGTGAGGATGAACAGCGCCGCTGCGATTATACGGAACCAGGTCTCGTATGCCGCGAAAAACTCGGCTGTGGGAATACACATGACCGCCACAAACAGCGGAACCATGATAACACGAAGTATCGAGAGCTTATTAGGTAAATTCATAATAGTCCTCCGTTATGATCATATCTTGTCGCCTACAAGGTCGTAGTCAATTGCTTCGGTGATCTTCACCTTGACAAATTCGCCCTCGGCTACGCTGAGCTTCGGGGCGCGGAAATAGACCTTGCCGTCGATCTCCGGCGCATCGGCATAACTTCTGCCGTAATAGGTCTCGGACACGGGATCGTAGTCCTCGCACATGACCTCAATTATCTTTCCGATCATAGTCTCATTCTGCGCCTCGGTTATTTCACCCTGTGTACGCATTACAATATCGTACCTGTCCTGCTTTATCTGCTCATCTATCTGATCCTCGAAATCGTAAGCGGGAGTATCCTCCTCGCGGGAATAGGTAAACGCGCCGAGACGGTCAAATCTTGCTTCCTTCACAAACTCGCACAGCTCGGTGAAATCTTCCTCGGTCTCGCCGGGGAAACCGACGATAACGGTGGTTCGTATAATCATTCCGGGGACATTTTCCCGCAGCTTTTTCACTACCGAGCGTATCATCACGCCGTCTCCGTGTCGGTTCATGGCGCGGAGCATATTGTCTGAAATATGCTGTATCGGAAGGTCAATGTATTTAAGCACGCGGGGATTATTTTTAAACACGTCAATAAGCTCATCGGTGATCTTATCGGGATAGCAGTAGAGCACGCGTATCCACGGGATATCGGTCTCCTCGGTAAGACGGTTCAAAAGCTCCGCCAGCTTATACTCACCGTACAGGTCAAGACCGTAGCGGGTAGTATCCTGCGCCACCACTACAAGCTCTTTGACACCGATCTCGGAAAGCGTTTTTGCTTCTTCGATAAGCTCCTCCATCGGACGGCTTCTGAATCTGCCGCGTATCTGCGGTATAGCACAGTAGGTGCAGCAGTTGTCACAGCCCTCGGCGACCTTTAAATAAGCGTAATACTCCGGCGTGGTTACGATGCGCTCGCCGCCCAGCTTTACGCTGTTTTTATCCTCATAGGAGGAATATTTTCTGCCCGCCGCCGCGCTTTCCACCGCTTCAACAATGTTATGGATGCTTCCCACACCGAGAATTGCGTCAACCTCGGGAAGCTGATCGAAGATCTGATCGCGGTAACGCTCGGCAAGACAGCCGGTAACTACGATACCCTTCAGCGTACGGTTTTTCTTCAGCCAGCCGATGTCAATAATGTTATCTATCGCTTCCTTTTTCGCGGATTCGATAAAGCCGCAGGTATTGATGACCACAACATCGGCTTCAATATCCTCTGATACTATTTCATAGCCCTTATCGTATAGCTCACGGAGCATTACTTCAGTGTCGAGCTGATTCTTAGGACATCCGAGAGATACAAAGCCTACTTTTGTTTTTTTACTCATTTTCAAAGATTCCTTTTTTGCTAAGCATTTGGTTCGTACTCTTCCATGACCGATTTTATGGCAGTACGCGTTTCGGATGGAGAATAGCCGAGGCGGTACATTGAGGCATAGAAGGATTCGCGGTATTTGCAGTCGAAAAGGCGGTCAAAATCGCATTTCCGTTTTACAAGCTTGCAGAGATTTGCTTCGAAGTCTATAGAATCGAGCATATCGGGAAGATATTCGGTAATTATCTCGCGACAGATGCCTTTTTTGTAGAGCTCGTTTTTGATGCGGCTTTTGCCGTACAGCTTCGCATTTGCAAGCTGCTCCACGGCACGCTCCATTATCCCACGCTCGTCGATATAACCGAGCTCCGTTATATACTCCGCCGCATCCTCGGCGGTATATTTGTCAAATCCGCGGGAACGCAGCTTTAAAATAAGCGCCGATTTCGTATTATCGCCGTAAGAAAGCAGATCAAGTCCTTTTTTCACTGCTTCCCACAGCTTTGCGCTGTATTCGAGCGAGTCAAACTGCTCACGCGTTAGAGGATATGGAAGGCTTCCCACACCGATATTGCCGATCTCAAACAGCATCTTTGAGGCTACCGACAGCTTTTGCATGTCCTCATTCTCGCCCGCAGCGAGTCTCACCGTAAGCTCGACCTCCTCACCCATGCGGCGCGGCTCCAGCTTTACAATGGTTATATCTATGCCCATTGGTGAAATTTATTCGTCATCATCGGTGGCAAGGATCTTAATATCCAGTGCCTCGTCGTCGGGGTCACCTTCACCTTCGCCGTCCTCGGAACCGAAATCCTGATCCATAAGCGCCGCAACTTCGTCCTTCTTACCGAGGATCTTTTCGGACAGCTCCTTCATCAGTTCTTCGTTGCCTTCAATATACTTGCGGGTATTCTCCTTACCCTGCGCGATGCGCTGACCGTTATATGAGAACCACGATCCGCTCTTATGAACAAGGTCAAGCTCAATTGCAAGATCAACGATCTCGCCCGATTTGGAAATACCCTGACCGTAGAGAATATCGAACTCGGCTACCTTGAAGGGAGGTGCTACCTTGTTCTTGACGATCTTACACTTGACATGATTGCCGTAGATATCGCCGCCGTCCTTTAACTGCTCGGCTCGTCTTATCTCGATTCTGACCGAGGAGTAGAATTTCAGCGCACGACCGCCGGAGGTTACCTCCGGGTTACCGTAGGAGATGCCGATCTTCTCACGGAGCTGGTTTATAAATATAAGTACGGTGTTGGACTTAGCTACGGCGCCGGACAGCTTTTTCAGCGCCTGAGACATAAGTCTCGCCTGGAGACCTACGTGAGATGCTGCCATGTCGCCGTCAATTTCCTGCTGTGTAACAAGTGCTGCAACCGAGTCAACGATAACAACGTCAATAGCGCCCGAACGGATAAGCGCCTCGGCGATATCCAGTGCCTGCTCACCGCTGGAGGGCTGCGAAACCAGAAGATTGTCGATATCTACACCCAGTGCCTTTGCATAAACAGGGTCGAGCGCATTTTCCACGTCGATGTACGCCGCTTCGCCGCCCAGCTTTTGAGTCTCGGCTACAACATGAAGCGCTACGGTGGTCTTACCGGAGGATTCGGGACCGTATATTTCAACTATTCTTCCGCGCGGAACGCCGCCGATTCCCAGCGCAAGGTCAAGTGTCAGCGAGCCTGTGGAGATAGCGCTGACCTCCATCTCGGGAGCCTCGCCCATACGCATGATGGTACCTTTACCGTAATTCTTCTCGATCTGACCGATAGCGCCTGCTATCGCTTTCTTTTTTTCCTCCGCATCGGTTATTTTCACCGGGACGGGCTTACTTTTTGCTTTAGCTTTCATTGCTTTGTTTCCTTTCGTGCATTTAAAGATAGGTGCATTGCCGTGTATAAGGTATATATCCGCTTATTGCAAACACATATTCCACATATACCCGAACAAATATTCTGTATGCTACTATTATACACTATACTTCGCCCGAATGCAATAGTTTTTTGAAAATTTTTTAAAAGAGCGGACTGTTTATCTGCCAGCCTTCTTCGGTTTTTTGAAGCGTTACCTCAACGTCGCCGTCAACGTGGGGTATACGGACTATCGCCATGTACGGATTCTTCTTTATTACCTTAGCTTCGGTAAGATCAAATTCACGTGGCTCGCCGAAATGCTCGGTAACGGTAGGATTAACATACATTACGCCGTCCTTTTCGATAAACTTTGCGCCTATCTCACCCTCATCTGCGGCAACGCCGTAAAACGCTGTGTTAGCGAGTATCTTGTAGTAATCGTAGTAGAACACCTCACGCATAGCGACATCAAGCGCATCAACGGATGAAAACACCGCATCCGCCGTGACCTGACAGTAACCGTACTCATCTGCTTCCCCGTGAGAAAGAGAATCACCGTAAATGATACGATAAAGCTCCGTAGCTCTCGGCGCGAGCGCAGAAAGCTCGGAAAGTATCTCGGCATCGTCAGCTCCGCCGCCGCAGGCTGCAAGTGTGACAAGCATTATAAGTGCAAGAAATAGTGCTGCAAGCTTTTTCATCATTCCTCGACCTTGTCCTCGTTTTCGGTTTCAGTCTCCAAAGTAACAGCTTCAATGTCGGCTTCAATTTCAGCTTCGGCATCCTTATCAACAGATATCTTTGCAAAGTTTACGATAGTCGCTCCCTCGGACAGCCTCATAACGATAACGCCGCCCGCGCCGCGCTTGTAGAACGGAATTCCTCCCACGGGAGTTCTGATTATTGTACCGTCGGTTGTGATAAGCATGATGTCGTCATCCTCAGCAACCGTTGCTATACCCGCAAGTGCGCCCGTACGCTCGGAGATGCCATGGCACATTACGCCCTTGACACCTCTTGAATGTGCGGTGAACTCAGAAAATTCGCAGCGCTTGCCAAAGCCATTTTCGGTGATGGTGATAAGCGCCTTCTCATTGTCAACCAGTGCCGCTCCGACCACATAATCTCCCTCGGAAAGCTTGATGCCGCGTACACCTCGTGCACCTCTGCCCATAGGACGTACGTCCGCCTCTTCAAAACGCGCGGACATACCGTTGTGAGTCGCGATAATAATACCGTCGCCGCCTGTGGTATGCTTTACAAAGGAAAGCTCGTCGCCCTCATCGAGAGAAATTGCGATTTTTCCGCCCTTTCTCTGATATTCAAACTCTGAAAGCAGGGTCTTTTTAACAACACCCCTGCGAGTTACCATAAAGAGATATTCATTTGCCGCAAATGCAGGTACGGATATGATAGCCGTTACCTTTTCTCCCTCGGAAAGCTCAAGCACATTTACGATATTCGAGCCCTTTGCGGTACGACTCGCCTCGGGAATCTGATAAGTCTTACGGGTATGTACCTTACCCGTATTTGTGAACATCATGATAAGCGAATGGCTGTGTGCCACCACAACATCAGCGATAGCATCGTCTTCTTTTGTGGTCATACCGATAATGCCCTTACCGCCGCGGCGCTGTGCCGTATAGGTGTCAGCGGGCTGACGCTTGATATAGCCGTCGCTCGTCAGTGTGATAACGCAGTCGTGGCGCTCGATAAGATCCTCGTAAACAATGTCGTCCTCTGCGGCAACAAGCTCGGTCTTTCGCTCGTCGGCAAATTTCTCCTTTATCTCAAGCATTTCTGCACGGATGATGTCCTTTATCTTGGACTCGTCGGCGAGAATGCCTTCAAGCTCAGTGATAGTCTCATAGAGCTTGGCAAGACGCTCCTCTATCTTCTGGCGCTCCATGCCGGAAAGACGTCCGAGCGTCATTTCGACTATCGCCTGCGCCTGGATCTCGGTGAGTCCGAAGCGATCCATGAGCTGCACCTTTGCATCGGCGATGGAAGCCGAGCCGCGGATGACCTTGATGACCTCCTCAATATTGTCAATGGCTATCTTATAGCCCTCAAAGATGTGAGCCTCACGCTTTGCCTTGTCAAGATCAAACTTGACACGGCGGGTGATGACCTCCTCCTGATGAGCCACATAGTGCTCGAGAATCTGCTTCAGATTGAGTATCTTCGGCACATTGTTTACAAGTGCCAGCATATTGAAAGCGCAGGTGTCCTGGAGCTGACTGTATTTATAAAGCTGATTGAGGATCACCTGACCGTTTGCATCGCGGCGGTAGGTGATCTCTATGTGTACTTCCTTCGAACGGTCGGAAAGGTCAACGATCTCGGTAATACCCTCGATACGCTTATCCTTGACAAGATCGGCAATAGCTTCCACCAGCATCTTCTTGTTGACCTGATAAGGCAGCTCAGTGACGATAATTTTATGATGATCCTCGTCTATCTCACATTTAGCGCGTACCATAACGTGACCACGACCTGTGGTATATGCTTCATAAATACCGTTGGAGCCGTAAACCGTCGCGGCGGTAGGGAAGTCGGGACCCTTGATAAACTGCATCAGATCCTTGATCTGCGCATCGGGGTTATCCATGAGATACAGAGTACCGTCGATGACCTCGCCAAGGTTGTGCGGTGGGATATAAGTCGCCATACCGACAGCGATACCGATTGAACCGTTTACAAGCAGATTGGGAAATCTTGCGGGAAGCACAGCCGGCTCTTCATGAGTATTATCGAAGTTTGGAACGAAATCCACTACGTTCTTTTCGATATCGCTCATCATCTCATTTGACAGCTTAGCGAGTCTTGCCTCAGTATAACGGTAAGCCGCCGCCTTGTCGCCGTCGATGGAACCAAAGTTACCCTGACCCTGTACCAGCGGATATCTCATGGAGAATGGCTGAGCAAGGCGCACCATTGTATCGTATACGGCGGTATCACCGTGGGGATGATATCTACCGAGCACGTTACCGACGGTTGTAGCCGACTTGCGGAAATCTCTGTCGTAGGTGAGCTTATCCTCGTACATGGCGTAGAGTATACGTCTGTGTACGGGCTTCAGACCGTCTCGCACATCGGGAAGCGCACGAGACATGATAACACTCATGGAATAGGCGATAAAGGAGCTCTTTACCTCCGACTCCATCTCTATCCCGATTATTTTTTGATCCGGAAACTCAATATTTTCGATTTGATCGTTCTTCTTCATTTTGATCCTCTTTATATAGGCGGGTCTGTTTATAAAACCTGCCTGTTATTATGTGGAAAACACTTTATTCCACGAGCTTTCCACAGATTTGTTTACAGTCTTGTGGAAAATGTGTATTTTTTATCAACAACAAAACTTTTCCTCACACTGTAAGGATTATTTTTGCGGTTAGATATGGTTTTTCATAAGTTTCAAACGCAGTTTTCCACAGACTTTTACACACACTGTGGAAAATTTCTTAACGTTGATAAGAATGTTGATAAATAAGTGATATCTATCCCCGTTTGTGCCAATCAAATATCCAGATTTGTGGCATAAACCGCGTTTTCTTCGATAAATTCACGGCGCGGCTCAACATTATCGCCCATAAGAATCGAGAACATTTCGTCGCATGCCATTGCATCCTCGATAGTCACTTTAAGAAGTGTACGCTGCTCCGGATCCATCGTCGTTTCCCAAAGCTGCTCGGGATTCATCTCACCGAGACCCTTATAACGGCTGGTCTTTGTACCGACCTCGCCGATCTCGGCGAGTATCGCATCACGCTCGGCGTCGCTGTAAGCGTAGTGATTCTTCTTACCCTTGGTGATTTTATAAAGCGGCGGCTGCGCAAGGAAGATGTGACCGTCCTCTATAAGCTGCTTCATGTGTCTGAAGAAGAAGGTCAACAGCAGTATTCTTATATGTGAACCGTCAACGTCCGCATCCGCCATGAGGATTATCTTACCGTAACGAAGCTTTGCGGGATCAAATTCATCTCCGATACCACAGCCCAGCGCTTGTATGATCGGGATAAGCGAGGGATTTGAGTAGACCTTGTCAAGACGACTCTTTTCAACGTTCAGCACCTTACCGCGAAGGGGAAGTATCGCCTGGAAACGGCTGTTTCGTCCGCTCTTTGCGGAACCGCCCGCGGAGTCACCCTCAACAAGATACAGCTCTGTGAGCTCCGTACGCTTTTCCTGACAGTCGGAAAGCTTACCGGGAAGCCCTGAACCTTCAAGCACGCTCTTGCGGCGTGTAAGCTCACGAGCTTTCTTTGCCGCTTCTCTCGCACGGGATGCGGCAAGGGATTTTTCAAGCACGATCTTTGCGGTATTCGGATGCTCTTCAAGATATTCCGAGAGCTTTTCCTTCATAAGTCCCGCCACAAGGGTGCGCATCTCGGAATTTCCCAGCTTAGCCTTGGTCTGGCTTTCAAACTGTGCGTCGGTGAGCTTTACGCTTATAACTGCGCACAGACCCTCGCGGGTGTCCTCGCCTGTAAGCTTTTCCTCGGCTTTTAAGATGCCATGGGCGTGAGCATAATCATTGAGCACATTAGTAAGCGCGGTAGTGAAGCCCGTCTCATGGGTACCTCCCTCGATAGTGTGCATATTGTTTGCAAAGGACATTATCACTTCGTTATAGCTGTCGTTATACTGAAGTGCAACCTCCGCAACGGAATCGCCCTTGTCCGCCTTCATGTAAATAACATCGGAGTGTATCATCGCTACGCGGCGCTTATTCTGAAGATGCTCGACAAAGCTCTTGATACCGCCCTCATAACACAGCACGACCTCGGCAGGACCGAAACGCTTTTGTATCTCATCCACACCCTCGTCAGCTTCATCCTCATTATGTGAAATATCCTCGCCTCGCTCATCGCGAAGGATGATCTTTACGCCCGCATTGAGAAATGCCTGCTCGCGCAGTCGGTTTTCGATTACCTTATAGTCCAGCACAACCTCTTCGAAAATAGTGGGGTCGGGCTGAAAACGCACATAAAGACCGTGATCGCCGTTCGATGAACCTACATGATTGAATGGACGCGCAACCTTACCGCGTTCAAAACGCTCTGTATAACGCTCGCCGTCATGGCAGTTGTCAACCTCCATCCATTCGGAAAGCGCATTTACAACGGATGCACCAACACCATGAAGACCCCCCGCGATCTTATATCCTTCACCGCCGAATTTACCGCCTGCATGAAGCACGGTAAATACCACTTCAAGGGTAGGTATCTTCTTCTTGGCATGGATACCGCTGGGAACGCCGCGTCCGTTATCCTTTACGGAAACGCTGTTATCCTTATGCAGGGTGACTATGATGCTCTCACAGTATCCCGCCAGCGCCTCATCGATGGAGTTGTCCACGATCTCGTATACCAGATGGTGTAAACCTCTTATGGAGGTGGAACCGATATACATACCCGGGCGCTTACGGACCGCTTCCAATCCTTCGAGCACCTGTATTTGGCTTTCGTCGTAGCTGCTTACATTTTGTTCTGACATTTTTTACCTCTTATTTCAAAGCTCTCGTGAGCTATGTTTTATCTATTCGCTTATCACCGAATCTACCCGTCCGACAAGAGCGGAAGTAGATATCTGTGACACATAAACAGTGTCACGTCCGTCCTTGCCTGCGGTGACAATAAAGGATTTCGGGATCTCCTCTTTTATGTTTATCATCCGCCCGTCACGCTCCGCCGCGCGCAGATAGTCTCTGGTAGGCATCGCCATAGTGGCAGTGTCCATATCGAATATTCCGATAATATCCCGTGTGCGGATAATGCGGTTATTGCCTGCGTGTGTGTACATGACAGTCGCTCCCTTTATCATTCATTTGTCCCAATAAAGTCCGCCCTCGACATCTATAAACTTGGCATCCGACTCCACGGGAGGCGGAGTGCAGGTGGTCATGATCACCTGCCTGCTTCCGAGCTGTGACAGCAGAAACCTCTGCCGTCTCGGATCAAGCTCTGACAGCACATCATCAAACAGGAATACGGGATATTCCCCCGAATATTCCATGGATATCTCACCCTCGCCAAGCTTCATGGCAAGCGCAAGCGAGCGTTGCTGTCCCTGTGAAGCGAACTGCCTTGCTTCTCTGCCGTCGAGATATATCTCTATATCGTCCTTATGTGAGCCGTACAGCGTTATACCCGCTCCGATCTCACGGGACGTGTTCTCGCATAAAAGCTTCAAATAATGCTCATAAGCTTCCATCTCACCTAAACGTTCATAGGTCTTAAGGCTGTTTTTATAGCGAAGCTCGGGCACCTCATGGGGATTTTCGTCTCCACCATCGGCAAGCTCACAGAAAAATTTTTTCACTGACATATCAAGTCGCGTTACATACTCATATCGGGTCTTATATATAAGCGCCGATTCCCTTGCAAGCTGCTCGGAATATACTTCAAGCAGCGAAGTCTCACCAAAGCCTTCCGATAACTGCTTTAAGAGCGCATTTCTTTGAGTAAGTATCTTATTGAATCGCTGCAGAGATTTGAGATACACAGGCCGAAGCTGACATATGGCAATATCGAGAAAGCTGCGCCGCTCTGCGGGACCATCCTTTACTATCGCAAGCTGCTCCGGACAAAACAACACCGCACGGAATACTCCGATAAGCTCGGATATTCTCGGCAGTGAAACACCGTTTTTGCGGCATTCCCTGCGTTTTCCCGTTTCTGCGCTGTAAGCCTTGAAAAACAGTTCCTGCTGTCTTTCGGCGTCCTGCATTGTCAGCGACACTTCAAAATAATCCTCACCGAATCTAACCATATCTCGCTCACGCGGTGTGCGGAAGCTTTTGCCCGATGCCATCAGATATATCCCCTCAAGGGCATTTGTTTTTCCCTCGGCGTTATTTCCGATGAGCACATTCACGCCCGGTGAAAACTCAATATCCGCGCTTTCGATATTGCGAAAGTTACGGTAGCTTATCCTCCCGGCGATCATTTCATCTTGCAGGGCAGTACAAGGAAGGTGAACTTATCGTTCTCATCTGCTTCAAGCGGTTCTATAACCATGCTTATAAACGGCGAGGACAGCGAAAGTCTCAGCTTTTCGCACTGAGATGCCTTCAGAGCCTCTGTGAGATAGCGGCAGTTGAAGCCGATCTCTATTTCACTTCCGTTCTGTGAGGTGGGTATCTCATCGCGCACTTTACCGTTTATGGATACAGAGGTGATCTCAAGTCTGTTGTCATGGAAATGGCAGCGTGCCAACGACTTGTTCTTACCGGCGGAATCGTCTGTTACCAGCGATGCGCGGTTAAGTGCTCCCTCGAATATTTCGGTATCAATATCAACAAATATAGAGCTGTTCTGAGGAATGATGCGCTCGTAGTCGATATAATCTCCCTCTATTAGACGGGAGAAGAATACGGTATCGCGCTTATCAAAGCGGAAAATCACCTGTTTTCTGTTGATGCTTATAAATACAAACTCATCAGGCTCGGAAAGGAGCTTCATAACCTCCGAAAGTGTTCTGCCGGGGACAATAAATGAAATATCAAGCTCGCTGTCGGAAATGTTCTCCATCTCGCATACCTTCTCACGAATAGCCAAGCGGAAGCTGTCACAGCCAACGGTGGTTATATGGTTGCCCTTTAATTTAAAGTAAGCGCCGTTAAAGGTTGGACGAGCATCATTCTGAGCCACTGCAAACAAGGTCTGGGAAATCATATTTTTAAGATCTCCCTGCTTTATATTGAATCCACTGGTGTTATCTATATCGGGAAGCGTGGGGAATTCCTTCGCATCCATTCCGTTAAGCTCGAATTCGGAGCTTCCGCTGATCAACTTAGCTCTGTAATATTCGTTAACTTCAAGCTCTACCATTCCTGCAGGCATCAGCTTAATGATCGAATTAAGGCTTTGCGCGTTGATGATGCAGGCACCGGGCTCTATTATCTCGGCGTCTATCTTTATGGTCATGCCTTTTTCAAGGTCGTAGGAGGTAAGCACGACCTTATCATCTTCGCAGGAAATTAAGATACCTTCAACAGCGGTGATTGTATTTTTAGTAGAAACGCTGTACATTGCGTTGCTTACAGCATCCTGGAGTATAGGTCTGGAAAAACGAATTTTCATAACAAGTAACCTCGTAATTTTTTTAATTAAAAAAAGAAAATAAAAAATAAATAAGATAATAAATAATAGTAATCGTAGTAGTAGGGGGTGTTGTTTTTGTTGAAAACTCAAAACCATGCATAGATGCTTGATTTTTTGAGTTTTATTAACATTTTTTCGATGTTGGAAAATAGTTGTGATAATGTGGAAAAATTTTAACCGATTTGATCATCGTATTTTTCTGTGGACAAATGTGGATAAAAAACTGTTTAAATGTTAAAAAGTATGTTGAAAGCTCAAATGCTCGGAAACTTCTCGGTTGAAAGTGTGGAAACGGCAGCTTGTTGAAATCTGTTTCCAAAAGCTACCTTCAAAGACTCTTTCAACATGGTTAGGGAAAATATTTAAACAGCCGCCGTATGCGATCGTAAAAGGAAATTATTTAGATAAAATCAGGTTTTCCACAAACTTAACAACACCCTGTTGAAAACCTGTGTGAAATGTGTATAAAACCTTAAAAACAGGTGGAAAAGTATGTTATCAACCCTTAATTTCTTTGATGAGCTCGTTTACATCAGCGTCGGTCTGAGTGTTTGCTCCAAGCTCCTTTTCAACGGTTTTGAGTGAGGAAATTACAGTGGAGTGGTCGCGCTTCATATATTTTCCGATTTGCGGAAGCGACAGATCTGTCAGCTTTCTTATCAGATATATCGAGATATGACGCGCATACGCTATTTCCTTTGTACGCTTTGTGCCCTTTATATCGTCCACGGTGGTACCGTATTTTTTCGCAACCTTTTCAAGTATGCGGTCAATGGTGACCTCAGTGGGCTCACCGTCTGTAATGAGGTCAGACAGTGAATTTTTAGCAAGCTCCACTGTGATCGGAGCTCCCGTGAGCACGGTCAGTGCGCCTAACTTCTTTATTGCGCCCTCGACCTGACGAATATTAGATTTGAGATTTTCGGCAAGGAAGTTTATAACATCATTGTCGAGTGTAATGTTGATAGCCGCCGCTTTCTTTTTGATGATAGCTGCGCGAAGGTCTGCATCCGGCGGCTGAATATCTGCGGGAATACCCCATTCAAATCGGGTCTTTAGTCTGTCCTCCAGAGTTTTTATATCGCGCGGCGGACGGTCGGAGGTGAGGATTATCTGCTTGTGATCCTCATAGAGTGCATTGAAGGTATGGAAAAATTCCTCCTGGGTGGAATCTCTGCCCGCGATAAACTGAATATCGTCTATCAACAGCACATCGGCAGTACGGTATTTCTCACGGAACTGCTCCGTGGTTTTCTTTGAAATACTGTCAATAAGCTGATTTGTAAATTCCTCGCCCTTGACATAGACTATTTTAAGATCGGGTCTTGTGGATTTTATATGATTTATTATCGCATACAAAAGATGAGTCTTACCGAGTCCGCTGGGACCGTAGATGAAAAGCGGATTATAGGTAAAGGAATCGGGATTCAAGCAGGAAGGATCGTTTGCTACCGCAACGCATGCAGCGTGTGCAAATTTATTGGACTGACCCACGATAAAATTATCGAATGTGTATTCGTTATATCCTCCGAGATAGCTCGAAACCTTTTGGCGGAGCATTTTATCACGTACATCCTGCGGAGCATCCTCGGGAATATCCCGGTCAAAATCCTCTCCGAATGCCGCTGTTTGAACGCGTGGGGGAGTTATAACTCTGTCAGCGAGATTTACAGGCTCGGGAATATCACCGATTCCTTTAACATACAAGGTGTACTCCTCGGGATTTGCAATTTTATCGAGGATGACCACATTTACGGTGAAGCCGATCACCTTGGCAAGAGCTTGGGAAATTGAGTCTATGTATTTATTTTTTAAAATAACATACTTATAGGGCATATCGCAGATGATGACAGCCTGAGAATCATTAATATCGTGAAGTGTGAGGCAGGTGAACCAGAGATCCGTTACGGTTTTTCCGTATTTCTCAGTAAGCTCGTCCACCGTGAGCTTCCATATGTCGCTGAAGGGTTGCATACAGTTTATTTATCCTTTCCCTTAGATTTTAAATAATAAAAGCTTCGTTACCTAAAAAATAGGCAAAATATTTAAGAGAAGCGAAAAAATTATCATATAAATAATATACCATTAAATATTATATCATAAAATCGTTAAAAAAGCAACCCTTTACCTTAACTTTGTTGCGTGGTATTTGTTACTTTTTTTAAATAATACAAACTTTTTTTAAAAAAGCTCTTGACAAACCCCACCTTTATTGTGTATAATATTAGGTGCTATTGTGCGAATTTATATTCATTCACAAATATAAAGCTAATATTCACCGAATGGTGATAGTTTCCTAAGGTTAAGGAGGTGCAACGGATGCTTAGAACTTACCAGCCTAAGAAGCGTCAGAGAAAGGTTGAGCACGGTTTCAGAAAGAGAATGAAGACCGCTGACGGAAGAAAGGTACTCAAGAGAAGACGTGCAAAGGGCAGAAAGAGACTCACATACTGAGTTCTGCCGTAATGTGTATTCAGTGCAAACAGAGATACAACCCGGCAATTTTCCGGGTTGTATTGAAGTGTGCCGTTTTGAGACTCGCTAACAGTAAACCGCCGAAGTTGTCGGGAAATACCCGTATTTCGGGGGTTTTTATTGTATTTACGCTATAATCATGAGGACTTAAAGCCTCTCTATAAAGGATAATTTTTAAAATGAAGCTGCGTGCAATCAGGGAAAATCACCTCTATTCAAAAGCATATGCCCGCGGAAAAAAATTCGTCGGGCGCAATGTCGTTGTCTATGTTCTCCCGGACTATGCCGCAAAGAAGCTGGCAAAAGCCAATCCCACAAAAGAAAAGATCAATCGTGTCGGTATTACGGTAACAAAGAAATTAGGCGGCGCAGTTATAAGAAACCGAGCAAAGCGAATTATTCGCGAGGGATACAGGTTGTGTGACAAAAAGTCACCTATAAAACGCGGATTTCTGATTGTTATTGTTGCGCGCAGTGGGATTATAAGGGCGAAGTCCACTGACATTGAAAGTGATCTTTCGGCAGCATTCAGAAAGCTATCAATGTACGTTCAATGAAATATATAGCTATAGCTTTAGTCAAATTCTATCAAAAATTCATTTCTCCGCTTAAGCAGCCTTGCTGCAGATTTACTCCGACCTGCTCGCAGTATGCAATTGAGGCTTTCACAAAAAGAGGATTTTTCGTGGGACTTGCGCTTACCGTGTGGCGGGTGCTCAGATGTAATCCGTTCGGAAAAGGCGGCTATGATCCGGTTCCCGAAAAAAGAAAATAATATATCATAACAGATATAAGTAATAAGAGAAAGGTACCCCTTAAAATGTTTGATATTATAAACGTTCCGCTTGGATGGATAATAAAGGTATGCTATCAGCTCACCGATAATTATGCCATAGCGCTGCTTTTGTTTGCACTTGTTCTTCAGATCGTTCTGCTGCCTTTTGGTATTAAGCAGCAAAAGAACTCTGTCAAGCAGGCAAGTCTCAGACCCAAGGAACAGGCAATTCGTAAGAAATATGCCGGACGCACTGACAAGACCACTCAGCAGAAGATGCAGAACGAGATCATGGATCTCTACCAGCGTGAGAACTTCAACCCCATGGGTGGATGTCTGCCTCTTCTTATTCAGATGCCCATACTCTTTGCTCTTTACAATGTAGTTGTAAGCCCGCTCAAATATATCTGCGGCTTTGGTGAGACCGTTATTAAGGGCTTCCAGGCAAAGATATATGAGGTAATGTCCGCGTCCGCTATCGAAGGCTTCGAAGCGTTTGCGGCAGAAAAGACAGTTCGCCAGATCGACCTTGTAACAAAGATGCGGGAATTTATGGCAAACGGCGTTGAGTTTATAGGCGAAAACGGCGAGGCTATAACCGCTGATGTGCTGCCCAACTTCAATTTGTGGGGCGAGTTTATGGATCTTTCGCAGATCCCGAGCTTCGAATCCATAGGAACCGAGGCAGGTTGGCTGCTGCTTATCCCTCTGTTTACCCTTATCGTAACTCTCGGCAGCACCTTTATCACTCGCAAATTCACCTATCAGCCCAATCCCGAGGCGCAGAATGATATGTCCATGAAGATCATGCAGCTTTCTATGCCTCTGCTCTCCGTATATATTACCTTTACTATTTCCGCTGCAGTCGGTCTTTACTGGATCTTCCGCAATATTCTTTCGACTATTCAGCAGATCGTGCTCTCAAAGGCTATTCCGATACCGAGATTTACCGAGGAAGATTATAAGGCAGCCGAAAAAGAGCTCAACATAAAGCCGAAAAAGGAAAAGAAGCAGAAGGTACGCTCTCTCCACAGAATAGACGATGAAGATGAGGAAGAGATCGAGGAAGTAAGTGAAAACACAGGTAAGCCCGAGCTCAAAGAAGGAGTAAAGGAGTCCGATGCTCCGAAGCTTAAGGATGAGGCTGACCGTGAAATAAAAAAACAGAAAAAAACCGAGGATAATAAATAATTATTCAATACGGTTTACATTCAAAGACGAAAGGAATGAGTACAGCTGTGAAACAGGAACTTATATTCACCGGCAAAACGGTGGAGCTTGCAGTCTCGGAAGCAGCCGAAAAGCTCGGATGCGAGGCAAGTGAGCTTACCTATGAAGTGCTGGAACATGAAAAGGGCGGTTTTCTCGGTCTTGGCGGCACGCCCGCGAAGATCAAGGTAGAGCGCACTGTAGCGGGCGAAGTGATCGCCAGGGAATTTATCGACACTCTTCTTGAGGATATGGAGATAAAGGCTGACGTTGAAGTCATCGCTACCCGCAAGAGTGACCGTCAGATCAATATCGTCGGCGATGAGGCAGGCGTGCTTATAGGTCACCACGGTGACACTCTTGAAGCGCTCCAATATCTGACAAATCTCGCCGCAAACAAGCGCGAGGAGGACGAATCCCGCGATTATGTGCACATCACAGTGGATGTTGAAAACTATCGTTCCAAGCGTGAGGCAACTCTTCGCTCGCTTGCACGCCGTATGGCGGCAAAGGTTGCGAAGAACGGCAAGAGCGTAATGCTCGAGCCCATGTCTCCCTACGAGCGCCGCATAATCCATTCCGAGGTACAGGGTATCGAGGGCGTTTCCACCAATTCCATCGGCGTTGATGCGAGCCGCCGCGTAGTTATTTATCTTGAAAGCGCGGGCTTCAGCGTTCCCACTCGCAAGAGCGAACGCTCCTCCCGCCGTTCCGACAGACGTTCTGAAAGACGCCGTGATTCGGGCAGATCGGTCCAGAAGAATGTAAAGAAGCCCGCGGCTCCCATGTACGATGACGGTGAGAAGATGTCCGCCGAGGAGCTGTCTGATCTTATTTCTACTTACGGCTCCAAGGAAAAGCCCGCTCGCGAGCCTCAGAAGAAGTTCAAGGATTTTGACGAATATATCAACAGCATTTTAGGAGGCTCCTCTTCCGAGAGCGGTACCGAGAACTGAAAATAATCAATTATCGCATCGGAGAAAAACCGATGCGATAGCTTTATTGGGAGATATAAAAATGAACGAGACTATAGCAGCTGTGTCTACCGCTTACGGCAGAGGCGGAATCGCTGTCATACGCATATCGGGCGATGAAGCAATAACCGTCGCTGAGGGAATGTTTCGTACTGCCGGCGGTAAACCGATTTCACAGATAGACTCAAATCACTGCGTTTACGGCGATATAATAAAACGTGAAGAACGTATTGATGACGGTATGTGTACCGTATTTCGCGCACCATATTCTTATACCGGTGAAAATGTGGTGGAGATCAGCTGCCACGGCGGCATTATACTGACGGAAAAAGTGCTGGAGGCGGCATTTGAATGCGGCGCACGTCAAGCGGGAGCGGGTGAATTTACCCGTCGTGCATTCATAAACGGTAAGCTGTCGCTGTCACAGGCGGAAGCGGTGGGAATGCTTATAGATGCCGAGAGTGAGGAACAGCTTTCTCTTGCTGCGTCACATGAGCAGGGAATAGTAAAGCGCAGATCGGACGAGCTTTATGAAAGGCTGAAAACCATAGTAACGGGCGTTTATGCAAATGTGGATTTTCCCGATGAGGATCTTGCCGAGCTGTCAGCAGACGAGGTTCTTGCCGAGCTTCGTGTGATAGAAGGTGAGCTTGCGGCACTTCAAAGCTCTTATCGTGTGGGCAGAGCGGTCTGTGAGGGCATCAAAACAGTTATAGCGGGAAAACCCAATACAGGTAAATCTTCGCTGTTAAATCGCCTTGTAGGACGCGAGAGAGCCATTGTGACCGATATTGCGGGTACGACCCGTGATACGATCGAAGAAAATATCACCTGCGGGCGAGTGATGCTGCGACTTTGCGACACTGCTGGAATACGCAGCTCCGATGATGCCGTAGAGCGTATCGGAGTGGAGCGCTCGCTTAAAATGCTGGAAGAAGCGGAGTTGATACTGGCGGTGTTTGATCTTTCCCGAGAGCTCGATTCCGAGGATGAAGCACTGCTTGAAAAAATAGGGTCGCTTGGTGCCGCGAAGATAGCGGTGCTCAATAAAAGTGACCTTGTCGAAAAATTTGACAGATCCCAACTTGAAGAGTGTGGGTTTACGCATAGCGTTGAGCTTTCCGCAGCATGTGACGATAATGCGGCAAGTGGTATAAACAAGCTGAAGGAGCATATAGAATCGCTGTATATCGAGGGCGAGATCGACTATAATTCACATGCGGTACTTACAAATGCGCGTCAGAATGCAGCGGTGAGCCGTACTCTTGAATATGTTCGAAGTGCCATGACTGCTCTTATGTCGGGAAGCACCTCGGATACCGCAGGCTTTGATCTTGAATCTGCGCTGTCGGAGCTGTCGGAGCTCGACGGCAGACGTGTTACCGAAGAAATAGTAGACGGCATATTCCACAGGTTTTGCGTTGGTAAATAAAAAGACCGCCGCACGGTATGCGGCAGCCTTTTAAGGCGCTGTTACTTTTTCTTGGAGAAAAACGCGAATATAAGCGCCGCGATTGCGGCAATAATAACAACGGCAATTACAATACCCCAAACGCTCATACCGCCGGTTACTTCATCAACAGCGTTTTCTGCGTCGGTCACTACATTGTCAACAGCAGATTCAACAGGACCTTTTTCCGTATCACGGGTAGTGTCGCGTGAAGTGTTACTGTCGGTAGTATTATCTTCGGCAAATTCTCCTGTGCCGGAATTTTCATCGATAAATCCGTCAGTACCGCTGTCGATGTTTCCGTTATCGCCCATACTGCCGTCAATACCCGAGTCTCCGTTAAGACCGCTGTCGGCAGCGGGCATGCTGTCGTTTGCCGCGGAATCCTTTGCGGCACTGTCGGTGGGATTGTTTCCCTCACGCGTCATACCGCCGCGAAATCCCATGGCAGACATGCCGAGTGTCAGCACGGATAAAGCGAGTATGACAGACACGGCACACAAAATAAGTCTTGTATATAAAGATTTTTTCATTATCAAACATTCCTTTCTGTGGGCTTCGGGCTTATTATGACACGAAAGGCGATAAAATATACATAAGAAAATTTTTAAGGAAAAATTATCATGGAAGAAAAAAGATTTCAAAAAAACGACAGCGGTTTTACCTGTAAAAACTGTGGATTTGAGGTGAAGCCCCTCGGAGTTACCTCCCGCGATCACTGCCCTAAATGTCTGTGCTCAATTCATATTGATATAAACCCCGGTGACCGCGCCAACGACTGTCTCGGTATGCTGAGACCGGTACAGGTGCTTCCGGACCCGAAAAAAGGATATATTATAGTCTACCGCTGTGAAAAATGCGGCGCTACCGTACGCAATAAGGCGGCATACCCTGCAAAGGTACAGCCGGATGATATAAATCTGCTGATCAAGCTTACCGCGGGCGCGGGGATGATGTGATATCGGCCTATATAGTGGAATTACGTGTAATATTTAAAAATACAGTAGTGAATATAAGAAAAATACCGCTTCCAAAATTGGAGCGGTATTTTTGTACATATTATCTAAAAATTTTGTTACTGTGTAACGCCCACATCACTTGTGGCTGTGTCGGTGCTTCTGACGATCTTGCCGTTTTCGAAGATACCCTCGTAGATTCTGCCGCTGGTCCAAGTGTATTTGCCGTTGCCGTGCATTTTATTGGCGACAAATTCACCCTCGTAGGTATCGCCGTTGGACCAATAGTAGGTGCCGACGCCCTGACGCATATCGTCTTGAAATTCGCCGATATATCTGTCACCA
This sequence comes from Clostridia bacterium, assembly GCA_017482055.1. Lineage (GTDB taxonomy): Bacteria > Bacillota > Clostridia > Oscillospirales > CAG-272 > Flemingiibacterium. The sequence continues at coordinate 21,296 of JAFUOH010000009.1, forward strand.
TTGGCAAAGGAGTAGGTACCCGTACCTTCTTTAAGCTCATTTACATATGTACCCGTATATGACGAGCCGTCCGACCAAGTGTAGGTACCCTCGCCGTTCTTCAGATCATTTGTAAAATTGCCTGTGTAGACCGAGCCGTCAGCCCATGAATAGGTGCCCTGACCTTCTTTTTTGCCGTTAACGAGATAGCCTTCGTAGACATCGCCGCCCACAAAGGTATATTTGCCGTAGCCTGTGAGGGCATCATGGTCGAAGGATCCCTCATAGATGTCTCCCGAGGCACAGGTAAGAATGCCCTGACCGTGGCGGTGGAGCGAATCCAGTCCGCCCACATAAACGTCACCGTTGGAATAAACGACCGTACCTGTTTCGGGGTCGATCTCGGCGGTCACACCGCTTGAATAATAAAGCTTACCCGATACGGGATCGCCGTCACTGTCAACTCTGCCGAAGTATTTGACTGTACCGCCATCCTCTGTATTGAGCTTTATATAGCGGATGCCCGAAAAGTAAACGACAGCCGCCGCTATACCCACCGCGATAGCCGCGATAATGACTATGATCAGAAAAATGCTTAAAGAGCTGCGGCGTTTGGTTCTTTTTGTTGTTTGTCCGTAATTCATGGTGAAAATCATTCCCTCACGATCATATTATGTTGCCCTCGGGGGTGATGCTCGAAATAAAGTTTGAGAGCATCTCCATAAGGTCGGGGATAACGACGAATGCGACGATCGCCAGCACAAAAAACGCGCCTACCGAGAGCAGTACAGTACCTACGCTGAGCCCGGATCTTCCGTAGATGAGCTCGGCGCGGTGTACATTTTCGCTCGGGAGATAGAATCTCGCGTCTGCGAAAGCCTCATCACAGCATACGGTGTCAGTATCACCCTTCATGCGGACGATACGGCGGAAGGAGCCGTTTTTCCTGAGTGCGAACTGCACAAGCGGGTTTGCGCACCCAAGCTCCGCTGCCGTGAGCGCCGCATCCTCGGAGAATACCTCGCGCTTTGTCAGCGCCGACACGACGCTTCCCAGCACAAGCTTATTATAGATCGAAATGCCTATAGCTATCATAAAACCGATAAAAAGTGACCACACGATGATGTTGAGGGTTGTTATGGAATTGGTGCCGAGCTCGACACGTTCACCTGCGATATTTTGCAGACTGTTCCATAGCGATTCAAAAAATTCCATCTTCAAATCTCCTTTTTATCAAAAGGGAAGTACTATTCCCGTGTTAACGCTTACTCAGTCCTTCTTGATAACGTCGCAGCCGAGGTACTTGCGAAGCACTTCGGGAACTATAACGCTGCCGTCCGCCTGCTGATTCTGTTCAACGATTGCGGGAAGAATACGGCTGGTTGCAAGACCCGAGCCGTTGAGAGTATGAACGAACTCGATCTTGCCTGTGGATTCTCTCTTAAAGCGCATCTGACCGCGGCGTGCCTGATAATCACGTGCGTTGGATACGGAGGATACCTCCTTATAACCGTCCATGGAGGGGATGTGGATCTCGATGTCGTAGGTACGAGCCATGGATGCCGAGCAGTCCTCAGCCGCGAGCTTAACTGTGCGGAAGTGGAAGCCGAGACCCGAAACCAGTGCCTCTGCCTTGCCTACAAGCTCTGCGAATGCATCATCCGAATCCTCAGGCTTGGTGTACTGAACCATCTCGACCTTGTTGAACTGGTGACCGCGTACCATGCCGCGCTCGTCTGCACGGTAGGAGCCTGCCTCGCGGCGGAAGCAGGGAGTGTAGCTGATGTACTTTCTGGGAAGATCCGCTTCGGTGAGGATCTCGTCTCTGTGGAGTGCCACGAGAGCGGTCTCAGCGGTAGGAAGCATGAAGCGGCGGCGCTCATCCTCGGCGGTCTCAAGCCAATATACGTCGTCTGCGAACTTGGGGAACTGACCTGCGGTCAGACCGCACTCGTAGCCGAGCATATGAGGGACGAGTACCAGCTCGTAGCCGTCACCGATATGAGTATCAACAAAGTAGTTGAGCAGCGCCCATTCAAGGCGTGCACCCATGCCGCGGTAGATCCAGAAGCCGTTACCGGACAGCTTGGTGCCGCGCTTATAGTCGATAAGACCGAGATCTGTACAGAGATCAACGTGGTTCTTGGGCTCAAAATCAAACTTGTGAGGCTCGCCGAAATATTTGAGAGGCTCGTTGTTTTCCTTTCCGCCGGGCTTTAAGTCCATGTCGGGGAGGTTGGGAAGGCTGAGCATGAGATTTGTGTACTCGATCTCAACGCCCTTCAGCTTCTCGTCATTATTTTTGATCGTCTCGGAAAGCTCCTTCATCTGTGCGAAGATGGGGGCAACATCCTTACCCTCTTTCTTGAGCTGCGGAATAGATTTGGATACCTTGTTCTGCTCCGCTTTGAGCGCTTCGTTTTCGGAAATCATGGAGCGGCGCTCTGTGTCAAGCTCCAGAATACGTGCGATATCCTCGCGAGCGTCCTTACCCTTATTGGCAAGTCTCTGTATGCACTCCTCTGTATTTTCTTTAATGTATTTGATGTCAAGCATTTTTGTGTCTCCTTTTATTGTTATACAAATAAATTTTCAATATTTTCTCCGCCGACCAGCTTCTTAATAAGCTCTTCAAGCTCGTCCGCGTCTTTATACGAGATAGTAATTGACTTTTTACGGTCGGAATGGGAAATTTTAACGCGGCATCCTATTGCCTGAGTTATCTTATCCTCGAGTGAGGCGTAATATTCACGCTCTACTGCTGCATTGTCATCGGTTTCTTCCTCCGTGACAGGGGATGAATTGAGCTTCTTTACAAGTTCCTCGGTTGCACGTACCGAAAGCTCACGATTTACTACTATTTCCGCCGCTTCGGATATGCGCGATTTGTCATTGATTCCAAGTAATGTGCGGGCATGACCCGCGGACAGAGCTTTGTCCGATACAAGGTCAAGTACATCGTCGGGAAGCTCCAAAAGTCTCAGAGAGTTGGTAACTGCCGAACGACTTCTGCCTACCTGCTTTGCAGCTTGATCCTGTGTAAGATCATAGTCATCAATAAGAGATTTGAAGCCGCGCGCTTCCTCGATGGGGTTTAGATCCTCGCGCTGAATGTTCTCAATCAGCGCATACTCGGCGACCTTTTTGTCATCCACATCGAGGATGACTACGGGAACCTCGGAAAGTCCCGCCATTTTTGCGGCGCGCCATCTGCGCTCGCCTGCGATGATCTGATAGAAATCGCTGCCTTCGCGTTCTCTGACGATGATCGGCTGAATAAGACCATTCACCGCTATGGAATCGGCGAGCTGTGCCAATGCTTCGGTGTCGAACACTTTACGCGGTTGGTCGCGGCGCGGTTCTATCTCAGACAGCCGCAGAGTACTGTTTTTTTCGGGGGCGTCCAATGAATTGTCGAGGAATATTGCATCCATTCCGCGCCCGAGTCTTTTTTTCTTTGTTGCCATTAGTTCACTTCCATATGTATAATGTTATAGTCAGAATGTGCGGTCTATGATCTCTTCCGCGATGGCCATATACGCCTGTGCGCCCTTGCTGTGCTTGTCATAGTAGATTATCGGCTCACCATAGCTGGGTGCCTCGGAGAGCTTGACATTGCGTACCACGCCTGTTTTGAACAGCTTGTCCGCGTAATACTTTTTCAGCTCGTCAAGCACTTGAAGCGACAGGTTGAGTCTGCCGTTGAACATGGTGATGAGAATGCCCGTGATCTCAAGCGACGGATTGTAGAGCTTCTTGACCTGCTTTATAGACAACATGAGCTGTGACAAACCTTCAAGCGAATAAAACTCGCACTGCATAGGTATAATGACGCCGCTTGAAGCTGCCAGTGCGTTGATGGACAATATTCCGAGCGACGGCGGGCAGTCAACGAAAATATAGTCGAAGTCATCCGTAATTTCCGAAAGCGCTTTTTTTAGCAGCAGTTCACGGTCATCGGCGTCGATAAGCTCAAATTCCGCACCTGCAAGAGATATCTGCGAGGGAATGACATGAAGATTCTTGTATCCTGTGTCGATAACAGCTTCGGATGCCTTGGCTCTGCCTATCATGAGATCGTAAGACGAAACCTTCACCTTTTTACGCTGTACGCCAACGCCGCTGGTCGCATTACCCTGTGGATCGAGATCAACGAGCAGTACGCGTTTGCCGAGCGCACCTACGGCGGCGGCACAATTGACAGCGGAGGTAGTCTTTCCGACACCGCCTTTTTGGTTTGCGAGTGATATGGTATAAGCCATTGCCGTCCTCCGTTTTTTCTGAAAATACTGTACATATTATTATATCAATAAACGGCGAAAAAGTCAATGGTATTTTGTAAATAACTTGTGCGAGAATGCAATTCGTTTTGTGTCGAAATATGTTTCACGTGAAACATGGCTGTTCATTCGTTGTCAACAAATGTTTCACGTGAAACATTTGCGTTTTTCGGTATGCGTATAGTCAGCTCAATGGAATCAACACCGTCAACGCGTTCGGTCTCCACGTTGATACCGGCTTGCTTAACAATCGAGATCGCGCGGTCGATGGAGTTGTAAAAAATGCGCATATCCTTAAGCACAAGCTTGCGGGGAGAACGGGGCTTGCGAGCGTTTTCGTTTTCTGAGAGGTAGCGATCAATATAGCTTTCTGTTGTGGCTACATTCAGACTGTTTGTGTTTATGTAGTCGATTATGCGCAGTCTCTCTTCTGCGGAAGCAACACGCAGCAGGGCACGGGCATGCCGCTCGGTAAGACCGTATGCCAGTATTTTTTCGCGTTCGGGAATAGTTAATCGCAGAATCCGCAGCTTGTTGGCTACAAACGATTGGCTTGTAGAAAGCTGTTTTGCTACATCATCTTGAGTGAGCCCATACATGTCAATAAGAGATGCAATAGCACTTGCCTGCTCGAATATATTCAGATTTTCACGCTGTATGTTCTCGATTATAGCCAATTCCGCCGATTTTCGGTCATCCACCTTAATTATAATACAAGGCACGGAGGAAAGCCCCAACAGCTTAGCGGCACGAAAACGGCGTTCTCCCGCAACAATTTCAAACAGCGCGTTACGGATGCCTTCACCTTCGGTTCGTCGTACCGTCAATGGTTGAAGAATGCCGTATCTGCGTATACTGTCCGCAAGGCGGATGATTGAATCGTCTTCGAATTTTCTGCGCGGCTGATTTGGATTGGGGAAAATGTGATCGGAGGGGATCATATGTATACGTCCGAATTCCTCCGTTTCGTCAAATTCCTTTTCACGGCGCTCAAGCTCTTCTTTGGCTCGCCGCAGCTTGGCTTTTTCGGTTTCGATTTGAAGCTGCTCTGCCTTTTTAAAAATTTCCTGTATTGCTGTCATTATATTGCTCCTTTTATATATGCAAGGTTTGAGTTTGCTAAAACTCATGGTTGTTTAAATATCATACCATATATATCGGAGATAGTGTGACGAAAAATGTGTGGCGAAAAATAAAACAGCCCGTCGATTTCATCGAAAGGCTGTCGGATAGATGTGAATGTTATGCGATAAAACGCGCTTACAGAGGCTTTTTCTTGATTTGAGAGTTGTTTCGCGGATAAATTTTCGGTGTTTCGGAAATTTTTTCGATGGTGATGATACAGCGAGGGTCTTCCGCGCCGTTTATTTCGGAAATAATTGAAAAGCTGTCGGCGGATGTAAGCTTGCCGCCAAGCTTTTTGATAGCTGTTGCCGCTTCGTCAAGCTCCTCGGCGGAATTGGCTTTCATCGCGATAAATTTACCGTTCGGCTTAACATACGGAATACACAGCTCACACAGCACATTCAGTCGTGCCACGGCGCGTGCGCAGGAAATATCGTATTGCTCGCGCATGGTGGGATCATTTGCCGCTTCCTCTGCACGTGCAGCGATGCAGGTAATATTCGCAATATCCAACATTTCCGCCGTTTCGCGTATATAGCCTATACGCTTTGCGGTGCTGTCGAGTGCTGTCACATGAAGATCGGGACGCGCGATGGCGAGCGGAAGGGAAGGAAATCCCGCACCGCAGCCCACGTCAATCACCGATGCTCCGACGGGCATATATTTTGCGGCGGCAAGTGAGTCAACATAATGCTTCAGGATAACACCGTCAAGCTCCGTGATAGCGGTGAGATTCATATATTCATTGACCGTAAGCATACGCTCGGTCAGACTATGAAATTTATCGGTGAGCTCAGCGGCGGAAAACTCGGAAAGTCCGTTTATATTAAGTGCCGCGGCGAATTTATCCGAAAACTCGGCTTTGTCAATGGTCATGTTTTATCTGTCCTTTCGGGTCGATGCTGTGAAAAGTAGATAAGCAGCACCGAAATGTCGGCGGGAGAAATACCGCTGATGCGAGAAGCTTGTCCGATGCTCGCAGGCTGGAATTTATTCAGTTTTTGACGGGCTTCGAGACGTATACCGCCGATGTTGTTATAGTCGAAGGGCGTGGGAAGCTTCTTTTCCTCCAATTTCTCGGTACGTGCTACCTCGGCAAGCTGACGCTTGATGTAGCCTGCATATTTTATGGCAGTCTCAGCCTGTGTGCGTACACGGGGCGGAAGCTCGGGACGTTCAGTGTCAACTGCCGCAAGCTTATCATAGGAAAGCTCGGGACGGCGCAGCAGATCGGCGAGCCGTATACCTGTGTTTACTGCCGTTGAGCCGTTTTCTTCAAGCAGTGCGCACAATGCTTCATTCGGCGGTACCGATACCGATTCAAGACGCTTGACCTCAGCTTTGACCTGCGCCATTTCATGCTCAAATGCTGCATACCTCGCATCGGAAATGAGTCCCACACGCCGACCGATGGGAGTAAGCCGTTCTGCGGCGTTGTCTTGCCGCAGCAGCAGACGAAATTCGGAGCGTGAAGTCATTATGCGATACGGCTCCTTTGTACCCTTGGTAACGAGATCGTCGATCAGTGTACCTATATAAGAGCTCTGACGGGTGAGAATCATCGGCTCCTCGCCTTTTATTTTCAGCGAGGCGTTAATGCCCGCAACAAGTCCCTGAGCGGCGGCTTCCTCGTAGCCCGAGGTACCGTTGAACTGTCCCGCGCCGTAGAGACCCGAGATCTCCTTAAATTCAAGGGTGGCATAGAGTTGTGTGGGGTCAACACAGTCATATTCGATCGCGTAAGCTGTGCGCATGACCTCGGCATGCTCAAAGCCGGGCAAAGAGTGGAGCATCTGTATTTGTATCTCTTCGGGAAGGGAAGAGGAAAAGCCCTGGATGTACATCTCCTTGGTATCACGCCCCATCGGTTCGATAAAGAGCTGGTGACGCTCCTTGTCGGCGAATCGCATAACCTTATCCTCGATACTGGGACAGTAGCGTGGACCTATACCCTCGATCATACCCGAGTAAAGTGGTGAGCGGGACATGTTGTTTCGTATGATCTCGTGAGTTTTCGCATTGGTGTAAACTATGTGGCAGGGTATCTGTTCGGCGCTGTTCAGCGCTTCTCTGTCGGAGTCAACGGAAAAAGGCTCTACAAAATCGTCTCCCGGCTGTATTTCAAGCACGGAATAGTCGATGGAATCGCGGTGTACGCGGGCGGGAGTTCCCGTTTTGAAGCGCATCATTGTGATTCCCTCGCGCTCTAAGTTAGCGGTCAACTCATTAGCGGGAAGCATTCCGTCGGGGCCCGAGGAATACGCCACCTCGCCGACGATCACTCTGCCGCGCAGATACGTACCCGAACAGATTATCGCCGCCTTGCAGTCCCAACGCGCGCCAAGCTGTGTGACCACTGACGAAATATGCTTGACGCCGTTTTCCACAGATGTGTGGATATCGGTGACCTCCGCCTGGATGAGACGGAGGTTGGGAGTATTTTCGATGGTCTGCTTCATTATGCGCTTATACTCGGCACGGTCTGCCTGTATGCGCTTTGAATGCACCGCTGCGCCTTTTCCGAGATTGAGAACGCGGCTTTGGAGCATTACACGGTCGGCGGCTATTGCCATTTCACCGCCAAGCGCATCTATTTCGTATACAAGATGTCCTTTGCCCGTGCCGCCGATTGACGGATTACAGGGCATATTCGCGATGGCATCAAGGTTGATTGTAAACAGGACTGTGGAAAGTCCGAGTCTGGCACAGGCAAGAGCGGCTTCAACACCCGCGTGCCCTGCGCCGATGACGCAGACATCAACACTGCCTGCATGATATTCCTGTATTTTTGTCATTGTCGTGTTACCTGTTAATGGAATAAATGGTATATATAAGCATCAATTGCCGGTCCAAACTACCTTATTGAGAATGATCCAGCCGCAGGATTCGTCCCATGCGGTGACGATTCCACCCGAAACGCTTCCGACATAATCGAATATCATGGGTATCACAAACTCGCCGTTTGTGTCGATCATGCCCATCTTGCCGTCCCTACCGATGACGGCAAGCCCTTCGTTAAACGGTTCGGCGCTGGTATAAACGGGATCAATGATCCATTTGCCGGTGTAGTCCATAAAGCCGTAATAACCGTCTTTTTCGAGGAGTATCATACCATTTGAATAAGCGGTCGCGGTATAATCTGTGGGAGTGATAAATTCCGTGCCGTCGGTACGCAGAAGGACGTCCTCGTCAGAGGCGATCTCGCGCCAACCGTGCATCTCAAAATGCGGAGCGTCTATTATCTGCCGTCTTACGCGCACCAGTCCGTGATCAAAGTAGAAAAATCCAAGCGATTCTATACCGTAGGTATCCGGTAAGAGATACTGATTGTATACCCGTCGGTCCGATGTGTTCTTATAGCTCTGATACGACATTGTGCCGCTGACGATACGGTCTGCGAAGTTTTTGCTGACGAAGGACATAAAGCCCTCCTGATTTACAACAGCCGCCATGTCTTCGCTGAAATTGAACACTTTCAGATACTTTACCTCGGTACGAGGATAGCCGTTTATATTGGCAAAGGCGTAAAGACCTGTGGTTTTGTCATAATAGCGGGTGTAATTCTTGTCGCTTGTTTTGCCGTAGTAGGTGGGATAATTTATATATAGCCCTCTGCCATCGACTTTATCGTTGTAATCGCTGACGGTGGGAGTGCCGTTTTCGTCAAGATAATAATACTGTGTAACGGTGTTTCGGGGATTGTAGCGGGAAGGTGTTTCGGCGATGAACAATGCGCGATCCTGCTTGTCGCGTGTGTAGGCGGGGCGATATGTGTCGATATCGAAATCCGCCGCAAGAAGCGTTCCGTCAGCACGCAGCAGATCAACGCTCTCGCCCTTGTCGGCAATTATATAATCCATGTAAACCTCGAGCGCGGGTCTGTCCTCGGTCACCTTATTTATTTGAGTTACATATCCGCTATATTTCCCGTAGGGCACTCGTTCGGGCACCTCGGCTACACGGGTACGCAGTGAATAAGCGCTTGCGGTCACAGCCGTAAGCTCGGCGCGTCCGAAAGCGTAGCCGTAAGTCCACTCGGTGTCAGTGACAGTGTAACCTGAGTTTTTTAATGTCTCGGTGGTATAAAGCGGAGCTAAAAACTCCTCGATCTTTGAGAGCTGAGGCTCGGGCGGGGGTGTTTCGACAGGTACGGTATCAACCGAGGTATCGGGAGCCGTTGTCACGGGCTCGGTCGTATCGGGAGCTTCCGTGTCGGTAAGAACCTCTGTGGTATCGCTCACCTGCGGGCGCTCGATGAAGGTAAAATCATATACACCGCGCTGATATGCGATGGCGGCAGTGATCACAAACGCCAGAACCGCTACCGGAAGCACGCGCTGTGCGATCTGCTTTAGTATATTCATTTCGGTTATCCTTTCGTTTGTGAATGCTATTTATGGTATTTTCCGCCTGCGGCGATATTGAAGGCGCGGTAAAGCTGTTCAAGCAGTATTACGCGCATAAGCTGGTGCGGGAAGGTCATCTCCGAGATCGAAAGCCGCATGCGGCACGCCGACTTTACCTCCTCGGACAGCCCGTCTGAGCCGCCGATGATAAGACATACGTCGGAAAAGCCTTCGTTTGCGATATTTGAAAGACGTTCGGAAAATTTTTCGCTGGAGCACTGCTTGCCCTCAACGCAGAGTGCGATATTGTAAGCTCGCGGCGGAAGGGCTGAGAGTATTCGCTCGCCCTCGCGGCGCATCGCGGCAGAGATCTCCGACGCAGACGGCTTTTCGGGAAGCCTTTCTTCCTTTACGGAGATATTGTCAACAGTGCAGTATGCACCAAGCCGCTTTTCGTATTCAGCCACCGCATCGGTGAGATACTTTTCTTTTATTGTTCCTACATGTACGATGTGTATGCGAAGCATTGTTTCACCTTAAATATATGATCGGATATGTACCGAGTCCTTGAATTACACCAGCCTTGTGGGGGCATTCGGCGATGCCACGCCGAGAAAGATATCCTGCCCGCAAAGGACGCACAGCGAAGAATGGTAGGCAAGCTCGGGCAGATTGTTTTCCTCACTCAGATGGGCAAGCAGTATACGCTTTGCGCCTGCGGCGGCAAGCCTTGACACAAACGCTGCTGCCGCTTCGTTGGAAAGATGTCCGTTCTTTGAGAGTATACGCCGTTTCAGCTCGTATGGGTATGATCCGCAGAGCAGCATGTTTTCATCGTGATTTGATTCGAGTATTACGTTCTGCGCGCCGAGCAGGGCATCGGACACCTCATCGGTGATACAGCCGATATCGGTAGCAAGCGCCAAGGTATGCTCGTCCGTGCCGTCGGTGACGACATATCCCACGCTTGCGGCGCTGTCATGTGGAGTCTCAAAGGAGCGCACGGTAAGTGCGCCGACCGTTTCGGTATATAAAAGCGGATGTATGACCGCGACCTCGGCGGTATGCTCGGTTTTTGACGAGCGAAGATGTGCCCGCGCTGACGGTTCGGTAAGATGTATTGGTATTTTATACTTTTTAGCGATGGTTTCGAGCCCCGCCACGTGGTCGGAATGCTCGTGAGTCACAAATATCGCCTTGATGCGTGAAATATCTGTATCAAGTGAACTCAGCGCCTCACATATGCGTTTACAGCTTATGCCCGCGTCGATAAGTATTTCATCATCGTCAAGCCGCACATAAACCGAGTTACCTTTAGAGCTGGAAGCAAGTGTACATACTGAAAAGATCGACATTTTTTCTGTCCTTTTATTGGTGGTTGGTTATGGTTGGGAGAGGGCGATGTGCTTGAAAGCCGGTTTCCCTCCCTCGCTCTCCACATCTCAGCCGCCGAATATAAATTCCATTGCACCTTTGAAGAAATCGCCGTAGAAAAGGTAGATGATATCAAAAAATATCGCAAACAAAAACGGAAGCAGAATGAGCATAAGTTTTTTTGCGATAGCTTTATGACGGTTTATATTGTCGCAGGCGGCTTTTATACGATCGGGGTCGCCATCATCCGTAAACATGTCGGGAGTGACCTCTTTTTGCGAGAAGCCATGATTGAAAAATACAATGGCGCAGACGAGAACGGTCACGATACCGAAATATATGGGCATGATGATCGGTATGTCACCGACACGAAGCGACTCCACGGCAATAAGCGCCTCATAGAGCGAGAATGCCGCAATGGTGGCAACGGCGATAAGCAACGCACGTCTCCAGTTGAAAGCTTTGAGGCTTGCCTTGACCGCGCCCTGCGGAGTTAACTCGGAGGGCGCGGTCTTTCCGGCTTTTTTCTTTTTTTGTTTTGCCATTATTCAATACGAATAGCGCCATAGGGACGAACCTTGAGCACCGTAGTGGCACCCTCGCCGAATGCGCTGTCAAGTGCCGCCTTAAAATCGACGACATCATTGTTCGCAACAAATGCCTGAATGGTTCCCGCAAAGCCACCGCCGTGTACTCGGTATGCCGCCTTCTTGCCTGCAAGGGCAAGCTCGGCAAGGCAGAGAGCGAGGGAAAGCCCCTGCTCGCCCACATTCTTTACGGTGTAAACGTTCTGGAGGTATTTGAAGCTGGAGTTGCCCGATGCCATGACACCTGCAAAGAAGCCGTCGATATCGCCCTTCTTCAGCGCTGCGGTCTGACTTGTGACACGCTCATTCTCGTTCTTGTAGTGAATGGCACGCATCACGGCGCGGTCACCTGCGAATGCGCGAAGCTCTTTGATGTTTTTGAGGATCTCGTCAAGTCCCACCTCGCGAAGCACGGGCTTGCCGAAGTAGGAAGCGATCTTTTTCATATCTGCAGGTACGGAAGCGTAATCCTCGTTGAGATCTGCGTGATTGCCGCCGGTGTTTACGATGCAGAGGCTGTAGCCTGCAGCCGTTAAGTCGAAGGGCAGCTTTTCGATGATGGGCTCCTTGGGATTCTTGAAGTCGATTGCAACAAAGCCGCCGACAGCGCAGGCGGTCTGATCCATAAGTCCGCTGGGCTTTCCGAAGAACACATTCTCGGAATACTGCGCGATCTTGGCGATCTCAGCATTCTCGACAGCTCCGCCGTTGTAGAAACCGTTTAAGATAAGACCTACCATGTCTTCAAAAGCCGCGGAGGACGAAAGCCCGGAGCCCTTGAATACGTTGGAGGTGGTGTAGGCATCGTAACCGCCTACCTTGTGACCGTACTTTAAAAAGCCTGAGCACATGCCCGAAATAATGGACTTGGAGGTGTAGTACAGCGATTCGTCAACGGTGGGATCGGTGATGTCCACCTCGTCGATGGGGAAGCCCTCGGATTTGATGTTGATGCGCATATCGTCGCGGGGGGATGCTGCTGCGATGATGTCAAGGTCGATGGAGGCGGCAAGAACTTTGCCGTAGTTGTGGTCGGTGTGGTTGCCTGAGATCTCGCTTCTGCCCGCAACAGAGAACAGCGATATCTCACGCTTCTCGCCGAACAGCTTTGCAAACTCGTTTACGGTGTTTATGTAACGCGCTTCCTGCGCTTTGAGGTTTTCCTCGCCGTAAAGCTCGGTAAAGATGCCTGTGTATTTACCGCTCTCGATAGCGGAGATGAGCTGTTTTGCGTTCATGTTTATTGTCCTTTCTGTATTTGTGATGTTTTATTATGATCGTATGGTGACGGATGACACTTAACGCCGTTCCGTCATTTAAGGAGCGCACGTCTTGCAAGGTCGATGGCATTGCTTGCCGATACATAGCGTATATACTCGCGTGTTGCCATGGCGCCGAGATTCAGCTCACGTACTTCCTCGTATCCTTTGCAGGAAACGCCCACATATACCCTGCCCACGGGCTTGTCGGGCGTGCCGCCTGTGGGGCCCGCGATGCCGGTTGTGGAAATGCCCACATCCGCATCAAACAGCGCTCTGACGCCTCGCGCCATCTCTATGGCGGTCTCGGGTGATACCGCGCCGTGAGCTTCAAGGGTTTCATGTGAAACACCTACGAATTTTTCCTTTATGCGGTTGGCATAGGTGATGATGCTGCCGTCAAGCACCGAGCTTGCACCGCTGACGTTGGTGATACGTTTTGCAACATATCCGCCCGTACAGGATTCTGCGGCGGCGACGGTCATACCTCGGTGTATCAGCTCTGTCACAAGCGCTTCTTCGAGGCTTCCGGCATCAATGCCGTAAATAAACTTGCCAACCTCGGTGGCGCGGATCTTTTCGATAGCTTCATCACACAGCGCTGCGCATTCGGATTCGTCACTGCCTGCTGCCGTGACACGGAGCTGTACCTCACCGTCCTTGGCGTAAGGCGCAACGGTGGGATTTTTTGAGTCAAGCATCAGATCTCGCAGCACCGTTTCGACCTTGGATTCGCCCATGCCGAAAATATTGACGGTTTTCGATAAAAGAATATGGTCGGAAAACTTTTTCAGATAAGGCTCCACCTGCTCGGCAAACATGGGCTCGCATTCGCGGGGAGGACCCGGGAGAAGTATGATTATCTTACCCTTTTCGCTGTCCTCCATGGCGAGGCCGGGAGCGGTGCCGTAGTCGTTTTTGAATACGACCGAGCCCTCGGGCATATATGCCTGCTTCTTATTGTTTTCGGTTATTTCGATGCCGCGCTTCGACATGCGTTCGATCATGCGTTCAAGGCTTTCCTCGTGGAGATACATGGATCGTCCCATGAGCCTTGCGGCAGTCTCCTTGGTGAGATCGTCGTAGGTGGGACCGAGCCCGCCCGTCATGATGACAAGGTCACTGCGGGAAAGGGATATTTCAAGCGCCTCGGCGAGCCGTTCGGGGTTGTCGCCGACAACGCCTTGGTGATACTGATTGATGCCGAGCGCCGCAAGTCTGCGGGAAATAAACGCCGCATCGGTGTTTACGATATCACCGAGCAGCAGCTCGGTACCCACCGACAGTATCTCGGCGGAGCGTATCTTTATCATGGTGTGCCTCCTTAGCGGAGTGGTATAATACTTTTATTATTTCCCCTCGTAGAGCGGATATTTGTCACAGATCTTGGTAACTTCCGCGCGGATGTAGTCAGCGGAGTTTTCAAAATCGGTTGCAGCCAGCTTGATAAGATGAGCGATCACACGCATATCATCCTCCTTGAGACCGCGGGAGGTAACTGCGGGGGTACCGATGCGTACTCCGCTGGTGACAAAGGGGGACTCGGGGTCGTTGGGGATAGCATTCTTGTTGACGGTGATGTATACCTCGTCCAGCTGCTTTTCAAGCTGTTTGCCGGTGATGCCCATGGAGCGGAGGTCAACCAGCATGAGATGGTTATCGGTGCCGCCTGATACGAGATCGAAGCCTTCGGCAACAAGCGCATTTGCCAGTGCATTTGCATTCTTGACGATCTGTTCCTGATAAGCCTTGAATTCGGGCTTCAGCGCTTCACCGAAGCATACAGCCTTGGATGCGATAACATGCATGAGGGGACCGCCCTGAGTGCCGGGGAAGATAGCCTTATTGATCTGCTTAGCAAGCTCCTCGCGACAGAGGATAAGACCGCCTCTGGGACCGCGAAGGGTCTTATGGGTCGTGGTGGTCACAACATCTGCGTAGGGTACGGGATTCGGATGGAGACCTGCGGCAACGAGACCTGCGATATGCGCCATGTCCACCATGAGGTAAGCGCCGACCTCCTTGGCAATAGCGGAGAGACGCTCAAAGTCGATTACTCTCGGATATGCGGAAGCACCCGCAACGATGAGCTTCGGCTTGTTTTCCTTGGCAAGGAATTCAACCTTGTCATAGTCGATTCTGCCGTCGTCCTCGACGCCGTAGGGGACGAAGTTATAGAGAATGCCCGAGATGTTAACGGGGCTGCCGTGGGTGAGATGACCGCCGTGCGCCAGATTCATACCCATAACGGTGTCGCCGGGCTTGATGAGGGCGAGGTACACCGCGGTGTTGGCCTGTGCGCCCGAATGAGGCTGAACGTTTGCATGCTCAGCGCCGAACAGCTTGCAGGCGCGTTCGATGGCGATATTTTCTGCTATGTCAACGCATTCGCAGCCGCCGTAGTAACGCTTGCCGGGATAGCCCTCGGCGTATTTGTTGGTGAGCACGGTGCCCATAGCCGCCATGACTGCGGGGGAGACTACGTTTTCGGATGCGATAAGCTCGAGACCTCTTTGCTGACGTGCATATTCCTTCTGTATGGCTTCGCCTACCTCGGGGTCGAAGCTCTTTATAAATTCCATATTTTCTTTGATCATTTTTATGTACTCCTTATGTAAAAAAATAGTTATAATAATTATACCTTATTTCGGGGGGAATTACAATAAGTATTTTGTAAATATTCTTGTGCGTGCGGTGTAATATTTGAGGCATTTTGCGCTATTTTTAACGGTGCGAGGCTCCAAATCGGAGGGCATATACTGCCAAAACACACTAAACGCACAAAATTGTCAAATATTTTTGTCGGAAATGTAAAATTTAAGTTTTTGAGCGGAAAATTTGCTGTGAGGTATTGACAGAAAGTACATAATCATGGTATCATATTAGTGTCACATTAACCAATTATGCCACAATAAATATTTCCGACAGTTTAAAACGGCCGGTGATGTTTTATTTGTCTTGATAATGCGTGACAGATTAAGCGGCAGCGACGACCGAAAACGCCCGCGCCGATACGGTGGGAGGCGGAAGCAACGACAAAGATAACTCTTATAACCTCGTGCAAGGGCGGAGTCGGAAAATCCACCGTGGCAGCCAATCTTGCTATGTCTCTGGCGCGGCGGGGCAAAAAGGTATTGCTCGCCGACTGTGACTTTGATATGCGCTGTCTCGACCTTATGCTTGGGGTCGAAAATGACATCATGTATGATCTTTACGATGCCGCAAAGGGGCGAGTCACAGTCGATCGTGTGCTGCTGCATGATGAGCGGTCGGAAAACCTATGGTTTGCCGCCGCCCCTTATAAGGGCGGACGGGAGATCACCGCAGAGGAATTTTCGGCTATAATCGACGGCGCGCTTGAGGCCGAGCCGTTTGACCACATAATCCTCGATACGCCCGGCTCTCTCGGAGTACCTGCGGTGCTGGAATCGGGAAGAGCGGACAGTGCGATCATAGTGGCGTCGCATCAGCCATCAAGTATCCGCGCAGCGGGACAGACGGGCGAATATTTACAAAAAAATCGAATAGCCGACAGACGTCTGCTCATAAACAGCTTCGATTTCGCGGGAGCTGTGGGGGGCGACCGACCGGGCATCAACGAGATAATCGACAGATCGTTTATACAGCTTTGCGGGATCGTTCCCTTTGAGCACGAGCTTATGCTCGGTGCTGAAACCGGGCGGCTCGCCTGTCAGATTAAGGGCGTGAATGCCGCGGCGGCGTTTGACAATATTGCATCTCGACTTTGCGGTATGTATGTGCCGCTGTTCCATGGTTTTCGCGGAGTAAAGACGAAACGGCAGATAAAGCGGCTGCTCGGAAGTATATGACAAACAGTTTGATTTATATGAAAGGATCGATAATAAATGGAAATTGCTATCATCGCGGACGACAAGAAAAAAGAACTTATGACCCAGTTTTGCATCGCATACTGCGGTATACTTTGTAAACACAATCTGTGTGCCACGGGTATAACGGGTAAGTATATATCCGAAGCAACGGGTTTAAAAATCGAACGACTGCTGTCGGGCTCTCAGGGAGGAACGCAGCAGATCACTTCACGTCTTGCGTACAACGAGATAGATCTGCTCATTTATTTCCGAGATACATCCACGGATTTCCCCTACGACGAGGAGTCCCACAATCTGCTGCGTATGTGCGACGTTTACAACGTTCCCGTTGCGACTAACATCGCCACAGCAGAGGTGCTTGTCTGCGCACTGGAAAGCGGCGGACTTGACTGGCGCGAGATCGTAAACCCCAAGTCGGATTATAACAGAAGATAAAGTGTTACCTATAACGCACGACACCCCCGACGCGTATGCGTCGGGGGTGTCGTGCGTTACGAACACCGTTAAGCGTCTGTATTTTCATTGGTAGTACCCCTTCTGTCATGGCGGAGCATACCGACGATTATAGATACAAGGCTGACTGCCTCGCATATAACGCCGCCGACGGCTACCTGTGTAACGTTGTAGACAAGCCACGCAGGTGAGCTTATAAGCGCAAGACGGCGTACCGACTTTGCATCCTTCATGTAGAAGCTGATGGTGGTGGCGATGATGCCGATGATAGGCAGAAATTCGATTATGAGATTGAATGCGGTAGGCTCCTTGCCAAATACAAGGAAGGTCGCCGCATAGGACGCAAGAAACGCCGCGATAAAGCCGTAGACCCAGATCACTTTATCCGCGCGGAATTTCTCTTTGTTTGAAAATACGATGGCTCTGAGCACTGCCAAAAGGTTGATAATGGCTCCCGTCACTGCTCCCAGCATAAAGAAGTTGATGACAAAAAGTCCCGAGCCGAAGAATTGCGTCAGGATGATATTTCGCTGATTCTTCCACTGATAAGACAGGATGTTTAAAGCCATGGCGACGATACCGATTATTTGTGCGATTATTTCTATAGGTTCCATAATATGTACTCCCCTCGTGGTTATCGGTACAATTATATACCAACTTTGGCGCTTTGTCAAGAGCGCGCGATAAAAACGGGGGGAGTATATAGGAATTATCTGAGCTGTATCAGAACGTCGCAGATCGCACCCTTGCGAGGCGGGAGCAGGAGTCCCTTTTTCTGTGCGATGTCGCACACAGCGGTGGCGTAGAGAGATAGAAACAGGTAGTTGCAGGCGAGTAAAACTTCATCCTCAAGATGAGTCGGAAACAGCTTTTTGTAGCCGTCAACGTATTCTTTGACCGCACCTGCATAATCCACAATTACTGCGGCGAATATGTCATCGACTAAAGACTTGAATCTTTCATGGTGCTCTTTTGTAAAAGCGGGAACAGTAACAAACAATCCGGTATCCCGTCTCAAAACGTAGCCCTTTTCGATAGCAGAAGCCGCAGATTCTGTATCTTGAATGGGCTTGCCCGAGAGAAGATCCTCGCAGATATTGATCTCGTTGTCATACATCATTTTACGGTAAGAAAAGCCGCCGAATTGATAGGAGGTGTGGCTGTATGTGCCGTGGCTTCCCAGGTTGGCGGACAGCTGTTTACCGAGCCCTCTGATACGGTATTTTGCACCGCTTATGAGATGTGCATGATAGCTCCAGCTGTTGCCGTCGTAACGGGTCTTGTAGCCTTGGGTTTTGATGGGATTGAATCTGTCATACAGGTGCTCGATAGCCATAAGTCCGTAAAGATAGATAAGCTCGTCGTTCACTTTTTCAGCGGTATAAATACCGATATTCTCAACGCCTTCGGTGAGCTTTGTCATGGCACTGACAAAAGGTACGGTGAGGTCTTCAAAGAGCACGTATGCCTTTTTATAATATTCGTCGGTCTTATCGGAATATATAATAAACTCGGTTCGATACTTGCCCCTGACAGCCTCGGACACCGCTTCACGGCGAATCAGATTCGCCAAGCTGTCCTCGATATAATACGCAGGAACACCGCATAACTTTGCAAGCTCCTCAACCGTTTTTGCCTGCTCGTAGCAATGGTACAAAATGTTCTGTGATAGCGCATCACTTATATATGCGTTGGGGAAAGGCATGGTTGTTCCATTGTAATTTCCGTTTCCGCTCATACAGATTCCAAGCTTTACGGGCTTTAATGCGGTTGTTTCCATATCACAACACTCCTTTTTAAGTTTTTTCCGAGCCTCCGAAAGCCGCCAGGTGACGGTGCCCTCGGGGATACATAATCGCTCGGATATCTGTTTTGTAGAAAGACCGTCGTAATAGTAAAGAATGACGATGTCGCGGTATATCGAAGAAAGCATCGCAATTTTTTTGCGAAGGGAGGCGTAGACTTCCTCGCGGTCGTCGAAATATTCGTCTTCGTATGTTATATTCTCCAGCGTGTCATAGGAATACATCGCGCGCTGTTTTCCCATGTTACGTCTGAAGCGCTTTGTCACGTTGCCTGCAATACCCCACAGCCACGGTTCAAACCTGCTCTCATCCCGAAGTTTTGGCAGCTCCTTCACCGCAGTGAACAGTATCTCCTGTGCAAGCTCATCTGCCTCATCGCGGGAATAGGTGTGACCTATGGAGTAGCCGTAGACCTTTTCGATATAGCCCTCAATTACACTCGCATCCATCGTATTCACCGTCCTTTCGTATGTAAAGTGTCGGAGGAGCCCGTTTCATTGGGTGGAAATTCTAAAAAATGCGCACACTTTTTTCGTGTGCGCATTTTCATTACCTGTTCAGATACTCATCAATTGCCTTTGCCGCGACCTTGCCTGCTCCCATGGCGGAGATAACGGTGGCCGCACCGGTTACAGCGTCGCCGCCTGCGTATACGCCCGCTTTAGTGGTGGCACCGGTGGTTTCCTCGACGATAATTCCGCCGCGCTTGTTGACCTCAAGCCCCTCGGTGGTGGCCTTGATAAGCGGATTCGGCGAGGTGCCGATGGACATTATTACAGTGTCCACGTCAAGCTCAAATTCGCTGCCCTGAACGGGTATCGGCGAGCGTCTGCCGCGCTCATCGGGCTCACCCAGCTCCATTTTGATGCAGCGGATGCCCGTGACACAGCCGTTTTTCGGGTCACGCTTGTCGTCGGGATTGCGGTAGCCGAGAATTTCCACAGGGTTGTTGAGAAGTTTAAACTCAATCCCCTCCTCCATAGCGTGCTCCACTTCCTCACGGCGCGCGGGAAGCTCGTCCATGGAGCGGCGGTAGATGATGTAAACCTTTTCGGCACCGAGACGGAGTGCGGTACGCGCCGCATCCATAGCTACGTTGCCGCCGCCGACAACCGCCACCTTGCCGCCCTTGGAAATAGGCGTTACGGGGTTGTCTCGGTAGGCTTTCATAAGATTGCTTCGGGTCAAAAACTCGTTTGCCGAGTAAACACCCTTTAAGCTCTCGCCGGGGATGTTCATGAAGTTTGGAAGTCCCGCTCCCGAGCCGATGAATACGGCTTCATAGCCCAGGTCAAAAAGCTCGTCTACGGTCAGCGTTTTGCCGATGACATAGTTTGTCTCGATCTCAACACCCATAGCAATGAGGTTGTCCACTTCCTTCTGTACGATGGACTTCGGAAGTCTGAACTCGGGGATTCCGTACACAAGCACACCGCCCGCGGTGTGGAGCGCTTCATATACTGTGACCTTGTAGCCCTTCTTGGCAAGATCGCCCGCACAGGTAAGACCGGACGGCCCCGAGCCGACTACTGCTACCTTATGACCGTTCGGGGTGGGAACCTCTGCCCTACAGTCAGCATGTGCATTGTGGAAATCGGCGACAAAGCGTTCCAGTCTGCCAATGCCCACAGGCTCGCCCTTTATCCCGCGCACGCATTTTGCTTCGCACTGGGTCTCTTGGGGACATACACGTCCGCAGACCGCAGGCAGGGAGGAGGAGCGGTTAATAACCTGATACGCGCCCTCGAAGTCGCCTTCCTTGATCTTTCCGATAAATTCGGGAATGTGAATGTTTACGGGACATCCCGATACACAGGGCATATTTTTGCAGTCAAGACAGCGCATCGCCTCGTCGATGGCGGTGGCTTCGTCGTAGCCGAGGGCAACCTCGTCGAAGTTGTGTGCGCGAACCTCCGGTGCCTGCGAGGGCATGGGGTTCTTTTCTTTTTTCATGTTAGCAGGCATTATTGTTACCTCCCTACGCTTTCTTAAACAGATTGCAGGCCTCGTCGTAGGCGTGACGCTCGAAATCGCGGAACATGGTGCCGCGCTCCATTGCGGAGTCGAAGTCGACAAGATAACCGTCGAAGTCGGGGCCGTCAACGCAGGCGAACTTGGTCTTGCCGCCGACAGTAAGACGGCAACCGCCGCACATTCCCGTGCCGTCGATCATAATGGGGTTCATGGATACCACGCAGGGAATACCCGTGGGGCGGGTGGCTTCCACTACGAATTTCATCATAATAAGGGGGCCGATGGTGATGACCTTGTCAAATTTCTCGCCCGATGCGAACATTTCGTTTAACGGAACGCAGACATTGCCCTGACGTCCGTAGGAGCCGTCGTCGGTCATGACATACATACGGCTTGATGCCGCCTTGAATTCGTCCTCAAGAATCAGCAGATCTTTGTTTCTGAAGCCGATGACCGAGGTGACCTCGCAGCCCATATCATGAAGTGCCTGCGCGATCGGAAGCGCGATGGCACAGCCAACGCCGCCGCCTACGATGCAGACCTTTTTGAGACCTTCGAGTTCAGTGGGCATGCCGAGAGGGCCGACAAAATCCTGCAGGCAGTCGCCCACCTCTTTATTGTTTAATTTTACCGTGGTAGCGCCGACGATCTGGAAGATTATCTTAACAGTACCCACCTCGCGGTCATAGCCCGCGATAGTCAGCGGAATGCGCTCCCCGTCAGCGTCTGTGCGGAGAATTATAAACTGACCCGGCTTTGCCTTCTTTGCAACAGCGGGAGCCTCGATATCCATCATCGTGACGGTGGGATTGAGGCATTTTTTTGCGGCTATTCTGTACATGGATGTTCTCCTTATAGAAAATGTATGGAGTAAAATGTCATTAGATTAATACGGTACATTATATTATACCACACAGTACTACCCTATTGCAATAGTTAATTGTAATCAAATTAAATATTCAAAATGACGATTCTTTGCGGAGTATATAACATTTTTTTACAAAATTAGCGAAAAATTTGCGGATATATATCATTACCCAACCTTTGGCGAGTCAAAAAGCCCTCAATATGCATACAGGAGTCGACAGAAAAGCGGGCGCGGCTTTGGTATAATTATCCCAAGACAAGCCGACGTGTGCGGCGACAAAAAGAAGGATGGACAAAATCATGGCAATACAAAAATTCTTAAAGCTTGGGCTTTCCAAAGTGCTCGGAAGCGCTGCGGCGACTGATGAGGACGGTTCGCTTGATCTCTCTCGGCTCGATTTCGTACATATTATAAAAGGGCTGGGGTCAGGACTGATCGCGGGACTGCTCGGTGCATCGGGAGCGGCATTTTCAAGCTATCCCTTGGGCATTGCGTACCTGTGTGCCTCCGACCGTTACATATCTGCAAGCTATCTCGGACTCATTGTATCGGCTTTGTTAAACCGCGGGTATGCTTTGCCGCTGACGGTAGTATACACGGTTATTGTAATGCTGAGATATGCAATCGGCAGGCTTCTGTGCGATCCGTCGGGTGCAAGCACCGCCCGTGACGGACGTATACTTGACAGGCTCCGCGCATATATGGCAAAAAATGATCCCGAGGGCGGCATTTTCGGAGAGGGAATACTGCTTCGGGTGGCGGTATCCTGCTTTGCGGCGTTTGTGTTCGGACTGTACCGACTTATCGCGGGAGGCTTCCTATATTATGACCTTTTCGGACTTCTTGCGGGTTTTCTCATCTGCCCGATTGTGACTCTGGCACTCTCGGGACTGTTTACAAAAAACGAGCAGTTTATGCACGCAGCGGAGCTTTCCCGTGCGGCGCTTATGTTTATATTTGTGTTCGCACTGCGCGGATACAGTGTTTTGGGATTCTCGCTTGCATTTACGGCGGCATTTTTTGTAACGCTGTGGGCGGCGACCTCGGTTGGAGCACTAAAGGGTTGTGTTGTCGGTCTGCTCGCAGGACTCGCCTGCGGGGGGATAAATATTGCGGGCGCGATCGAGGCATCGGAGTTTTCATATTCAATCGGCACGGCGCCTTGCATAATTGCGGCGGCGGGACTTTGCATGGGAATATTATGGAAGTTCTCAAGAGTCGCTGCAGTGGCGGCTTCCTGTGCTGTCGGAGTTACATTGGGGCTTGTTGTGGACGGGTATGCTGTTCTTCCGCGGCTGTTGCCCGATATCGCCGCTGCCACGGCGGTATTTATGCCTCTCGCACACTTCGGTCTGCTTCCGCGTCTGCCGGTATTCTATGAGCCTGAACATGAGCGTGGCGGCGAGGATGTGCTGATACTTGAAAAGAAGCAAGCCGATGCCAATATACGAATGAATGCGCTGTCGGAGGCGTTTTCCCATCTGTCGGACACTGTATATTCGCTGTCCGACCGTATGCGCCGCCCCGGTGTGGTGGACTTAAAACAGGTATGTGATGCCGCGTTTGACGGCTTCTGTCATAAATGCTCGCTGGAATCGT
The DNA here is from genome assembly GCA_017482055.1 of Clostridia bacterium. Classification (GTDB taxonomy): domain Bacteria; phylum Bacillota; class Clostridia; order Oscillospirales; family CAG-272; genus Flemingiibacterium. The sequence goes on from JAFUOH010000009.1 coordinate 44,796, forward strand.
TTTGTCTTGAGCGCGAATGCGCATCCACCCTTGATGCTCAAAGTAAGATCACAAGTGAGCTTTATCGTACGGGACATGTGGATATCGACAGTGTGCCGAGCTATTTGAAAGACAGGTGCTACAATATTCTTCCTATCCTCGACGAGATCAATATTTCCACGGCGAAGCTCATAGAACGCCTTATAAAAAATGACAAAACCGAAGCGTTTGCGCTTGACTATGAGGTCATGTCCAAGCTGCTTTCCGAGCAGATAGCGTACAATGACGCAGAATACAAGGTGGATGACGAGCTGACAAAAAAGCTCCGCCGTTCGCTTAAATACATGGGTATTCCCGCCGAGAGTGCGCTTTGCTTCGGTTCACGCAAAAAGCAAGCTATAATCGGGGGCGTAGAGGTCGGTCGGGTAAAGCTCGGTGCGGCGGAGATCCGCCGCGCGGTGGAGAACACGCTCGAGACACCCATGGATGCGCCGCGCTTTAATATCGAGGACGGAAGTGTCACCATGGTTCTTGAAGCACGTCGTCGGTTCAAGTGTGAGGTCGCAAAATCATCGAGCATAAAGGAATCCGAAAGCGCCAACGGAGACTGCGCGGCGACGTTTGAGAACCGCGAGGATTATTTCTACATGCTGATCTCCGACGGCATGGGAAGCGGAAGAGAAGCGGCGATCACCTCAAAGATCTGCGCCGTATTCGCCGAGCGCATGCTTTCGGCGGGCAACGGCAAGGCAGTGACTCTTGAAATGCTGAACGGCTTCATCAGAAGCCGCGGAAGTCGGGGCGGTGAATGCTCCGCAACCGTCGATCTTGCGGAGATAGATCTTATAACAGGCAAGGCGTGCTTTGTTAAAAGCGGTGCCGCGCCATCGTTTATTCTCCGCGGTGGGAATCTCTACAAGCTCCAGTCGAAAACGGTGCCGCTGGGAATCATGCCCGAGCTGGATGCCGAAAAGATCGGCTTCGAGCTTATGACGGGAGACGTAATAATCATGCTCAGCGATGGCGTTGCTCAGTCGCTTGAGGACGGCGTATGGCTGGCAAATTTGCTCACCTACGAATGGGAGGATGACCTTAACGCCATGACGGCAAAAATCCTCGATAATGCCGTTCTTTCCAATAAACGCAGCGACGATATGACCGTGGTACTGGTACGCATTGCGGACAACGATGCGGAGGCGTAAGTAAATTCGTAATAGACTTGACAATCCTTTTTCGGTTTGATATAATAAGCTTGTATCAAACAGTGAAAGGATTGTTTTAATGCCAACTAAAAAAGCGCGTCTCGCGCGGGAGTTCTGCGAAAGGCTTGAAAAAATATACCCCGAGGCGCAGTGTGCGCTGGAATTCGGCGGGGAAGCGTGGAAGCTGCTTATCATGGGGCGTCTTTCCGCGCAGTGTACCGATGCGCGTGTCAATATCGTCTGCCGTGAGCTTTTTGAAAAATATCCCACTCTCGAATCGGTGGCGGACTGCGAGCTGTCAGAGCTGGAATCGGTCGTGCGCCCATGCGGACTTTATAAGACCAAAGCGAAAAATATAAAGGATGCCTGCATCATGCTCCGCGACGAGTACGGCGGCGAGCTGCCCGACACTATGGACGAGCTCTTACGGCTGCCGGGCGTGGGACGTAAGATCGCGAATCTGCTGCTGGGTGACATCTTCGGAAAGCCCGCCATCGTCACCGATACCCACTGCATCCGCATCTGCGGTCGTGTGGGGCTTTACCCCGAAACGCTTAAGGATCCCGTGAAGATCGAAAAAATACTGATTCCGTTGATAATTCCCGAAAAGCAGTCAGACTTTTGTCACCGCGTGGTGATGTTTGGACGCGATACCTGTACGGCGCGCTCTCCGAAGTGCGGGCAATGCCTGTGCGTGGATATATGCAAGCATGCCGTGAGCGGACATTTTTTGTAATAATTGTGCATTTGGCGGCTTTTTCTGTCGAGACTGTTGACATTGGCGGAATTATTATGTATAATAACCTTGACGGCGATACCCAAAATTTAAGAAGAGGAGAAAACGTATGATCACAGCAACAAAAGAATTTTTGGCTGAACTGGAGGCGCTCTGCGAAAAGCGCAAGCAGGCGATACTTAACGCTCCCGACGCCCTTGAAATAAAGGGGACGACCTACTACGTAAGCAATGATGGCAGCGACGAAAACGACGGACTCTCCGAAAAAAGCCCGTGGCAAACTCTTGCGAAGGTATCGTCGGCGGAGCTTTCCGAGGGGGACGGCGTATTGTTCCGTCGCGGCGACCTGTTCCGCGGCATGGTTGCAACAAAGCCGGGCGTATCCTACGGCGCGTACGGCACGGGCGAGAAGCCGAAGCTTTACGGCTGGGACAAAAATCTTGCCGATCCCGCGCTGTGGGAGCTTCACGACGCGGAGCACCACATTTGGAAGCTCACCGAAAAGATACTCGACCCCGGTACGCTGGTATTTAACGACGGGGAGGCGTGGTCCATCAAGCTGATCCCGTCCTACATAAACGGTCGGTTTGTTTGCAGAAATGACGAGTCGAAGCTCTTTGATATGAGCTGTGAGATGGTGCGCGATCTCGACATCTACTGGCACTTCGACGCCATCCTCACCGACAGACCCTCCAAGGGGCAGAATTTTCTCATCCCCGATATGACTCCCAAAAGTCTCGGCGATCTCTATCTGCGCTGTGACAGGGGCAATCCGGGCGGGGCGTTCCGTTCCATCGAAGCGCCCACGAGACGTTCCATGTTCAGAGTCGGTGCCAATGCAAACGTGAAGATCGACAACATTTGCATGAAATATATCGGTCTGCACGCTGTGTCGGCAGGCGGCGAGTGCTCGCGCGGGCTGCATGTCACAAATTGCGAGATTGGCTGGATAGGCGGTACCATTCAGAGTTACATGGGCACCGACCCCAACTATCCTCAGGGCGACAGAGGCACCGTTACCCGCTTCGGCAACGGTGTTGAGATATACGGCGGCTGTGACGACTACGAGGTGTCGAACTGCTATATCTATCAGGTATATGACGCAGGTATCACCCATCAGGTGACAACAAACGGCAATAAACGAGTGATGAATAATGTTCTTTACAAGGATAATCTCGTTGAGAAGTGCGTATATTCCATCGAATATTTCCTTGAAATGAACAATGGCGACACCGATAGCTATATGAACAATATCGAAATGTGCGGAAACATTCTGCGCGAGTCGGGATACGGCTGGGGTCAGCAGCGTCATAATACCTATACCCCCGCTCATATCAAGGGCTGGAGCTACACTAACAAGGCATCAAACTATAGTGTTCATGATAACATCTTCGATCGCGCCGCATACAGAATGATTCACACTGTGGCACAGGAAGCGGAAAGCTGTCCCGAAATGCACGATAATACCTATATCCAGTATTATGGCAATACAATAGGTAAAATCGGCTCAAACAGGGTAAAGGAGCCGGAGGATCAGATATTTGACGACGCCGCGGAGGAAAAGATCAACACGGTATTCGGCGACAAAAATGCGAAGGTATATGTAATAAAATAAGCAAAAGCACCGCTCGCACGGTAAGGTGAGAGCGGTGCTTTTGCTTATTCCATTCCCAAAGTCAGCGATACGAGATTGTCCGAGTTCAGAAGGCTGTCCAGATTATAAAGAATCAGTACGTGGTCAGCGCCTACCTCCTTCACAAGCTCAAGCATCGAAGGATTGCCGACCAGCGGCTTGTAATAGCGCAGGTCGATGATCTCAAGATCAAAATGCGCCGCAAGAAAAGGAGCGACGGAGTGACCGAAGCTGTCCTTTATCAAGAGGAGCGTCTCGCGCTCGCCTGCGAGAGGACTTCTGTCGGAGGGATAAATACGCACCCGCGCGTTGTTGCCGCCGATGAATGCACTGTATTTGTCCTTTTTTTCAAGATACGAGAGGTCGTACATTCCCTCAAGCGTGTCGCCGCCGACGATCTCACAGGTAAGTGTTCCGTCGCCCGCAAAGCGGAAAAATTCCATAGTGTCCGGCCGGATCCATTTCATTCCCGCCTTTGACCAGGTGGTGCCGTAAAACTCCTCGGACATCGTCTCGCGGGTGAAGTATTCACGCGGATATGGTTCCATACCGTAGGTTTCCATGATCTCCCTATAGGCGTAATATGCTCCGAGCGTCGTCCAGTGATGGTCGGTTCGGTAGTAGACATATTCACCTGCATCGGCGTATTCGCGAAGGGGTGTCAACAGATCTATCTGCGATATATCGCCCGCACTTTCAAGGGCGCGGACGAATGTTGTGTCCGATATCTTTTTGGCAGGATAAAGCGCGGGAGAATAGCTCGTCAGCACATCCTGCGAGCGACCCGCAACGGCGAGGTGCAACGGAATATCACCGAGCGCCTCGTCAAATGCAGTTACGGCTGCGAGATTTTTGTCCGCTGCGGCATAATTCGGGTGATCCTCCTTGGCGATAATATGTCCGTCGATGCCGAGCAGGACGGAATTGTTCTCCTGCTTGCCGAGCACTGTCTCGGATACTGCTTTGGTGCCGACAAACAGGTTACGCAGCGGCATCTGATCGGTACAGTAGCTTGCCACGTCAGCGGTAAACTCGCCGCTTGTAAGCGCTTCAAGGCTGAACTGCGGAACCGTCTGCAGATAGCGATTTTCCTCCTCGGAATATTCCTTGTCGGGAAGCAGGAGCATGGCTATGGCAAAGCCGTATATTATTACAAGCAATCCGAGGACGGTTATAATGTCGCTCAGACGATATTTTCGTGTGTTCATGGGTGAACCTTTCTTTGGGTGCCAAATTATCGTTTAGCCGAGCCCCACGCAGATAAACGTTAATTTACTCCAACATTTAAATTTTAGAACCTGAAATACAAGAACGGATTATAGGACGAATCCACAAGATACGCAATGCATACGAGCGTTGCGGCGATGCTGCCGACAGCTGCGATGCCGCGTGCCGCCGCGTACTTTTCCGTGAGCCTGTAATACAGCTTTTTCGGGAGCGGAGTGGATGCGAGTACGAGGATAGCGAAAAATACAAGATTACGCACCAGATTGTAGACATCGAGTCCGTTTGCGAAGCCAACGACGCCCACACCGAACATGCTGCCCAGGTATACCATACCCGCCGAAAGGTCCTCGAATACAAACAGCAGCCAGCCGAACAGCACGAAGAACAGCGTGTAAATCCGTGAGACGACGACCGGGGCGCGTTCCAACAGCTTTAAGAGGAACAGCTTTTCGATCATCAAAAGCGCGAAGTAGTAGAGTCCCCACAGGATATAGTTCCAGCTTGCACCGTGCCAGAAGCCGGTGAGGAACCATACCACGAAAATGTTGCGGATATTTATGAGCTTCGAGCAACGGTTACCGCCGAGGGGAATATAGACGTATTCGCGGAACCAGGTGCCGAGGGAAATGTGCCAGCGGCGCCAGAATTCGGTGATGCTTTTTGAAATATAGGGGTAGTTGAAGTTTTCGAGGAATCGGAACCCGATCATTTTTCCGAGACCTATCGCCATGTCGGAATAGCCCGAAAAGTCAAAATAGATCTGGAACGAATAGCAGATCATGCCGATCCACGCTCCCACCACGGTACGCTCATCTGCGGGAATATCGCGGAAATATTCCCAAAGCTGTCCCGCGGTGTTGGCAAACAGCACCTTTTTGCACATACCTGCGATAAAGGTACGCGTGCCCTCGGCAAACAGCGGGATACTGTGCTCCCGCTCCGTGAGCTGATCGTCAACGTCCTTGTAGCGTACGATGGGACCTGCGATTAGCTGAGGATATAGGGTCACATATGCGCCGAAGGCGGCGATATTATGCTGTGCGCGGGTATCGAGGCGGTAGACATCAATGACGTATGAGAGCGCCTGGAAGGTGTAGAAGGAAATGCCGATGGGCAGCTCCAACCCGAGCAGCGGCAGTCCCGACAGTCCGGGGATAAGTCGGAGATTGGTCACAAAGAAGTCGTAATACTTGAAGAAGCCGAGGATCGCAAGGTTTATTACCACGGCAAGTATGAGACATAGTTTGGCGCTTTTTTTATTCTGCTTTTTTAGATTATTTTCGACAAGCAGACCGAAAATATAATCCACGATGATGGTAAACACCATGAGGAACATATATATCGGCTCGCCCCAACCATAGAATATGAGGCTGACCGCAAGCAGTACGATATTGCGAGCCTTAAAGGGGACGATAAAATACAAAAGCAGCGTTACCGTCAGATAAAGAAGCAGAAATTCAAGACTTGAAAAGACCATATATGAAATTACCTTTCGGTGAATTTTACATTTTAACCTCAATATTATACTATAAGAAGCCAATTAAAGCAAGCCTTGGCGTGAAAACAGTGTGTAAATTTTATTCGGCACGCGGTGTCGACATAAAACAGCCCAAACGCGCGGATCTGCGTTTGGGCTGTTTTTGCTCGGTTTCAGCGATTACTTGAAATTGACATCATATGTCAGGCGACCTTTGGCGGTATGCTTGCCTGCGAGTACATCGAGCGCGGCATCAATGTTGGCTGTCGATACGCCGCCGATAATAAGTCGTGGAATGTGGGGGATTTCCTCCAGCACGAACGGATTGCCGAAGTGTACGACAGTGGAAATGCGGTTTGTCATCTGCATTGCAAACATAAGAGACTGTATGCGCTGCGTGAAATTATCTGCTCCCGCATATGCCGGTGCTTCGGCGAAGGTGATGAATATAACATCATCATAGCCTATAGAGCTTTGAAGCACACGGCAGTTTTGATGGTTGGTCGGAAACTGATATATCGGGCACACAGCACTTTCGGGGAACAGCTCCTTCAGCTTTTCGGCGATTTTTACAGGATAGTACCAGCCGTTGGTAAAGGTGTCCACCGATACCTTGCCGAAATCGGAAAGGTCGCTTTCATTGTGCGCCATGACCACAAAAAAGTGCTTTTTGTCACGCGGTATGGATACCTCAAGTCCGTCGTCTGTCCGTGCGTAGACCGAATCGCGGTTGATCCTGTCGAATTTTGCGATATCCTCATCGGTATATTCGGTGAACTTGGGCTCCATCTCATAAACCTTGTGCTGTGCCGCAAGGACACGGCGTACCGCCTCGTCCAGCCGCTCGTCGGTGATGATGCCCTCATTGTAGCAGTCGGTCAGATCGTCATAGGCCTTTTTGGACGAGAACCACGGGAGGATGAACTCGTTTCCTGCTTCGATACACATTCCCTTAGCACGGGTGTCGCCGAATTTCGCCTTGATGCCCATCATGTCCAGTGCATCTGTAATGGCGAATCCGTCAAAGCCCTGCTCGCGGATGATGCCGATAGCCTTTTTTGATAAGCTGACCGGGTAATCGGGGTCGATATTCACGAATTTTTTGTGGGATGTCATGATGCCGTCAAGCAATCCCTCCTTGTGCAGCTCAAGATAGGGATATAGATAATAGTTGAGAAGCGCTTCCTCGGTAAGCTCGGAATAGGATTCTGCCATGTGGGAATCAAGGCGCAGGGGATTGTCACCGCCGGGATAGTGCTTTCCGACGCGTAGCACTCCCCCGTCGCGAAGCCCGCGTGCCTCCGCCTTGGCAAGCTCTGTGACACGGTACTTGTCACATCCCAGGGAGCGGATGTTGGTGCCGCAGGCACCCCATGCGTTCTGCATATCGAGAATCGGCGCACAGACAACATTGTATCCCATCTGCCGTGCGGTGATCGCAGTTACCTTGCCGAATGTATACGCAAGCTCCTCGCTGTCCGCCATACCGATGGCGTTGTGTCTGCCGATAAGATGGTCACCGAGACCGCTTTCCGCGTCGGTAAAGATAAGTATGGGATAATCGGCGGCTTCCTTGATTTTTGCTATAGCCTCATCGCGGCGGTCGATGACCGTAGGCACCCAAACCGCACCGAGGGAATGATTTCTGATAAGCTCCAGGGTATATTCCAGATTGTCGTCAAATTCACCGTAGATCTTTTTGTCGGACGGCTTAAGCGGACGGATGATACCCGCCATTACCATGCCCAACTTTTGGGCGGTGGAAAGTTCTTCGAATTTCAGCTCCTTCATAAAATTACATATCCTTTCCCAATTTGTCTCCGAGGTTCACGCTTATTCAAGCACTTCGATGAATTCATCGAGCGCCGCCTCTGCCGCAGAAACATTGGCGTCGTACATCGAAGCAAAGCCCTCGCCGCCGTTGTATACAAGGTGGCAGAACTTACCCGACAATTCACCCCAGTTATAATAAATACCGAGGTCGTAGGACACGGAATCAAGAATAAGGTCAAGCATTTCTGCGCTGATGGTATCGCGTGTGTATTTTGACTTGATGGCAGTTTCATAGTATGCCGGGCGCACCGTATCATGAGATTCTGCGGCAAGCGCTTCGATAATGATGGATGTACGCTCAAGATCGGGATTGGTTACCGGGATAGCCATAACTGCCGCGACCTGGTTTACGGCGGAGTAATATTCATCCTGCTCCTCATCGAGCTTCGGAGACGGTACGAGACCGAATTCCACATCCGCCTGTCGCATATCCTCGATGGCAACCATGCACTCACCCATAAACAGGGCGTTGCCGGAGGTGAACACATTCAAAAGCTCGGCGTAGTTGTCACTTGGCTCAAAGCCCACAGGAGCTGCCGAGCCGTAATTGTCTGCGGTAAGTGCATATCTGATCCAATAGTCCTGCAGTCCGACTATCTTTTCTATAACATTGTAAACGCGGTCGTTGTTCATTGTCAGCGAAATTTCACCGTCAGCATTGGCAGTGGCAATACGCTCACCTGCACCGACATAAGATGCTGTGATAACATAGTCGTGAGCTACAAGTCCCCACTTGTCATTCTTTGTCCACTTGCTGTCACCGTCGTCGATAGTTGCGGCCTTGATCATCTCTGCCATTTTGTCCATTGTCCATTTGCCGCTTTCAACCAGCTCATAGGGATCTTCGAGACCGTACGAATCAATGAGCTGCTTGTTGAAGTAATAGAGCCAGATAGCGTCAAGATGACGGATCGTAATATCGGAGAAGAAGAAATAATTGTCGCCGCCGATCTCAAGCTCGTCTATGCATCTCTGATCATACCACGGCTTGGAAAGATCCATGTAGGGCATTTCAGACAGCGGCACAAGAATATTTTCCTGTGCAAAGGTTGCCGCATCGGTGATCTTGGGCATGACTACATCGTAAATATGCTCCTGCGACATCACGGCCTGGCGTACAGGCTCGGCAATATTGTGGCCATTTACGCGGTCATGGACGATCTTTACACCAAGGCGCTCCTCTATTGCAAGATTGCGATCATATATTGCCTTGTACACGACATCGCCTCGAGCCTCATCATCCTCGACTACAAGGTCGTCGTTAGCCCAGTCGGTAGCACCTGTTCCGCCGCGTGCGAGGATGTGGGATTCTTGGTTCTCATAGAAAGCGTCCTCGGGGATATCTGCTTTAAGCTCGGCGGTAGTATTCGAATCTGTGGTACCAGCATAAGAGTCATTACCTGTGTGATCGCTGCCGGGTGTGGTGTTGCTGCAGGCTGAGCATAGCATTGTAATTGTCAGCGCTAATGATAAAGAGATAATTTTTTTCATTTGCATATTCACCTTTCGCTTTAATAAAGTAGGATATCTTTGCTGAATCGGGTGCGTTTGAGAAAACTGCTGTTAGACAATGACCGATTATGGTCATATTGCACATTGTTGACATGCTTCATATGATAAATATATCATAATAGACAAAAAATGTACATACATATCATGTGTATAAAATGTTAACTTATCATGAATATACCAATTTGCAGCTATGATAAAAACATCGGGGCTGTTGCACTAAACGTATATTGTGTATAACACCGTAAACTCGTAGGGGCGCATCACGATGCGCCCCTACAGGTTCATATCGAGTTCTTATGCACATTATGCACTAAATGCAACAACTCCTACAGTCTATATAAATTATACGCCCGAGTATGCAGCGAAACCGCCGTCTACGGGAACTACAACGCCATTGACAAAGCCGGAAGCCTTGTTGTCAACGAGCCACAGAAGCGTACCGATGAGATCGTCGGTCTCGCCGAAGCGACCCATGGGTGTATGGCTGAGTATCTTATCGGAGCGGGGGGTAAGAGAACCGTCGGGGTTGAAGAGAAGCGCACGGTTCTGATTGGTTGCGAAGAAGCCGGGGGCGATAGCGTTTACGCGGATACCCACCTTGGAGAAATGCACCGCGAGCCACTGAGTGAAGTTGGAAACAGCCGCCTTTGCGCCCGAGTATGCGGGGATCTTTGTCAGCGGGCTGAACGCGTTCATGGACGAAACGTTGAGAATAACGGTGTCGCCCTTCTTTGCCATATCCTTTGCAAATACCTGAGTGGGCAGCAGAGTGCCGAGGAAGTTAAGATTGAACACGAAGCCGATTCCGTCGGGATCGAGGTCGAAGAAGGTCTTTACATCCTCTGCGGTCCCCTCGAGATCCTCGGGGAAGAGGTATTCCTTGGTGGTGGTACCCTTGGGGTTATTGCCGCCTGCGCCGTTCAAGAGAATGTCAACGGTGCCGAACTTTGCGGTGATCGCTTCGCGAGCCGCTTCAAGGCTTGCCTTATCAAGCACGTTAGCTGCTACAGCCATTGCAGTGCCGCCGTCGGCAACGATCTCGTCAACGACCTTCTGAGCCGCATCCTCTCTGAGGTCACACACAGCGACCTTTGCGCCGCACGCTGCAAGAGCCTTTGCAAACTCGGAGCAGAGCACACCGCCGCCGCCGGTTACGAGAGCGGTCTTACCGCTAAGATCAATATTAAAAGGTAATTTCATGGTTATATCTCCTTTTCTTATATGTAGTATAAGTATATTTTAACGCATCGGATGAAAAAAAGAAAGAGTTTTATTGAAGATTCGCAAATTTTTTACTTTAATATAGGAAATCACACACAAAATCAGGTGAAGCTTATGTTTTTGACCGCGTTTTTCGTATTACCCGTTAAGCATTCTGCTGAGCCCGTTTACCGTGCAGTCAAGCGGCTCGTCTGCAACGGTGATTGTCAGCCCCAGGGACTTTTCAATATACTCTCCGATACCCGGCAGCTTAGCGCCGCCACCCACAATGATGATGCGATCCACGCTGGAGCTGTCCTCGCCGCAGCGCGGCAGATTATTTATGAGTGCGGCGATGGTATCGGCGGCACCGTCTATCTGCGTTGTACAGCATTCGAGCAGTGCGTCTGCGGCGATTTCGATACGGCGGGGCATACCCGTTGAGCTGTCAACTCCCGTGAAGGTGAGAGCTTGATCATCCGAGCCGTACAGTGATAGCTTATGCTTTGCTTCCCGTGCGGAATTTTGTGTGATGGCGAGCCCGTAATTCCTGCGTATGTAGGACACTATGCCGGCATCTGCCGCATCGCCCGCGCCGATAGCTGTCTCCGTGCGAAGCAGCTCTCCTGCGCGGATGTACGATGCCTCCACACTCCCGGCGCCAATGTCACAGATGATAGTACCGCTGAGCGCCTCCGCTTCATCCTCCGCGGGAGTAAAGCCGCTTCCGAGCAGGGAAAGCGGTGCTGAATCTACAAGCTCAACCTGCCCTGTACGGCAATCGGAAAGAGCTTTTTGCAGCAATTCACGATTGCGGCTTCCGAGACCGTACTTGGCGGCGGCGAGAATGTGCTTTTTCGCACGTGGTGCGGCGATCTCAAGACAATGGTCAAGTATTTCCGCCGCGAGATTGAAATCCGTGATATTTCCGTCCAGTATCGGGCGGCGGACGGTGACGGTACCCGGTGCGCGCCCGCGTATGAGCAGTGCTTCCGTACCAACGGCGATCACGTTGCCTTCTGTATCCACCGCGGCGACGTTTGGCTCACGCAGAACGATCCCCTTGCCCTTTTGGCAGATCTTGATGCCGCGTGTGCCGAAATCTACTCCGAGATATACTGCCATATTATTTCCGTTCCTTTCCGATATAATCGTCGGCGGTGAGTCCGAAATCGCGGGCAAGCATTCTTCGCATGAGCGACAGCGGCAGTCCCACGACGTTATAATAGTCCCCATGAAGCTCGGTCACAAAGATGCCGCCGAAGCCCTGGATACCGTATGAACCTGCTTTATCCATCGGTTCATTGGAGTCCACGTAGTATCTGACCTCGCCCTCGCCGAGCTTTGCGAACACGACCTTCGTTTCCTCGGCTTCCGCTGACACAATCTCGCGTCCGTCGATACGTCCGATCATGGCGATTCCCGTAAACACAGAATGCTCTTTTCCCGAAAGGGACATGAGCGTATTATACGCATCATCTTTATCCTTGGGCTTGCCAAGGACACGCTTGCCGTCCCACACCACGGTGTCGGAGCCGAGCACTATATAGTCTCCTTTGATGTTCAGCTTTTCTGCCACCGCCTGCGCTTTTCGGTGCGCAAGCTCGCGAACGAGCGCGTCGGGGGATATTTCTCCCTCGATATTCTCGTCACAGTCGGAGACGATCACGGTAAAATCCATGCCGAGCATTGCGAGTATCTCGCGGCGGCGGGGGGAGTTTGATGCTAAAATAAACTTAGGTGTCATCTTGCCAGCGCCCTCCCGATAACCAGTGCGAGTATGATAAACAGCACTACCGCCAAAGTCAAGTTTATGCTGATAGCAAAGGTCAGCTGCATTATGCCAAGATCAAGCGTGAGCGGCGAATTCATGCCAAAGTCAATGCCAAACGCCAGCCACGACAGTGCATTGATCCCCTTGCACAAATTCCCCACAAATGTGCCGACCACTATCCCGACCAGCACCAAAAATGTATTGTAAAGTTTACTTTTTGCCATTGTTATTTCTCCTTCTTCCGTTTAGCTAAAGAGTATGCGAGTGCTCCCATACGCTATGCAACGCACTCGTCGGCATTAATTCCTGCCCGTAGACCCGAAGCCGCCTGTGCCGCGTTCGGTGTCGTCGAGCTCCGGGACTTGGGTAAAGAGTGCGTGAAGGACGGGGACAAACATCAACTGAGCGATACGGTCACCGGGGACTATCGTGTAGGGGACATCCGAGCGGTTGATGAGGGAAACGGAGATCTCGCCGCGGTAGTCACTGTCGATGACACCGATGCCGTTGGCAAGGGTGATGCCGTGCTTGGTGGAAAGCCCGCTGCGTGCGGCGATGATTGCGACAACGCCCGAGGTCTCCGGGGAAATGGCGATGCCGGAGGGTATCACGGCGCGCCCGTGGGGCTCGATTGTGATTGCCGAGTCTGCCGCTGAGCGAAGATCCACCGCCGCCGAGCCTGCGGTAGCATATTCGGGTACCGACGAACATTGGCGTACCAGCTTAATTTTCACATTTATTTCATTCATTTTACGATCCTCCTGATCTTACCGTCCTTTGGCGGTAGTGGCTTGCCCGAGAGCAGCGCTTTCACTTCCTCGCGGGACTCATCGGTAAAAATATAGTGTCCGCCGCCGATGCGATAGCGGATGAGCTCATTACGCTTGTCCTCCATGAAGATCGGCACGCTGTTGTACATGATGTTGCGGTGCCGCCACGCGCGCGTTAGTGGAAAATCGGTGCCTTTTCGGTCACGCATGGGCAAAAAGCTGCGCTTTTTGCATTCGTCACAGGAATAAAGGTCGCGGATCACGCATTTTTCAAGGGTCATCAGCGGCACTCTGCCGTATATTATCGGAGGGAGTCCGAGGTCACGGAGCTGCGGCAGGGTGAGCTCCGGTGAAGCAATCAGATCGGCGAAGCCAAGCTCCAAAAGAGCTTCCGCTGTGTAAGCATTGAAAATATTCAGCCTGAAATCGCCGTGTGTGACCATTCCCGCCGACATTGCAAGCGCGATGTGACCGAGATTCGATACAAGCGCATGACGTATACCTGCGTTTGCGGCGGTTTTCAGCATTGCCGAGATCTCGGCGACTTCCGAATCAAATACAACCGGCGGGATGATAACGCCGTTTACACGATCGCACATTTCGGGAGAGAATTTTTCCAGCGGAAGGTAGACGATGTCACAGCCCGATATATGGTCGGGAATGCTGTCATAAGAACAGAACCGAGCAGTCTTGGCGGGAGGCGGAAGCTCACAGCTCGGCATATCGAGCTTCCCCGGAAGCCGCGGCTCTCGGCGAAGCGTGAGCTTGGCGGTTATCGCATCCACTGCGTCTCGGCGCAGAGCGTTCAGGGCGGACAGAGGCATTATAAGCCCGTCGTCCAGACGCACGGTGCCGCTTCCGGGACGAAACGGCGTATTCCCGAGCTTTTCCAGGTTCTTTATTACCGATTCGTATGTCATGGGACGGTTTTCAGCTTTGTCGGGGATGGCTCCGCATACCGTGGCGGTGACTCCGTCTACCTCGGCGTACAGCTCTGCGGGCTTGCCCGCCTCGATGCGTATACGCATGTTTAAGGGTCGGCGGCGCTCACGGCACAGCGCGGCGTAGTCGGTGGCTTTAGCGGTCTTGTCCGCGCTTTCCGCCTTGTCGGCTTCGGTGCGTATACCGAGCATTTTGCGGTCAACGGTCTTGGTGTAATATCCGTCGGTGAAGCCGCTTCGTGAAAACAGAGCGCGCAGCTCGGCGAGCTCGTCCTGTGTGGCGTTGCGTCTCTCATCAAGCAGACGGCGATAGATGCGGGTGACGCCATACACGTAGTCGGGGCTTTTCATTCTGCCTTCTATTTTAAGGGAAGCTACGCCGAGATCAAGTATTTCTGTTATGTGAGATGCAAGGCAGATATCCTTTAAGCTCAGCGCGTAGGTGTCGCGCTCCTTAGCGCCGCACCTTTTATAGGGCAGACGGCAGGGCTGCGCACACTCACCGCGGTTGCCGCTTCGTCCGCCTATCAGTGAGCTTGCAAGGCAGCCGCCCGACTGCGATACGCAGATGGCTCCATGGATGAACATCTCGGTCTCAATGGGTGAATTTGTACAGAGTACGGCAAGGTCGTCACGAGACAGCTCACGTGCCGCTACCATGCGGGAAAAGCCCATATCTGCAAGCGTCCGCGCCGCATCGGTGTTGTGGCCTGCCGCCTGTGTACTTGCGTGAAGCTCAAAGTCGGGGAAATACCGATGTATCAGCCGTGCCGCGCCGAGGTCGGCGACAATAAGTGCATCGGCGCCCAGAGTGTAGAGCTCTTCTACATATTTCAGGACATCGTGCATTTCACGGTTGTGCACCAGAGTGTTGAGGGTTATGTTGGTTTTAACGCCGTAAAGACGGCATTTATCAATGGCATCCCGCAGCGCATCGTCCGCGAAATTTTTGGCGTTCATGCGTGCGTTGAACACCGCGCCGCCGAAATATACCGCGTCGGCACCTCCCGCGATGGCGGCATCAAGCGCCTCCGGGGAGCCCGCAGGGGCAAGCAACTCGGGAATGTGTACGGTTTTGTTCATATATGTTCGCTTTCTCCATGATATTTTTACTGCGAAACTCTTGCAATTTCATCGAATACAGGGTATAATATAATCGGTGGATAACATAGCTAATATATATTATAATATAAAATTGACGATTTGCAAAGCCCATTTGCAAAAATTTTCAAAAAATATATGATTATCCGCCGAAATAATTAACAGGGAGATATAAAATCATGAAAAAGCTTGCACTTCTTCTCGGCGCGCTTATTCTTGCGGGTACTTTTATGACTGCTTGCAGCGGTGACGGACATAAGAACGGAGGAGACGGCGTTTATACGGATGTTTCCGAATATACCGAGGGTGTCACATCTGCCGAGGGATATGAGAGCGCATGGAGCGGCATTAAATTTACCGCCTCCGACAGTATCACAATGGCGGATGACGAGGAGCTTGCAGAGATTGCGGCTCTCGAGGACGGCGCCATATATGAAATGATGGCTACCGACAACACAAACTATGATACCGTGCTTGTCAGAACCTTATCTGCAGGCGAAGGCGTTACCTTTGAGGATTATCTTACGGCTCAACTGGATTCCATCAAATCTCAGTATGAAGCCAACGGTCTTAATGTTGAGTATTCCGAGCTTGATAATGCGACCTTTGGCGGCAGAAGCTACAGGGGTGCGCTTTATACCGTAAGCATGAACGGTACTGCTATCTATCAGTGCGTATACCGCGCAATGCTCGGCGACCGCATTTCCGAGGTCTACTTTACCTACTCCGATGAAGCCGCATTCAATGCGCTTATGGATTGCTTTGCCGAATAATACAGAGGAACACAAAAGATAAAATGAGTATTCTTGATAAAAGCTCCCGCATCGTGGTGAAGATCGGTTCCAACACGCTTACGCACGCTACGGGCAATCTCGATCTTCGCCGTATGGAGCTGCTTGTGCGCATACTTTCGGATTTCAAGAACGCAGGTCATGAAGTGGTGCTCGTAAGCTCGGGCGCTGTGGCGGCGGGAATTTCCAGACTCAACCTGGGCAGACGCCCGGATAGCACCGAGGAAAAGCAGGCGCTTGCCGCTATCGGTCAGGCAGAGCTTATGCAGGTGTATGAGCAGTTTTTCGCCACCTACGGTCACACTGTGGGACAGATGCTGATGACCAAGGACATTATCGACAACGATGTGCGCCGTACCAACGCAAAAAACACCTTCCGCGAGCTGTTGAAGCTCGGATGTGTACCGATCGTCAACGAAAACGATCCGATCTCCGTGGAAGAGCTGAAATTCGGCGGCAACGACACACTGTCCGCGTACGTCGCACTTGTCTGCGGGGCGGATCTGCTCATAAACATGTCGGACATTGACGGTCTCTACGACTGTGATCCGAGAAAAAATCCCGAGGCTAAGCTTATCAGCCGTGTTGATGTGATCGACGAAACTGTTATCTCCTATGCGGGCGGCGCAGGTACCGATCGAGGCACGGGTGGTATGATCACCAAGATAAAGGCGGCACAGCTGGTTACCGAGGCAGGTATTCCCATGCTGATCGTCAACGGCAAGAACCCGGAGGTGCTTTACGATATTTCCGACGGCAAGCACGTGGGTACATATTTCGCGGCAAGAAAGTAATGCCGTACGATCTCCATCTGCTCATTCGGAGCGAAATACTAAGGTGAAAATATGCCATTAACATTCGATACCAATATACAGTATATGCGCGGGGTGGGTGAGACCCGAGCCAAGGCTCTTGCGAAGCTCGGGATCACCACCGTGGGGCAGCTTCTGTATCATTTCCCGCGGGCGTATGAGTTTCGAGGGAACATAAAGCCGCTTGCCGACGCCGAAAACGGCGAGGTGGCGGCGTTTATTCTCACTGCGGCAACCGATGTTAAGAACGCCGCGCTGAAGCGGGGCATGACCCTTGGCAAGCTGAGAGCGTTCGACGAGTCGGGTAGCTGTGAGATCACCTTTTTCAATCAGCCCTACATGAAGGATTCCATAGTAAAGGGCGGGGAATACCGCTTTTACGGTAAGGTCGTAAAGGAAGGCGGCAAGTGCTTGCTCTCGTCTCCCGTGGTGGAGCCTGTTATCGAGGGTAAGGCACTGGCGCCTTTGGTGGCGGTGTATCCGCTGACGGCGGGGATCACGCAGAAGCTGCTTGCGAAACTTGTGGCTGCCGCGCTTGTTGAGCTTGGTGACGCTATCCCCGATGTGCTCGGCGAGGAGATCTGCCGCGAGAACGATCTCTGCGCCATCGGAACCGCACTGCGGAGCATTCATGCGCCGTCCGATTTCAAAGCTCTCGAAATCGCAAAAAAACGATTGATCTTCGAGGAGCTGTACCGCTTCGCACTCGGTGCGGGCGAGGTAAAAAAGAAGGATGTCACCGCCCCCGCACTTGCGGACGGCGATATCACGCCGCTTGTCGAAAAGCTGCCTTATTCGCTGACCGGTGCTCAGGTGTACGCTGTCCGCGAAATAGCCGCGGATCTTGCGTCCGGCGTACCTATGCGGAGGCTTGTGTCGGGAGATGTCGGCAGCGGTAAAACGGTGGTCGCAGCCGCAGCGGCATATATTGCAATAAAAAACGGCTATCAGTGCGCGATGATGGCACCTACGGAAATACTGGCGGTTCAACATTACACCGAGCTGTCGGGTCTGCTGGGAAGTCTCGGTATAAGCTGCGGACTTCTTACGGGCTCGGTGAAGGGCAAAGTACGCCGTGAATTGCTCGGAAGTCTCTCTGACGGCTCTCTTAACATGCTTATCGGCACCCATGCGCTTATCGGCGATGAGGTGGAGTTTTCGCGACTGGGGCTTGTCATCTGTGATGAACAGCACCGCTTCGGCGTGGGACAGCGTGACGCGCTTCTCATGAAGGGCGGCGGTGATTCCTGTCATCAGCTCACCATGAGTGCAACGCCCATTCCGCGTACGCTCGCCATGTTTATTTACGGCGATCTTGATATGTCCCCGCTGAACGAAATGCCGCCCGGCAGACAGCGAGTGGAGACCTTCGTGGTAAACGAGGGCTATCGTGAACGGCTCAACGGCTTTATACGAAAGCAGAAAGCCGAGGGACATCAGACCTATGTAGTCTGCCCATCGGTCGAGGAGGCAGAGATCGGCGAGGTGACCCAGGAGGACATTCGCCTTTTCGACTTCGGCTACGATATAAACGAGGTCATGCTGCCGAAAACACCGCCGAAGGCGGCACTTACATGGGCGCAGACGCTCGACGAGGCGCTGCCCGAGCTGAAGATCGGCTGTGTGCATGGCAAAATGAAGCCTGCCGAAAAGGATGCCGTCATGACGGCGTTTGCGTCCGGTGAGCTTGATGTGCTCGTTTCCACCACGGTCATCGAGGTGGGGGTAAATGTACCCAACGCCACTCTTATGATAGTGGAAAACGCCGAGCGCTTTGGTCTGTCACAGCTCCATCAGCTAAGAGGGCGTGTAGGCAGAGGAAAGGCGAAGTCGTACTGCGTGCTTGTGTCCGACGTTAAGGGTGGGAGCACGGCGAAGGAACGGCTGGAGGTCATGCGAACCACATATGATGGCTTCAAGATCGCGGAGTTTGACCTTGGAGAGCGCGGTCCCGGCGATTTTCTGCGCTCGGGCGAGGACGATGTGCGCCAACACGGCGATTTGCGGTTCAGGCTTGCCAATCTCTGCGAGGATATGGAGCTGTTTGATGCCGCGGTGCGTGCCGCGAGGGCTAAACGAGAAGAAAATTTACTTACTGAAGGGAAAAAGTCATGATAAGACCGCTTGCCGATAAAGTCAGACCCATGAGCTTCGACGATATGGTAGGGCAGGAGCACCTTGTGGGAACAAACGGTGTGCTTCGCCGCATGGTGGATTCGGGGCATATTACAAATATGATATTCTTCGGTCCTCCCGGTACGGGCAAGACCACGGCGGCGAATATAGTTGCCGAGCGCTCGGGCATGACCCTGCGACGACTAAACGCCACAACTGCGAGCCTTGCGGACGTCAAGGAGGTCATCGAGGAGACGGGAACCATATACGGCAGCGGCGGCATTCTGCTTTATCTTGACGAGATACAGTATTTCAACAAAAAACAGCAGCAGTCACTGCTCGAATATATGGAGGACGGGCGTATCACGCTGATCGCTTCCACTACGGAGAATCCGTATTTTTATGTATACAACGCTATCATCTCTCGCTCGGCGGTGTTTGAGTTTAAGCCTGTGTCGTCTGCCGAGATAAAGCGTGCGCTTGAACGCACGCTTGAACGGCTTAACGCCGATGAGAACGCTGCCGTAAAATGCGGCACGAAGGCTTATGAGGCGCTGTCCGGTGCGGGCGCGGGAGATGTGCGGCGCAGTATCGGCTTGCTTGAAAACGCTTTCTATCTTGCTGTGGCGGGAGACGGCGAGATCACTGCGGAGCTTATTCGCTCGTTTACGCCGAAGGTGCTTGGCAGCTTCGACCGTGCGGGGGACGTGCATTACGATCTTTTGTCCTGCTTACAGAAGTCCATACGCGGCTCCGACCCCGATGCGGCGGTGTTTTATCTTGCGAAGCTGTTAGAAGGCGGCGACCTTGTGTCTGCATGCAGACGGCTCCAGGTCATTGCAAGCGAGGATATCGGACTTGCGTACCCCATGGCGGCGGTGATAACCAAGGCATGTGTGGACAGCGCACGCGAGCTTGGACTGCCTGAGGGACGTATCCCCCTTGCAAACGCGGCAGTGATGCTCGCCACAGCACCAAAGTCAAACAGTGCGTACTCCGCGCTTGCGGCGGCGAATGCGGATATTGCGGCGGGGAAGGGACAGAATGTGCCGACGCATCTGCGCAGTCCCAATTTTGTGGGATACAAGTATCCCCACGAATATCCGGACCATTATGTGAAACAGCAATATCTGCCCGATGAGTTGAAAAATGCGCATTACTACGAATACGGTGAAAATAAGACCGAGCAGGCGGCGAAAGCTTACTGGGATAAGATCAAAAACGGAGGAAACAGGTGAACTCATTCAAAATTCTTGCTATCGGGGACGTTGTGGGACCGGCGGCGGTGAAATATATAAAAGAAAAGCTGTGGGGCTTCAGAAACTACCATAGAATAAATATGGTTGTCTGCAATGCGGAGAATGCGGCTGTGGGCAACGGGCTTGACCCCGCGAGCGCGGATACGCTTATCGCGGCGGGCTGTGATGTGCTGACGAGCGGTAACCATATTTTTAAGAAGCGGGAGATACGGCAGTATCTTGATTCGAGCGAGATGCTTATCCGCCCTGCAAACTATCCCTCGGGCACGGCGGGAAACGGCTATACAATCGTTAATATCGACGGCTGGCGTGTGCTTGTGATAAACGTGCTCGGCACGATCTATCTTGAATCGCTCGCCTGTCCCTTTGATACGATCGACCGCATACTGGAGCGCGAGGCGGGCAGATACGATCTCGCCTTCCTTGATGTCCATGCCGAGGCGACAAGTGAAAAGATCGCGCTCGGACGTTATTTTGATGGGCGCATAAATATTATCGTGGGTACGCACACCCATGTGCCAACGGCAGACACGATGATACTTCCGAGGGGAAGCGGATACGTTACCGACCTCGGCATGTCGGGTCCCCATGACGGCGTTCTCGGCGTAAAAGCGGAGATCATCATCGAAAAGCTTCGCACTAAAATGCCGGTGAGATTCGATATTTCCGATGGTGAGGTTGAAGTGGATGCGGTGCTGTTTTCCGTTGACACGGACAGCGGCAAGGTCACCGAGGCTGTGCGGATGAAGTTTTGAGGCGCCGATCGGGGGATTTTTCCCCCGATCTTGTTTTTTCGCAAACCATTTAAAACTTTCCGACACTATATGAATGCAGCCGGCTGAAGAAAAACAAAAGGAGCATTCATTATGTTTACAAATTATCCCTATATCGAGACTTATACCGACGATTTTACGGTACCCATGTCCATATTTGGCATGAGATCTGCCGCTTTTGAAAAAATTTTTCGATTTTTCGAGAACCGCTTCAGATTTTTTGACACTGTATAAGTGTAACCGGTTATGATGTCCCTCGAGGGCACCTTAAAACAGCGAAAGGAGACAACTATGGATACCGCTGCTTATGCCGAAGTCTACGCACGGGATTATATCGGCCCCATGTTCTACTACTGCCTTAAAAAGACAGGCGACCGTAATGAGGCGGAGGAGCTTGCGTCCGATATCGCGCTTGCGGTACTGCACGCGCTTGCGAGTTATCCGCCGCCCGCTCATTTTTCGGCGTGGGTGTGGAAGATAGCGCACAATCGCTACACAAAATGGGTAGAAGGCAGAATGCGTCACCGTGAGCGTATTGCGGGAGAGGATATCGGAGACTTTGACATTGCCGATGGCGATACCCCTGAGGAGATACTTATCGAGAGCGAGCAGTATTCACTGCTGATACGTGAGCTTGCGTTTATTGCGAAGGAGCACCGTGAGCTTATCGCGGCGCACTATATCGAAAACGTGGGCATAACCGAGCTGTCCAGACGACTTGATATGCCCACGGGAACAGTCAAGACCCGCCTTATGCGGGCGAGAAAAATTTTAAGAGAGGGAATGGATATGGCACGAGAATTTGGAAAAAGAAGCTATGCACCTGAGAACATGAGCTTTGCGGCATCGGGAAATCAGCCCGACGGACTTCCGTGGAGCGCTGTCAACCGCATGATACCCAACAATATTCTGCTTGAAGCCTCCAACAATCCGTCAACAGCGGAGGAGCTTGCCATGGAGCTTGGTATCGCGCTTCCCTATATGGAGGAGGAGATCGAACTCCTTTGCCGAGCCACGCTTTTAAAAAAGCTGGACGGCGGTAAATATATCACCAACTTCTTTATCGCAGATAAGGAGTGTCAGGTGGAGATATACAACATCGAAAAACGCGGATCCAAGGAGCGCGCGGAGCTGCTTCACAGAGCGGTCAGTGATAATCTTGAGGAAATTCGTGAGCTTATAAAGCCCAATGTCGGAGATACGGAATTTAAGTGGACCGTATATCTTTATGCAATTGACAATCTGGTTAGCGGTATCACCGGAGTGGGGATAAAGGGTTATTTTAAGCGTCCGAATAAGGGTGACTGGGGATTCATGGGCTATGAATCACATAATCTTATAAGTGAGGATTACTCTGTAAATCACAACTGCTCGGTATCCGAGCCTGTCTTTTGGGGGCAGTTGGCACTGACCGGCGCGGGCTTTAAAGCCACATATCTTGACAGCCTGACACTGCATTTCCTGGGCGAGGCTATACTTGACGGAAGTAAGGTAGACACATTCAGCGCGAGTGAATCCGAAATATGGGGAGGTATTGCGGAAAAATATGCTCACGCGGCAGAGGACGGTACAGTTGTTCCCGACATGTTGGTATTCCGTGATAACAGCCACAAAAAGATGATGGAGCTTATAAGCTCACATCCGTCGACTGTGAAGCTGAAGGAACAGCTCGACGAGCTGTTTTCGGAGATTCGTGCAGTGCTTGAAAGACGCTCAAATCCCGTTCTCCACGAGACGCTGAATTATTATGTTTCGATGTTCATGTACGGCGTCCGCGGTATGGCGGTCAACGATGCCGTGGCAAGCGGCGCACTGACGATGCCTGCTGATCCCGCACACAGCAATGCAGGTATGTACATGATACTCAAATAGCAAACGCAAAAGCGGGTACTCTGACCTTTTCGGTACGGAGTACCCGCTTTTTCATATTACACAAACAGAGGATCAAAAAACTCACGAAGCGAGTCAAGATACAGCTCGGGGTCTTGCATATAGCAGGTACCGTGTCCCGCGTCCTTGACCGTGACTATCTGTTTTTTCGATATGCAGGCATTGTAATTCTCTATGCTCATTTCATGGGGGACAAAATCATCGTGATCGCCGTGTATGAATAGTATGGGGATGCGGCTGTTTTTCATTGCCTCGATGGGCGAGGTCTCGTCAATATCGAATCTGCCGTAAAGTCGTGCGCCGAGTCTTGCGAAGGGGTAGAGGAGATTTGCAGGGAGATGCATTTCGCGCATGACCTTTTTGATTATTGCCTTGGCGGAGGTGTAGCCGCAGTCAGCGAGGACGCCCACCACGTTTTTTGGAAGCGGTTTTTGTGCTGTGATCAGCACCGTTGCCGCGCCCATGGAGATGCCTGTGAGGATTATTTTCGCGTCCTTATCAATGTCGGAGAGGATGAAGTCCACCCATCTCTCGGCATCGCGACTCTCGTTTATGCCGAAGGTGATAACGTTGCCCTCGCTGGTTCCGCCGGCACGGTGGTCTACGATAAGCGCACTCCTTCCAAGCTTGGCGCAGCGAAGCACTCCGCCCGAAAGGTCACGCTCCGCCGTACCGCGGTAGCCGTGGAACAGAAGCTCGATCGGAGCGCCCTTTTTGTATTCATAGTATCTGCCGCGCAGTTTTAAACCGTCGAAGGAGGTTATCTCTGCTTGGCGGCAGGGCATAGCCCGAACGGTTTTCAGATATCCGATCATATCTTCGCGGAACGGCTCGTAGACCTTGCCGCTTGGGATCGGGTATTCTTCCGTGTCTTTTTCATTGTCCGATCGTTTAAATATCATATAAAAGCAGATGTATGCCGTCAGCGCTGCGGCTGCAGCGAGAAAAAGCAGCGCACCGAGGATCATAAGCAGGATGGTCATGATATCCCTCCAGTATAGTTCTTGTTACATTGTATCACTGCGTGTGAACTTTTGCAACTTTTTTGAATGAAAATTTAAAAAATTGTTGCATTTTGATGTAAGATCATGTATAATTAAAGCGATATATTAACAGAGCATGAAAGGACATTAAAAATGGCAGCAGAGGTAAATTACAAGAACAAAAAGAGGTATAAATCCGCAAAATATCCCATACGCCAGCCGCGAATCATTGTTTTCCTTATTTGGTTTTTATCAAAGATATTGCTCATAGGCAAAAAGTATAAGGTTGAAAAGATAAATATGGAGGGACTCAAACCCCCGTACATGGTGCTTTCAAACCATATGTATTTTATAGATTTTGAGCTTTGCGCACAGCTCACATGGCCACACCGCGTCAACAACGTGGTGAGCATCGACGGATATTACCGCCGTCCGTGGCTGATGGAGCTTATCGGTGCGATCTGTACCAGAAAATTTACGATGGATATGCACCTGCTGAAATCTATCAGAGAGGTGCTGAAGAAGGGTGATATCCTTTGTATGTACCCCGAGGCGAGGTATTCGCCCTGCGGTGTGACGTCGTATATACCGGACTCTGTGGGGATGCTTATCAAGCGCAATAAAAAACCTGTGGTTGCAGTAGTCCATCACGGAAATTATCTCCATTCTCCGTTCTGGAATTTCAGAAAAAAGCGCAAGGTGCCGCTTCATACAACGGCTGAGCTCATTCTCACCGAAGAGCAGATAGAAGCGCTTTCAATTGACGAGATCAACGCGGTCGTCAGAAAAGCGCTTACATACGATGAGTACGCGTATCAGCGCGAGACGGGCTTCCGCATTAAGGAAAGCTACCGTGCCGAGGGACTTCACAAGATACTTTATCAATGCCCTCACTGCATGACCGAATCGAAGATGGCGTCCGAGGGAGCGGAGCTTTACTGCACCGAGTGCGGCAAGCGTTGGCGGCTTAGTGAGGACAGCGTTCTCACCGCATTGGACGGCGAGACAGAGTTTTCGTATATTCCCGATTGGTTCGCGTGGGAGCGCGAGCAGGTGAGAGGGCAGCTCGAGCGCGGCGAGTACTCGTTTGCGGATGATGTGGATGTTTATTCACTTCCGAGATGCTGGCGTTTTGAGTATCTCGGCGCGGCAAGACTCACTCACGATGCGGAGAACGGCTTTGTTCTTACCGGCGAGTACAATGGAGAGGAGTACCGTATACAGCGTGCACCGCTCCAGACAAACAGTCTGCATATTGAGTACGATTATTGCTATATTAAACCCTTTGACTGTGTGGATATCTCAACCGAGGATGATTCCTTCTACTGTTATCCAACAAAGGAAAATGTTATTACAAAGCTTGCATTCGCAGTGGAGGAGATCTACACGATGCGGATGAAGACCAGAAGGCGTGAGACAAAGCCTCGCGCGGCGATATCCGAAAAGTAATATAAATGTCGCCTCGCGGATGCTGTGATTTTTCTTGATTATCAAAAAAATATATCAAAACTCGCTGAATATTAGCGAGTTTTGATATTTTATTGAGAGCCCATTTGTGGTATAATAAAGAGTATGATTGCAAAAGGAATAATTTTATTATAAGGGAGAGATCACATTGATCCGCAACGATTTAAGAAATATCGCAATAATCGCCCATGTTGACCACGGTAAGACTACCCTCGTCGACGAGATGTTAAAGCAGGGCGGTATTTTCCGTGAAAACCAGGCGACCGAGGACAGAGTCATGGACTCGGATGCCATCGAAAAAGAGCGCGGCATCACAATACTTGCCAAGAACACAGCCGCGCATTATAAGGATGTAAAGATCAACATTATTGATACCCCCGGCCACGCGGACTTCGGCGGCGAGGTAGAGCGCATACTCAAAATGGTAAGCGGCGTACTTCTGCTCGTTGACGCGGCAGAGGGACCCATGCCGCAGACGCGTTTTGTCCTGCAGAAGGCTCTTGAATTAAAGCACAAGGTCATTGTTGTCGTAAACAAGGTAGATAAGCCCGACGCGCGTATCAACGAGGTCATCGACGAGGTGCTTGAACTGCTTATTGATCTTGACGCTACCGACGAGCAGCTTGATTCGCCCATGATCTTTGCTTGCGGACGTGACGGCACTGCGTCTCTTTCTCCCGACGAAAAGGGCACCGACTTAAAGTGCCTGTTCGACACCATCCTCGAATATATTCCCGCTCCCGAGGGCGAGGTTGACCAGCCGCTTCAGATGCTTGTCTCCTCCATCGACTATAACGAGTATGTGGGACGTATCGGTATAGGTCGTATCGAGCGCGGAGAGCTTAAAGTCGGGCAGGAGGTTGCTATAACCAATTTCCACAGTGATGAAGCCCCAAAGCGCACACGTATCGTGTCGCTTTATCAGATCGACGGTCTCCAGCGCATTCCCGTTGAAACAGCCAAGATGGGTGATATTGTCTGCTTCTCCGGTGCGGGCGATGTTACCATTGGAGACACAGTTTGCGCGGTAGACTGCGTTGAGCCGCTTGAATTTGTCAAGGTGAGCGAACCGACTCTTGAAATGACATTCTCGGTCAACGACAGCCCGTTCGCGGGACGTGAGGGCAAGTTTGTCACCTCTCGTCAGCTTCGCGAGCGCCTTTACAAGGAGCTGCTTCGCGATGTATCGCTCCGTGTATCCGACGGCGAGACCACCGACTGCTTCAAGGTAGCGGGACGCGGCGAAATGCACCTCTCCATCCTTATCGAAAACATGCGCCGTGAGGGCTATGAGCTGACCTGCTCCATGCCCCGTGTGCTTTACAAGGAGATCGACGGTCAGCTTTGCGAGCCGATGGAGCGCGTCACCATCGACGTTCCCGAGGGAAGCGAGGGGACTGTTATTATGAAGCTCGGCGCGCGCAAGGGCGACCTGCTTGAAATGAATCTTCACGGCAGCCGTATGAGAATCGAATATATTATCCCCGCCCGCTGTCTGTTCGGTTACAGAAGTGAATTTCTCACCGATACTCGCGGCGAGGGTATCATCAACTCCGTATTTGACGGCTATCAGCCCTATCGCGGTGACATCACCCTCCGCTACACAGGCTCTCTGGTTGCCAGTGAAGCGGGCGAGACCACATCCTACGGTCTTTATCAGACTCAGGATCGAGGTCAGATGTTCGTTGGCGTACAGACTCCGGTTTACGAGGGTATGATCGTCGGCGAGTCACCGAAGATCGGCGACATCGCACTGAATCCCTGTAAAAAGAAGCATCTCACGTCCATCCGTTCGTCGGGTGCAGATGAGGCTCTTATCCTTACCCCCCACAAGCAGATGAGCCTCGAGGAAGCTATTGAATTCCTTGCCGAGGACGAGCTCATGGAGGTCACGCCGAAGTCAATAAGACTGAGAAAGGCGATACTTGACACGCCCACGAGACTTAAGGCTCAGGCAAAGTTAAAGAAGTAATGAATATGAAAAACGGACAGTGGCTGTCCGTTTTTTTTACGCAAGTAAAGTTTAATATTTATATGTAAAAAATTAAAATGCCTAATTATATTACAGTTGAGCTGTACAAAATTTCGTAAATATAACTATGTAATACTCCGAAAATTGTAATAATACACAAAAATGCTTGACATGTTTGGTTATATATGGTATAATATAACCGGTGAATAGGTGGCAGCATCTTCGCTGATAGGTATTATTAAGTCATATTAGGAGGTGTGGTGGAATATGGTAATTCGATTGATTTTACTAAGACAACCTATGCCAGGCATAACTGTACACAGTTATAATCGGTTACCACAATATCCGATTAAGAATGATGTATTAAGGAGTCGAGTACCAATATGGATAGCCGTATGAGATATAGATTATTTTGTACTGCGCTGCTTATTGTTTTCGTTCTGATGTTCACCATATCTTGTGAATCATTGCCGGATGAGCAATCCGGCAGTGATTCCTTGGACACAACCAAGCAGACGCAGTTACCGAAAGACAGCACTGACGAAAGTTTGGCAAACACTACGATATGCACAGAAATTATCGATGAAGATACGATTCCTCAGGATAACACCGGGAAACGTGAATTTGAATTTATGGATGTGGTATCTTTCTCGGGCGTATCCGAAGTGCCTGAACACAAACTATCATATGTAAGTTATAGAACCAACGGAACGGTTAAAAATGAAAATGACATTCGTATCGGTGCACTATATTATGGTGAACATTTCTATTACACCGAAGCGGATGCTAATGAGCTTATTATGACGGTATATAATGTGAGCACGCATGATGTGATTGGCAGTTTCAGATATCCCTTTGCTGTAAATCAGCCAACGGCGGCCGAACTCGGAGGATATTTGTTTATCGCCCCGTGCTATTATGATAACACGGGGGCTTTGCGTATGCTATTTATACAGTATGATGTGGCTTCTGACATATTTACAATCATAAACGATGTTCCCGCCTCATCACCAAGAATTGATATTGAACCGATAGATGAAAATCGAATCTTGTTTTTTATGTACAAGAACGCGAATGGGGTAATGTCGGATACAATATATCTGTATGATATTGAGTCGTCGGCTCTATCGATTTTTTATGAGTCTTTCGATGATTATTGGAGTAATCCACTCATTACATCGAAAAATATACGTCTTGTGGAGACCTTTGACGAACGCATCTGGATACTATACGATCAGATGATCAATTATGAGATACACAACTACTTGGAAGTGCATGAGGCTGACGGTACGCTTGTATATTCCACTGAACTTGATGCTTTGCAGGCATATGGGCAGAAAAAATACCGAGCGTGGGAAATGTACAGTATCGGGGATCTGTTGTATTTTGAAATTGATATAACAAAATCAGATGAAAAGCTTCCGGGGTATGTGATGCTTGTGAAAAACGGTGATCTATACGAGCAAATGGATATATCGTGGCTTGAACCGGATGAGGTGGTTTCCGAATCGCTGATAGATGACCGCTATTTCCTTTTGAGCTCGAATCGAACCGATATTGATTTGATAGTCATCGATATGCAGTTGAATAGAATTTGTCCGGTAAGCTTTGAAGCGGATGAAGGGTGGGCTTTTAATACATACAGTATCTACAGTAATGAAAAAGGTGAAATACTTGCTGCGTTAGAAAATGTCGAGAGTAAAGCTCAAAAACTGTATAGAGCAAATTTGGCGGATATTTTGCTTAGTCTGCCATGAGAAACTTCGAAGCGGACTTTTTCCGTTAATAAAAAGAGCTATGGCACGCATGGTGCCATAGCTTTTTTCTGTGCCTTCTTGGTAAATATCACTCCACTGTCACGGATTTTGCGAGGTTGCGCGGTTTGTCGATGTCGCAGCCCCTTGCTGCCGCCGCGTGGTAGGCGATAAGCTGCAGTGCGCACACCGCGGGCAGGAACGCAAGCTCCGCCGATATGGCGGGCAGGCGCAGAATGTGGTCTGCCGTACCGTCGGCGACCCCTGTGTCCGCACTCGCTATCATAAACGTCTCGGCTCCGCGGGCTTTGGTCTCGCGGATGTTGGAGACCATCTTTTCATACAGCCGCGGTACCGTGCAGAGCGCGATGATGGGCACACCGGGAGTTACCAGCGAAATGGTGCCGTGCTTCAGCTCACCCGCTGCATAGGCTTCGCTGTGGATATATGAGATCTCTTTGAGCTTCAGCGAGCCTTCGGCGGCGAGATAATAGTCCGCACCGCGTCCGATAAAGAAAAGATCCTCGTTCGGCGCTATTTTTTCGGCTATCGCTTTTATTTCGTTCTCGCGCGCGATCATCTCCGCTACAGCTTCGGGTACTCGCTCGTACAGCTCGGTAACTCGCATCTTCGCCGCGTCAAGGTCGAGCTTTCCGCGAACGAGCGCCGCTTCTACGGATAAAAGATACAGCAGTGCTGTCTGAACCGAATACGCCTTTGTGCTTGCTACGGCTATTTCGGGACCTGCCATGGTGTAGAGCACCGCATCTGCCTCGCGGGCGATGGATGATCCGATGACATTGACTATTGCCAGCGTTGCCGCGCCCTTTTCCTTAGCGAGCCGCAGTGCCGCAAGGGAATCCGCCGTCTCGCCGGACTGCGAAATGATGAGCACAAGATCATGCTCGCCAATAAGCGGATCGTTATAGCGGAACTCGGAGGCTATTTCAACCTCGCAGGGCAGCTTGGCGAGTGAGCCGAGCACACCTTTGGCGATCAGTCCCGCATGCATAGCCGTACCGCATGCTACGATGTGTACGCGTGAGATTCTTGCGAATATTTTAGTGTCAAAGCCGTCGCTCGAAAAGTATGGAAGTCCATCCTTTATACGGCTGTGAAGCGTGGTGCGGATGGCGGCGGGCTCTTCGTTGATCTCCTTTATCATAAAATGCGCGTATCCGCCGCGCTCTGCCGCTTCGATGTCCCAATGAGCGGTTTTCAGCTCTTTTATGACCTCTTTCCCGTCCTTGTACACCGTCGCCGTTTCCCGTGTGACCTTGGCGATCTCGCCCTCATCAAGCTGGTAGTAGTCTTTCGTATAGCGAAGGATCGCCGTGATGTCGGAGGCGATATAGTGCTCGTCTTTACCAACTCCTATTATAAGTGGAGAGCCTTGACGTGCCGCCCAGATCGTGTCGGGAGCGTCGGCGAACAGTATCCCCAGCGCCCATGAGCCCACAAGACGCGAGGTCATGCGCTCGATGGCGGCGTGTGCCGTAAGCTTTTCCTTCATATAATAATAGTCAAGCAGCTTTGCCGCCACTTCGGTGTCGGTGTCGCTCTCAAAGGTATAGCCGAGGTCGGAAAGCTCTGTCTTGATGGCGGCATAGTTTTCCACGATGCCGTTGTGTACGAGCCGCAGGCTTTCCGTGCCGTGGGGATGGGAGTTTGTGTCGCTCGGTGCGCCGTGGGTCGCCCAACGGGTGTGACCGATGCCGCAGGTCGAATCGGGCAGCGGCGTCAGTTTTGCTTCTGCGTTTGCAAGTCTGCCTGCCGCCTTGACGGAACACAGCCTGCCCTCATTATCAAAAAACGCTGCGCCTGCCGAATCGTAGCCGCGATATTCGAGGGCACGCAGACCCTCAATAAGATGCTTTACGGAATTATCTTTACCAATGTATCCTATGATACCACACATATGCTTGTTCTCCTGTCTTGCAAAAGCCGTATGTGTGAAAGGCAAACCGTACCGCACGGGCACGGTCTGCTTCGCTCACGAAGTGCCCATACGGCTCTTTTGCCGTAAAATTTAAAAATTTCTGTTTTATCCGATGTTTTGTTTGCCGCGGTTGCCCACGGGTTTTGTCCTCGGACTTACGACGGTCGGCATTGCCTTCCGCCGGAAAAATTCCCGCCGAATGTTTCGATCATTTTTCTCCTCGTCAACCGCTTGCAGAATATTCTGACAGTGGTCCGGGCGCTTTTGGGGTTCTTAATATCAATTATAACTGTCAAGCTGTTTCTTTATACGCTCGGCAGTATCCTCTGCAACACGCTTTGCAAGAGTCGAGTCCTCGCCTTCGGTCATTATGCGGATAAGCGGTTCGGTGCCCGATGGACGTGTGACTATTCTGCCGCCGTCGCCGATGGTTTTCTTTGCCTCGTCGAGTATCTCCTTGACCGTGTGATCTGTATAGAACGCCAGCTTTGCTTCTGCAGACACACGAATGTTGACGATAAACTGCGGGAAACGGGTCATCACCTTTGCCGCATCGCTGAGCTTTGTGCCTGTGCGCTTCAACTGAGACAGAAGCTGTATGGAGGTTAACTGACCATCGCCCGTGGTGGAAAAGTCGCGGAAAATGATATGTCCCGACTGTTCGCCGCCGAGATAATAGTCTTCAAGCAGCATTTCTTCCAGCACATAGCGGTCGCCGACCTTTGTTGCCTCGAAGCGAATGCCGTTTGCTTCGCAGAATTTTGTGAAGCCGAAGTTAGTCATTATCGTGCCTACGACGGTATTCTTGTTTAACTTCCCGCGGGCTTTCATATCCAGCGCAAGAATCGCCATGATCATATCGCCGTCAACGTCGCCTCCCTCGTTGTCGATGCACAGGCAGCGATCCGCGTCTCCGTCATATGCGATGCCCGCATCGAGATTATGCTCGAGCACATAGCTTCTCAGATTGTCGAGATGAGTGGATCCGCAGTTTTCGTTGATATTGATGCCGTCGGGCTCGTTTGAGAGGATAACTGCGTTGGCACCGAGACGTTCGAAAAGCTGTGCCGCGGTACGGCTTGCGGAGCCGTTTGCGCAGTCTACGGCAATGCTGAGACCGTCGAGGGAGCAATGCACGGAGCTTACAAGGTGGTCGATGTAATCCTTGGGTGCGTTCACAGCGCGAGTGACACGTCCGATGTCGTGAGCCGCCGCCAATTTGGGCATTGGAGTGCCGTCAAGCACGATGGATTCGATGCGCTCTTCAAGCTCATCCTCAAGCTTATAGCCGTCCTCGTTGAAAATTTTAATGCCGTTGTAATCGTAGGGGTTGTGCGAAGCGGAGATCATGATGCCGGCATGAGCCTTGTATTTGCCGATGAGGTAAGCAACGGCGGGGGTGGGTACTACGCCCAGGTCGATGACATCCGCACCTACCGAGCAAAGTCCCGCTGTGAGAGCCGAGGCTAACATCTCGGAGGAGATTCTGGTGTCCATACCGACAAGTACGGTGGGTAGGTGACGCCTGCCGCTTGACAGAACTTCAGCCGCCGCGCGACCGATCTGCATAGCGCGCTCACAGGTGAGCTCAACATTTGCCACTCCGCGTACACCGTCGGTACCGAAAAGTCTTCCCATTGTTTGTATTCCTTTCAATAATCAATGTTTTGAAACGATGTTGTCCGGAGCCTTGTAGATGGAGTTTTGCGGCACTACGCCGCGTACCCGTGACAGCGGGTAGATGTTGGTGTTTTTGCCGATGACCGTTCCGGGACAGAGTACACTGTTGCAGCCTACTTCCACATTGTCGCCGAGCATGGCGCCGAACTTTTTGCGTCCGGTGTCGATGACCGTGTCACCCGCTTTGACCGCGACGGGCGTTTTGTCGCTCTTTACATTGGAAGTCACCGCGCCCGCTCCCATATGAGATTTAAAGCCCAGTATGGAATCGCCTACATAATTGAAGTGCGGCACTTGAACACCATCAAACAGGATACAGTTTTTCAGCTCGCAGGAATTGCCGACCACGGCGCCCTTGCCGACGATGGCAGAGCCGCGAATGTATGCGCAGTGGCGTATTTCGGCACCCGAGTCGATTATGCAGGGTCCACCGATGTACGCGGTAGGCGCAATTTTGGCATCCCGTGCAATGTAGATTCCATCTCCGCGGTCTTCATACAGTGCGGGATCGAGCACTTTTTCGATGGTGAGGATGAAATCCTTGATGGAATCAAGCAGTTCCCACGGATATGCATCGGGCTTAAAAAGCTCGGCGGCTATGGTATGCCGGGCGTCGTAAAGATCGCACACCTTGGGTATGAAATTTTCATTCATTTATATATACCTCCTTTCTGCGGGCATATCCCCGCGTATTTTGCCCGAAAGTCGGACAATATATATTATATCATATGTGAGAATAAATGTCAATGCGCCGATTTAACGATCCCTTTCAACTTAAAGTGTGGACAATTTGATCTTCCTTGATTTCAGCAAAGAGCGTTTTTGCTTTGTTGCTATATCTTGAATTATTCATAAATATATTGTATATCATATAGATGGAACTTTTTGAGAAATTTTACGTCTAAATAAGTACAGTCAAATAAGGAGGTTTATCACATGAAAAGAGTTTACATAATAATCACCGTATTTGTTTGTGTTTTCAGTTTTGTTGGATGTCAGCAGGAATTACATAATCAAGACCTTTTTATAAATGATACATTAAATCATGCAATCGCGGAGGAAATCGAAGAACTCCCGTACAATGCTGATATTGCGTTTATAGAAATATCGGCTGTTGGAAACAATCCGACATTTTATATTTTTTCAGAGGGAATGACCTACTATGTTTACGATCATTTCAATGAGCAATATTATGAAGGCATTCTGCTGTTGCCAGATGAATACAGCGCAGGAACCATCGTTTCTGCGGCGGCAGGTGGCGGAAGCGGCGAAATGAACCTTTATGTATTGACACACGGCGATGATGTTCCGGTTTGCTTATGCTATTTCTTCAATCGTGAGATTTCAATGAGTGAGCCTGTTTCTGTAACAGTTGTGGATTCATTTCCTGAATGGGGCTCGCAAAACACCGAAACCTCATTAACCATATTTCATAGTAACGAAGATTTCACCGAGCATCAAGTTAATTCCACTCCTTGTAATAATGACAATCCGGATTACCTTGCTTACAATACTGAAACGCGAACTTTTTGATAGTATTCGCTCCATGAAAGAAGAATTGGAGAAGAGTTCGCAAGCTGATAACCTATCGTTTTATGAACTTCATGGCTTGCAGAGTGCGTACAGCGAATCGTGGGTTGAATGGGTTAGAGGAACAGATTATTATATTTATTACACGAATACGGATAAGGTTGTTGCATTTATGCCTTTTGAATCTGAGAACGAACTAACTACAGAGAAAGATGATTGGTTAAGCAATCACGGTAATTATGAGAGTCTTCTCACAAATGAGTTAGTTCATAATGTCGTGAAAACGGACATTCCAACTGATTTCGGTATTTCCTATGAGTGTACATATAACACTCGTGTGATGACAGGTTTGAAAACACGTTATTATGAATATCAAGATTCAATAACAGGCAGAACGTACATTCTTTCCATAGATTTATATCCTGATGGATTTTCTGAAAGTTTTATGTTGTTTGTGTTTGACAAAGATAAATCTTTCATGTGCAGTGGAACTTCCTCCGATATATCGATTGATGCTGCTACTGAACTTTGTTCTGTGACTGTGATATAGATAATACTCAAGCTGTAATCAATATTTTATTCGTTTTGAATTGCCGAATAAAGGATTATTAACGAGCAAAGGCTCTGTCCGTCAAGGACGGAGCCTTTCCCTTGTGCATTTCGACGGATGAAATTTGGATATGCCTAAAACAACACAATAAGTTAAAAGGGATATTTAACGTACATAAAGCCTGCGTATCGGCATTAATTGCGTGTCATATAGGATTCGGGCATTTGAGCTAAGGCGGGCGATATTCCGCTGAGATCGACCGCGCCTGTGGTTACATCTATTGCGAGTGTACCGAATGGGGTGGATTCATATAAGGTGTCATCTGTATAAACGGCAAAAAGAAAGTGAGAGTGTAGTACAGCACAACGCGTGGATGGGTGTTGCCACATGGGGAAACAGCTCCCCGGGGGGCTAATCATGATGCGAAAAACCATATCAGAGCGATAGAAATTGTAAAATAACGCTATAAAACAAATGGCGGTGTGCAATATGCACAAATATGGTGTTCGATTTTTGGGCATTATATAGCTGCACCCACCAAAACGAAAAAAGTTAAGAAAAGGGGTTGACAAAGAGGGAGGGATGTGGTATAATAGTAAAGCTGTCGCGAGCGAGGGAACAACCCGAAGCGAAGCGAAAGGGAAAAAGTTTAAAAAACTCAAAAAACTTTTGCAAAACCTCTTGACAAACGGCTTGAGATGTGATATAATAATCAAGTCGCCTGCAAGAGCGGGAGA
>JAFUOH010000010.1 GCA_017482055.1 Clostridia bacterium
CCTGTTTCAATCATTGCAATATACCGAAAAATGGGATACGCCTGAGGCGGACTCACAGCATTTCCCAAGGTTCGAAGTCTGGCCGTTCTGCCTTTGCTGTGTTCTGTCATACGGGGAGCCTGATCAGGTTCTCTTTCCCATATTCTAAATCCGTCCATTTCAGAGGGAAGCCCATCAGCCACTCCACCCAATCCGGATTCAACGCATAGGTTTCCGGTAATTCCGCTGCTCCCGGCGTCAGGAAGTGAACTGTTGCCGAAAGCAATGGAGTCCACTTCCCACCGCTTTTGTTGTGCTTCCGCAGATGTCCGGTCTCTGACAAAGATACCTCCAACCTGCGCACATCCCGCACCGTGTTGTCGTCTGATGCAAGGGGTGTGGGAAACATGAGCCGCGAGGATAAAAGTACGCTGGCGCTCATGCCATGCTCCGACGGCACAAGCCGGAAATACGAGTGGGAGAACAGTGTATCCCGCTTTTGCCAGGTCAAAGATCGTTTTGTCGAGCCCCATATTGATGAAGCCAGCAACATTTTCCCCAAGCACCCAACGGGGCCGCAGTTCGGTAATAACTCGGCACATTTCCGGCCATAGGTAGCGTTCATCCTCAAAGCCTTTTCTTTGTCCGGCTGTTGAGAAGGGCTGACACGGAAATCCGCCTGATATGACGGTGACTGTTTCAAGTCCTGTTTTCTCAAAAAACGCCTCCTTCGTGAGTGTAGTAATATCCCGGAACCTGGGAACGTCCGGCCAGCGCGCCGAGAGGACGGAGTGCGGAAAATCCGCCCATTCACACTGACAGACGGTTTCAAACCCTGCGGCCTCCGCCGCAAGGTCAAGACCGCCTATGCCGGAAAACAGGCTCACGTGGGTCAAATTAACTTTGCTTGCCATTGTCTTTTCCTCCGCCGTCCGCAATGTCGGACAGCTTTGTAGTCATAATGGCGTAGAGCTCGTTATCCTTCGGGAAGTTATCCACGAATGGCAGGATCACGTTGCCGAAGAAGATAAGCCCCTGTCCTGGTCCCGCGTTTGAGATATGCGCCGCCTGCTGATTAGAGATATTCAATCTCTCACAAAGTATCTTGCGGTCGCCGCTTGCCTGGTTGAGAAGGTACACAAAATCGCTGTTCTCAAAGATATTCTCGATCTCAGGAGAGGAAAGAAGGTCCTTGATATTCTGTGTGATACCCGTGGGGATACCGCCCCATTTACGGAAGCGTTTCCAAATCTCCACGCTCCAAGCTCCCACCTCGCCGCGTAGGAGAAGGTGGAACTCGTCAACAAAATACCAGGTGGATTTGCCCAGGTCTCGGTTTTGGGATACTCTGTTCCATACCTGATCCTGAATGACGAGCATACCCAGGCTTTTTAATTGCTTGCCCAGCTCCTTGATATCGAAGCATACAAGGCGGTTATTGATATCCACGTTCGTTCTGTGATTGAACACGTTGAGCGAACCGTGGACGTAAAGCTCCAGTGCCGCCGCGACTCTCTGTGCCTCGGGCTCGGGCTGACGCTTGATCTCGTCGTATAGGTCCTCCAAAATCGGCATTGTTTCCGGTCGGGGGTCTGCCATATACGGACGGTACACGGTGCGGACAGCCCTGTCAATGAGGGTCTTTTCCACCGGCTCCAGCCCGTTCCTTCCGCCTGCCGCAAGCTCGCAAAAGGACAGAATGAAATCGGATTTAAGGGCAAGCGGATTGTCGTCCTCACTGTAATTGAGGTTGATATCCATAGGATTGACGTACTGCGTACTGGTCGGAGAAATCTTAATGACCTGACCTTTCAGCCTATCCACCAGCGGGAAGTATTCTGCCTCGGGGTCGCAAATGAGGATATCGTCCTTCGTGCTCAGGAAGGTTCCGAGAATTGACCTCTTTGCCGAGAAACTTTTACCGCTGCCGGGTGTGCCGAGGATCATACCGTTAGGCGTTTTCAGTCTTTTGCGGTCGGCAAGGATCATATTGCCGGAGGTGGCATTGAGACCGTAGTAAAGCGCCTCGCCGCCGTGGAATATCTCCTGTGTGGTAAAGGGAACGAACACGGCAACGGAGGAAGTGGTAAGACCGCGCTGTATCTTGATACGGTTGACACCGAGAGGCAGGGCCGATACGAAACCGTCCTCCTGCTGGAAATCCAGCCGCACAAGCTGACAGTTATATTTCTGTGCTACGCTCGCCGCGCGGAGAAGGTCGTTATCCAGCTTTTGCTTGCTGTCTGCGAAGTTTACCACAAGGAAGGTCAGGAGAAACATTCTCTCGTTTCTGCTCTGCAGATCACGGAGGATATTCTTTGCCTCGCTCGCGTATGTGGCAATATCGGTCGGTATGATATCCATGTCGAACCCTTCACGGACCGCCTTTTTCTGTGCGTCGATCTTCATACTGTCGATATCGGTGATCTTTCGCTTGACGGTCTTGATCGCCTCGTTCTGGTCCATACTGCGGATATGGAGGCTGACGAGAATATTACTGTCGGTATCCAAAAGCTCGGTGAGCAGTCGGTCGTCCATCTCGGGCGCACTGATCTGCAAGAAGGACGCGGCGCAGAATTTGTCCGCCATCGTAAATTTCCTCGACTCTCCAAAACGGAAGGAGGACGGGGCTATAAAATCCTTGACCGAGAGACCTGACGGTGCAAGCCAGCTCCATTCAAAGGAAAACCGTTCGCCGTCCGGGTGGAGGATACTGTGCAGCACCTCCAGCCATTCACGGCCGGTCAGCTCTTTTGCCAGGGCGCCCATCACCTTAAAATGGTTGAGCGCGTCGGCAATGATACGGGAAAACCTTGCCCTTGCCGTTTTAATTTCCTTTGCATCGATGGTGAGAACAAGGTATTTTGTTTTGATACGGCCGTTGTTGCCGTGTTCAAGCTGACCTCGGAGCATTTGCGTATAGCACTCGCGGATATGGTCGAAGTCGTCGTTTTGCGCCGCGATCTCGATACGCTTTACGAAATCCTCACGGTTCATACGGTGGCTCACAAGGGAGAGCTCCATACCAATAGAAGCGTCGTGGGCGTTATACATATCGCAGAGAGCTTCAAAAATTGCCGTCTGATCGTCGGGCTTGGCAAGCTGATAATTTACGTCCTCAAACTCGATACAGCGGGACCAGGTCTTTTCATCCAGACGGCACAGACCGTCCGGGTACATTTGACGGAACGGTAAGGTGTCCTGCGCCGTTCTCGCCTTGCCATCGCCCTTCGCATTTTCGATAATGCGCTTGATCTCACGCTTTTCAGCGTTTGTCAGCTTTACCTTCGGTCTTGCCGCCTTGACTGCCTTCGGCTCTTGCTTTGGCTTTACGAACAACAGCCATCACCTCCTTTTCTGTCTGCATTTGCCGTTTGACCGCGGCATAAAAATTGTTTGTCTGATAGGGTCGCTCCTTCGTTCTCGTAAACATTGAACGGATGATATGACCGCCGATCACCTCCAGGGGTTGACCGTGGCGCTCATACATAGCGAGAAGAAAGAACGGGAGCATGACTAAGATCATGCAGAGGGTGGCAGCGGTGGTATTGATAACGCTTTTGAGCAAAAAGAAAAGCGGTACTCCTATGAGTGCCGCCGCGCCGAAACATATTAGCTGCCGTTTGGTGAGACCAAACATGACTTTGCTTTTGACTTTGGTTAAATCTTTGGGAATGGTTACATACGCCATTATCAGGCCTCCTTTTCTTTGCCCGGAAGGGTGATACTGTCGGGAGCCTCGTTGCCCCACACGTCCCATCCGGGCATTTTCTGCCTTGCGAAAAGCTCTATGCGGGGAACATCCCCCATAAGCTCCACAATTCGTTTCCTTGCCTCGTCGGGCTTTTTGCTGTGTTCCTCAATGGGAGAAACGATAACCTGGTGAACACCTCTTGACTGCCGCCTGGGGCTGCCTTTGGTCGCGATCACGCAGAGCTCCGCATTTGCCCGCGTCCAGTATCCCATCCCCCAGAACAGGGTCGGGACCTTCTTATTCTGCTTGACCCATACGAAGGCAACGCTTTTGTATTCAAAGCCCCAGGCGTCAAGCACTCCCCACGCCTCACGGAGCATAGGAAAGGTGATCCAGAGGAACAGGGCGCAGTCTTTATCCGCAAGCTCGCCCACGGGCAAGGCCTTGATATCCTCTATCTTCATCGTAGGGTAATGACTTTCCGCGCTCCGTCCCGCGCCCTTCTTGCTCCACACCTTGTAGGCCCAGGGAGGATCGGCATAAATGACGTTGTATTTCTTCATGCCGCCTCCTTAATGCGCCCCGAACAGGGATTTTGAGAGAGACCCCGTTTTGAACAGTGCGAAACACAGAAGCACCGTATATCCCATACAGCTCCAGATAGCGCCGGAGATATTCCCGGTCGTGCCGATGGTCTGAATGAGAACGGAATAGATCGCCACGCATACCATAATGAGAAACGCCTGAAATGCCAGCGCGAACAGAGATTTTAAGTAATTCTGCCCGGTGGAGCTCCAATCACGGTTCGTCATAGTGGCAAGGGGGATCGGTCCGATGGAGGTCGTCAAGTACACCTCTATCATGCGGCCGTAAATGACGAGCATGATACAGATGGAGAGCGCGTTCATCGTCAGCCCCACGAAAAGGGACTGGAACCATAGACCGAATAGTTCTCCTGTGCCGAGGGCTTCAAGCTGCCCCTGCATATTCGATATTACGGTGTTCACGTCAAGGGCGGTGTTTCCGATGATAACGCCGGACGCCTGGTTTACCACGCTTTGGCCCACGTCGAAGATACCCATGACGATATTCCAGGTGTTGGTTACGATCAGCACGGCACAGAAGGTCTTGAATATCCACTTGAAGAACATCCAGGTATCTACGTCGTGCATATTATTCTTTTCTGTCACAAGCTGGATCAGCTCATAACACATAACGAAAGTCAGGATAACCCCGGCTATCGGGACAATGACCGATTCTGAAAGATTACGGATCATGGAATAGACGCCGCTGTTCCAATTCAGCGGCGTCTGTCCCACTTCTCCGGCGATCTCGCTTACTTTATCGTTCACTGTGTCGAACATGCCCGACAGGTTTCCTGTGATACCCTCAATGAGCAGCCCCCTGAGCCACTCATTGAGTTTGTCGAGTATGCCGCCCATAAGCGATTACCGCCGGACGATTAACCGAACAAGCCGGAGAGCAGAGGTACGAGGGTGATACCGATGAGGGCAACACCGCCGCCTGCCATAAGCTGCTTCATACCCTGGGACTTGGCACCGGGATTATCGTTGCCGTAGCCTTCCAGAAGGTTGATAACACCCCAGATACCGAGACCGGCACCGAGAGCGATAACGAGAGTCTGCAATACACCAACTGCGCTATTGAAAAATTCCATAAAGTAAATCCTCCTAAAAAATGTTTTTGATTTTGGTTTTATGTGGTTACGTCAATCTCGTACACATCGAAACGGTCCGTAGGCTTTACCACGGCGCGCTGTTTCTTCATGTACCGTTCCATGTCAAAGACATTTTTAGGGTCGGCGTCGGCTGTGTATTTGTAGTTCGGGTGCCTTGTGAGGTCGTATTTGTCCGAGAAGAAGGGACGCACGCCTCGCAGCATAAAAATACACTTGCCTCCGTCCATAACAGCAAGTTCGTCCTGGGTCATCAACTCCTTTCCTAATTTCTGATAAC
Source organism: Clostridia bacterium (assembly GCA_017482055.1). Taxonomy (GTDB): domain Bacteria; phylum Bacillota; class Clostridia; order Oscillospirales; family CAG-272; genus Flemingiibacterium. The sequence goes on from JAFUOH010000010.1 coordinate 5,650, forward strand.
TGAGACCGTGGGAGATTTGCGTGCCCCTGTTTTCGGATCGGTTGTAGCTGTCGATGGTCTCTTTGCCCAGCAGCTCCGATATCTCTTTCAGGGTCGTTTTCTCCTTGCCTCCCAAAAACAAGGTGCTGTCGCAGTTGCCCACAATGGTATCCGCGCTGTCCTTGTAAATGGCTTTTAACTGACTCTGCGATTGCAGAATGATGGACGCCGATATTTCACGGCTGCGTATGGTTGCGATCAGCTTGTCAAATGCGGGTATCTGTCCAATATTCGCAAATTCGTCCAGGATCAGACGGACGTGGACGGGTAAGCGCCCGCCGTAGAAATCATCCGCCTTGTCGCAAAGAAGGTTGAAAAGCTGACTATACATAAGGGCGGCAACAAAGTTAAAAGTGCTGTCGGTATCGCTGATGATAACGAACAGCGCCGCCTTGCTGTCGCCCAAAGTATCAAGCTCCAATTCGTCATAGGCCATAAGCTCCCGCAGCTCCTTGATATCGAAGGGAGCGAGACGGGCGCCGCAGCTAATGAGGATGGATTTTAATGTTTTGCCCGCGGCCATCTTGAATTTCTTATACTGCTTGACGGCGAAATGGTCCGGGTCTTTTTCCTCCAGGTCAGCAAAAAGGAGGTCAACGGGGCTTTGGTATTCTTCGTCGTCCTCCCTGGCTTCACTGGCATTGATAAGATCAAGCAGCGTTATGAAGTTTTTTTCGTCCTCCGTGGCCTCATACCAGATATATCCGATCAGGGCCGAGTAATAGAGGCGTTCCGCCTTTACCCAAAAATCCTCGCCGGATTTGTCGCCCTCGCCTTTGGTATTCATAATCAGGGCATTTACCAGCTTCAAAATATCCTTTTCGGATCGGATATACGCCAGAGGGTTATACCGCATAGATTTTTTGAAGTTTATGAGGTTCAGGCTTTTAATGCGGTATTTCTTTCGCTCCAGGAGCCGTCCCACCTCGTTTAGGATCGTGCCTTTCGGATCGGTCACGACATACGAGGAATGGCATTGAAGGAGAGAAGGCTTGCAGAAGAAGCGTGTTTTACCGCTGCCGCTGCCTCCGATCACAAGAATATTTTTGTTTCTCGCGTATTTGGGCTGTTTCGGTCTGCTCGACATTGTGATACGTTCCGTCTGCGTGATGGGGATATTGTTAAAAAAGTCCTCGTCCACAAACGGGGCGATATCCGCAGGCGTGCCCCATCGGGCGCTGCCGTACTCCACACCGTGGCGGTATTTCTTTGCGTTCTTGCCTTTGAAATGCACGATCAAGCGGATAATGACTGCGCCCGCAATGCCGATCAGGAGGTCAAGAAGGTGGAAGCTGGGTGCAAGGGAGGAAAAGGCACTTGCAAATCCTTCACCGATGGAGAGTATCTTTGCGGAGAGGTCCGCGCCCGGTGCCAGACGGAAGGCCTGGGATACCTTGTCAAAGGGATACACGAACAGCACATACGGGAGGTTGGTTAGGATCAGTTTTTTCACGTTCATAGCTGCACGCTCCGATCTTTGACCTTGACTTTCTCCCGGTCAATGGTTCTTTGCTCGGCCCTCTGCGCCGCCTTCTCCTTCGCCTTTGCCAGACGCTCCCGGATGGTCGGCTTTTCCTCACGAGCCATTTTCTTTGCCGCGAACTCCTGGAAGGCTGCCGTGATCGCGTCTGCATCCCGGCTTTTGAAGAACACCATATACCGGGGCTTTTCGGCCGTTGTGTCTTTCTTCAGGGCAAAGTCCACGTGGTACTTTTTCGCGACCGCCGTAAATGCCTTGATATTCTTGTCGGTGATCTCGATATTCGCAAGCCCCGCGTTCTGGCCCGCAAGCTGTTTCAGGCTTTGCTTGCCCCGGTGTATCTTTGCGCCTTTGTTCTTCTGCGCCTCCAAAACAGCTTTGAGTGCTTTTTCAAGGGTGTGCTCGCTGATCTTGGCGCCGTCAATGATGATGGCTACTGCCTTGCCGGTTACTTCTTCCTGCATTTACTCACGCCCCCTTCGCCCGTCCCCGTACATATCATGCTGTACCAGGGAGGAATAATAGCTGTTGATGGTGGAGGGTGCATTATACAGCGCCGCCAGGAGATATTTCTTGATATTGCGGACATAGGTGGTGTTGTCCCTCATGCAATCCATCACGTACTGAACGTGGGAGCTGTCCAGCTTCAGGAAACGGGATTTTACCACCTCCGCTGGGAAATCGTCTCCGGCTATGCGGATCGTCTTTCTTGCCGAACAGACGGTATCCACGATGAGCTCCGCGATCTCGTTAAGCTGTTCACGGTCCATCTTCGGGTCCTGAATGAGAATGTCATAGTCGATATTCTCCAAAACGATCTCACGGTATGTTTCTCTCGCTCCCATCCCATCCGTTCCTATCCGTGAGCGTGTGCGCTCACCGTCTCCCGTGGGGGCTGGGGGATTTGATGGGATAGGATTTGATGGTTCAGTAATTGATAAATCTTTTTTTGATTCAGAGTTACTTGATATATCTATATTTAATTGTGCGGGGTTTTCCTGTTCAGGTTTTCCCAAGACAGGGTTATCCAAGACTGGATTTACCTGAACTGGATTTTCCTGTTTAGGTTTTTCCCGTTTAGGTGACGGTTCTATGGGCTGTTCCAAAATGGTGTACTCGATGGCTCCGAGCTGACCGTTTTCGTTTCGGACGCGCTCACGGATCACATACCCGTGTTCCTCCAGCTCACGCACTCCGGCGCATATACTGTCCACGCCATCCTTGCAGATATGGGCGAGACCTTTTGTGGTGTAGTCCCATTCCTCCGGCAGAGAGAGCATAAGGGAGAGCAACCCCTTCGCTTTCAGGGACAATCCCGTGTTGCGTAGATGATGGTTCGACATGACCGTGTAATCACGGGTCTTGTCTATGCGGAATACTGCCATTTCCGTACCTCCTTCCTGTAAAATTGAAAAGTGTTGTTTTTTGGTGTTTTCTCCGTCTGTATCCCTCCGTTATCCTCCGCAAAGGAAAACACCCACGCCCATCACGGAACGCAAGGCACAGAGGAAAGAACGGCGGTTTTTCCACCCTAATTCATACATTTTTTGATAGGGTCTTTTGGGCATAAAAAAACGCCACAAGATTTTTCGTCTTATGGCGTTAGCGTGGTTTATTCAATTCCTGTTTCTTCCAGCCATTCATCAAATGACTTTTTGGATATGCGGATCGTCTTTCCGATACGCACCACTTTGAAGAGCCCCTGTTGGGTAAGCTGATATGCGGAACTCCTGCTAATGTTCAACATTTGCTGTATATCTGAAACCGAATAAGTCTTGACCTCTTGTTTTTTTGGCGTTTTTGTGGTATAATTGTTCACGATAATAACCTCCGTTAGAGCCTTAATGGAGGAACGCCGCCCCGAGAAGGAAACCCGTCTTGCTAATAGTTTGCTAATAGGACGGTACGAACCACCTATAAAAAGGCGTATTTTTGCGGTATTTACGGCATTTTGTTCATAAACATAATGACACATGCTCGTATGAAGTGTAACGAAAAGTTATTACTTGAATATCGTACGAAACGGTACGCCATACTCCTAAGGGCAAATCACGCGTTCGACTCGCGTTGGGGGTGCCATAAATACCGCATAAATACTGACTTTTTCGGTATTGTGCGGTATTTTTGCGTTTCGGAACAACTTCGAGTTTATCTTAAGTAGCGTCCTAAAAGCTTGCTAAAAAGAATCGAACCTCACAAGCAGGTTTTGCTAATGAAATTTGGTGTTTGCTAATTATAATTAGCAACGCTCGAGCATGCTTTGCCGCTTTCAGCAATTCAACAAAATGCTGAAGTGGTTACTGATCATCAGCGTACCTCCGTATTGGGGGACGTTAATAAAAATGCCCCCGTCGCAAGAGCGGCGAGGGCGTGAGGAGAGGGGATATATGCAATAGATGCTCGATTGATTATTCAAACACCTGTGCACGCAATTGATTTTTGGCACTCCAAATATTATCTTCCATCAAATTGGTAATTATCACATCAATTATACCAATAGCTACCAAATCGGACTGCATACATAAAACGCTTGTATTTCTATTAATCGTTTGAAGTGTATAGATATGAAATGTATAACTACAAATGGTATCAAACTGTCGGTATACCGGATCGTTACTATTCTGTTACCAGCATCCAAACAGCAATTTTGCTTTCTTCAGACCAAAGTTTTCCGGCAGAGGCGTAATCTGTGACTGTAATGAAATCTCCGTTTGACAGAGGTACATTTACTGCTACCATAGTGGAATACGCTTGGCAATCCGTAACATTTACTCGAACATCACCACAAGCTGTTATATTTACACTGATCAAGGTAAACCTTGGAAAGATCGGTTTCATCTTCGACCGCAGTGTTTGCACCGAAGCGAATGGAATCCAGAAATCATTAACGGAATAACCGAGCATAACTGTATCAAGATCAATTACGCATACAGGTACACCTTTTTTCTCATCGAACAGTATATTGTTAAGCTTTGTATCATTGTGAGTAACACGAAGAGGAAATTCCCCAGCTTTGTGTGCCTCTTCAAGGGTATTGCAAAATTGTTTCCGTGCCTTTACAAACTCTAATTCAGGCATAACATCACGAAGCCTGTAATGCGAGTGGAAAGTAACGGTAGCGTGGCAAAAAGTGAACATGCTTATATGCTGCAATATACGCTATTATGTACCTTACACAGGGAAACTTAATTTGCAGACCTCGCTGAAGCAGTAATAGTTGCGACCGATACACTTTTTAAATACCGATTTTATCCTATTAGCTTTTAGAACAGATCTTCGCAAACCTCATCCAGACAATAACGCGAACGTACATATGGCTTTCTGTTTGTCCATTTGCCATTGGTAAAGTCAGGAATAGCCACAGGCATTGAACCGCAGGCTATTGAAGCCTCCGAAAGCGCAGTTATACTCATCCACGCGGCAGTGTCGTATACGTCGATGGGCGGATCGGTCTCGTTCTTTACAGACTCAAAAAAAGCTCTGAAGACATGATAGTCCATACCGTCATGTCCGCCGATTGGCTCGTAATTTTTCCACAATGGATGCAAGTGCTCGTCACAAAACTCCTCGATAGGGATAAATTTGTGGCTGAATGTTTGCCCCTCTGCCATACCGTCGATGAGTATGCCGCGTTTTTCCTCGTAAGCACCACGTGTTCCTCTAACAACATTTCCGCGAGAGTATGCGCGCGGAAGTGTTGTATCGTGAGTAAGCACAATAGTTTCTCCGTGAGCGCATTTAATACAAGTAGTAACTATATCGCCTTGGGTAAAAATATGATCAGCATTGTCGTAATTCTCACCTTTATTACGAATTATCCAATCATGAACACCCGCCGCTTTGGAGGACATTGACGTAAGCATCGTCATTCGGTTGCCGCGATTAATATTCAAGTATTTTGCTAAAGGACCAAGCTCATGCGTGGGATAAAGCTCTCCGTTTCTGTTTTTATAATTCCGAAGTCTGTAGTGTCGCTTTTCATTTCCCCGGGCAACCTCGTCTCGAAGGTCGTGATGATATCCTCCGGCACAGTGAACTAATTCGCCAAACAGTCCTTTTTTGACCATATTGAATATGGTAAGCTCGTTTTTACCGTAACAGCAATTTTCAAGCATCATGCAGGGAACGCCGGTACGTTCAGATGTACGTACAAGCTCCCAACACTGTTCAATAGAGTATGCACCGCCAACCTCGGTGGCAACACGCTTTCCTGCCAGCATAGAATCAATGCAAATGTCAACGTGTGCCTCCCACGCAGATGGTGTGATCACTGCATCTACATCATTTCTTTCCAGTATTCGACGGTATTCGGTCGTAGCAAAAGGAGAATAACCGCGTTTTTCCTCCACCAAAGCACGTCCCCATTCGGTTCTGTCTTCGTACAGGTCACAAACTCCAACAACATCCACGTCCGGCATATAATCGAGAACCATTTTTAAGAGTCCCTGTCCTCGTCCGCCAAGACCTATCCAACCAATTCTTACTTTATTCAATGTTATATTATTCCTCCTAAATAACGTTTGTCGTATCTGTCTTTTCTTTCGCTGTTGTCAGCATATGTAAAAATCCCCATTATCCACGGTTCTGTATTCATCAAAAACCGGCGTGTATGTCTGAACTCTGACTTTTTTCTCGTCCGGCATAACCGTGAGAAGTCGCATCCACCCGTTGCCATAGTATGGAAGATCCCATTCATAGTCGCTTATAAGCGATGCCACCTTTCGGCTACCCGTATCAAGAAGCATATAACGGTCACTCACGTAGTGTCCGCACAAAACAAAGTGGATGTTATCGTTCGGAATAACAAGCTTGTTCCATATGTCGATGCCGGCATTGTCTCCTTCGCCAACCATGTTGGATTGATAGGTCGATAATCTTGACTCGCGGCGTGTGATTCCCTGTTCTTCTTCGTGGGTAATAAACATATGCGTGGTCAGGAACGTGGGATATTCGGCGTGTTCTTTGATGATCGATGATGCCCATTCCATTGTTTCATCTGAGGGACCGTATTCCAGATGAAGAGCGAGAAAATTTCGTCCAAGCGCCGAAAAGGTCTGCGCATTGCTGTGACCGAAGCTGCGGTCTGACAGCCACCACTTTTCCCCGCGGAGAACGTCCAAGTATTTTTCTTGGAGCGCTATAACGTCTGTATGTTCGTAAGACTCTGTGCAGGCGTCTTTATTTCTGCCTTTTAATACTTCTTCGGCTCTGTTTCCGAAAAGCATATCATGATTTCCTCCGCAGAAGCCGTAAGGAACAATACCGTTAAGCTCGGACATACACTCAAAAAACGCCTTTCTCTCTGAAATACTGTTTCTGTGCTGTACTATATCTCCCATCGAGGTCACAAAGCAGATATTATATTTTTCTCTGTTATCCCGTATCCACTTTATCTGCTTTTCAAAGCAATGCAGTCGTTCCTCACGGAAGCCGTCCTCAACATAGCGCTGAGAATCGGGCAGTACAACGATCATAAAAGATTTGTTCATATGAATGCTCCTTTTTAATAAAACACATGCTTTAACTGCAAAATGTTAAGGGGCAAAGCAGTTGTGCCGCCTGCCCCTTCCTATACACAAATGTGTGTTTTTGACAACACTTATGTGTTATCTTGCCGACGCTACCGTTACCTGTGCGTCAATGTCTTAGTCAGCTGTATCATCAATGGGTACTTCACTGACTACCGTGACAGTTTCGTCCTTTACCTTGAGATTTATAATCTTTTCGCCTGTCTTAAAGCTTCGCCAATTAAACTCATCGGAAGCATCGCCATTTGAGAAATCGCCGCCTGCCAACAGTTCGCCGCCAAGCTTAAAGTCATCGAAATCCATGGGAAGCAGACCACTTGCGTTATATTTATTGTTGTTGCTGTCATAGTCACCCGATACAATTATGTTCACAAACGACGTATTTCCCTCCGGAACATAAGCAAGGGTAACAAGATACCAGCCTTCACTGTCTGCAGAGCTTATCTCACAGCCATCCTTCTTGGGAAGTCCATCGGCGGTCGTACCGTCAAGTGCGCCCTGGTAGCACAGCTTCATTTCTTTTGTACTCGTGCTTGTACCTGCCCATATACGAATGGAACGACGCTGCTCATCCTCGTAAGAACGAACCTTGAACGAAATTTCATAGGTCTCGCCCTTCTCGAACGCTTTGTTTATCGTAAACAGCGTTCCGGAGTCAGGAGTCTTGTACTCATCGGTTGCAAGATAGCTGTTCTCTATCTCTATCTCTACCTTTACAGTTTCTTCTGTTGAGTCTTCTGCTATGTGCTTCTTTTTGAGCAACACCATCAGAATTCCTGTATTAAGCGTTCCCTTCTCGATATTATCCGAGAATAAATTTTCACCGTAGAGCACTGCATCGCGCATGTCAAACGCACGGCTGTTGCGAGTATCTTGTGATTCTCCGCTGCCAATGAGGAAGGAAAGATTATTTACAGCGCCGCCTTCGGGAACTGTAAACTTATAGGTTATATCGACCCACTCGTCATTCCATTCATTGCCTATCTTAAATTCATCTCCCGTTTCCTGCACCGCGCTAACCGCATATTCTTCAGTCATACAAGTGCCGCCGCGGTACAGATCGAGACCGATATAACGGTAATTGTTACTCTTGGCAAGATCAGGGTCATACTTAGTGCTTCCTTCGGCGAAGCCTTCGGTATAGTCAAATCCGTCAAGGCGTGCTTTAAATGTCAGCACATAATCGCCGGGGTTAAGAACATCTCTGTATATATACTCCGCGCCTCCCGAAATACTTTCGGGAACGACCTTCGTATAAGGAATCTCGCTGACGATACTATATACACCGTCTCTGTAAAAATCGCCCCATTTAAATTCATCGGTAGTTTGACCCAAGGAAAAATCGCCGCCGTCAACAAGCTTTCCGTTAATTTTAACATCATCAAAGTCAAGCGGAGACACGCCGTTGCCCAGAGTAGGATCTAACCCATTATTTCCACCGCCTGTGCCGCCGAGAATTGCAATTTTGATATATGAAACATTTTTGCTCGGCGTATGCTTAATTGTTACGGTATGCCAACCGTTCACATCCTGTTCGCCTATACTTACTGTTTCACCGTCAGCGACGGTTTTTAATTCACCATTATAAAGGGGCTTGGTATCATTTAATAAAGCTTTGTCATCATCTATTTCTTTCTTTTTATCCGGTGAGCCAGCATAAAAACGGATAAGTTGGGGCGAGTCCTCCGAATGACTTCTGATTCTAAATGATAATACATACTCGGTATTCTCTGCAAAATCACCGTTCAGTCTAAATCTCATACCGTAGGAAGCAGATGTAAAATTATAAGCCGTCAGATACTTTTCAACCGTACCGTCGGTCGCTTCTTCGGAATTGCTTGAACCCCAAGTCAGCTCGTTTTTTACTTCGATATTTATGAGCTTATTTATGGGCTCAACTTGGGTTTTAAACGATTTCCACGCAAACTCATCGGTAGTAACTCCCATCGAGAAATCACCGCCGTCCAAAAGCTCTCCGTCAAGCTTAAAGTCATCAAAATCCATGGGAAGCAGACCGCTTGCGTTGTACTTTTCGTTGTTCGAATCATAGTCACCCGAAACAACAAGGTAGTGTGTGTCTTTCTCTTTTTCGGGCGTGTAGGTAAGGGTAACACTATACCAGCCTTCACTGTCCGCAGAGCTTAACTCGCATCCGTCCTTCTTTGGAAGTCCATCGGCGGTTGTACCGTCAAGTGCGCCTTGGTAGCACAGCTTCATATTTTTTGTACTCGTGGTTGTACCAACCCATATGCGAATACTGCGGCGCTGTTCATCCTCATAGGAGCGCACCTTAAAGGAAATTTCGTATGCAACGCCCTTTTTTAAAGTCTTATTGATGGTAAAAAGCGTTCCCGAGTCTGCAGTCTTGTAATCATCGGTAGCAAGATATGCATTCAAGGCACATGCCGATACTTCTGCATCGTTTCCGCTCCATGCAGAATCGGCGATCTCCATGCTGTCCCACGCTTTCCACTCGTCAGTCACGCTTTCGTCGGATGCCTGCGCCATGACAGGCAGGCTTGAAAATACCAGCATCACCGCAGTAAATAAAGATAATAATCTAACCTTTTTCATGACATTCTCCTAAATTATATAAATTTTAATCTTTAACAAGGATTTTCATTGTCAAATCACTTTGATGGGAAAATGATCAGCTCCGCTCCTGTGACGGTTACGGTCTCGGAAGCGATGATCTCGACCACCGCATGCATATCATCATATGCCAACCTCGGGACGGTGTACAGCTGTTTAACGCTTCCGTCAGCCGCAGTCTCCGTACCCTTATATTCCGCCTTAACAGAGTTGATATATATAGCGTGGTTCTCGGAAGCACCGCTGCTAATGCTTATACCTACCACCGCCTCCGAGTCAGCCGCAACATTGCCCATCATCATGCGAATATATCCCATGCCGTTCGCTTTCAGCGTTATGGAAGTGTCGGAACGAACTGCACGCTCTTCCATCACAAGTCTGTCAAGCTCTCCGAGAATTGAAGCGCTTGCACCGTATTCACGTACAACGGTGTCGCAGTCGGCACATATTCCGTCCGCGCCGCCCGAAAGCAGTACTGCCGCCTCGCCGGCTAAAAAGGCTGCATCTGTTTGGCTAAGCTCGGGAATCACCGATACCGTGCTGTTATTGACAAGGGAACTGAAAATACTCATGTAGATAACGCCGTCCTTAACACTATTAACAGTGGGAGTGATGATATCCACTATTCCGGCAGCTACCAACTCGGAAATATCAAATCCAAGGTAGTAATTCGATGTAATGTCGGCCCCACACCGAACAGACAGCGCGATCTTATGTCCAAGCTTGTCTTCATATTCGGTTAACAGAGCATGCACCGCCCTAATTTTAGCTAAATATTCGTCAAGAGAGTCGGGGGCACGCATAGCCATTTCTTTAGCATTTCCGCTCATTAGATCAATTTCAAAACCGTCAACATCGTACTTTTCAAGCACCTTGGCAGCTTCTGTGTCACAGCCATCAACGCTTACTGAAACAAATACCTGCATACCGTTTTGACGAATAGAGGAAATAAGTCCGGCAGCATCGCTGTTTCCAAGCTTCAATATAACTCCTGTTGCGCCGCAGGAGGAAATACTGTCAAATGTCACATTACCGGCATCAGCACGAAGAAATACACCTGAAGCCTTGACCTCATCTGAGGTATCAGTAATGTTTGCGGCAGCGTAAACCGACAGCTTAGCCCCATTTGTGATGCTGTCATACAAGCGCCATACTGTCAGTATGGACTGTTCCCTTGTATAGGCACCCAGAGCATCGAAATTGTTGTTGCCAACTCCGCCCATAACAGCGCGCCCTGAACGGCTGACTATTGAAGCGATATTTGTTATTGACGACTTCGCCCAATCACCGGCATTGTCAATGTCAGCAAAATCAACAGAAGCACCTCCGGCTATTGAAAGCACATTTGCGGCAGCTGAAAGCATTTTTGCAGCTTCCTGACGCGTGATACCGGCTGTGGGATCGAATATTCCGTCGCCTCTGCCGTTTACTATACCGATAAGATTTGCGGCTATAACATCAGAGCTGTTTGTATCATCAAAGCTGTCAGCATAGTTGATTTTGTACTTCGCCAAAAGCTCTTTTGAGTTTCCGACTCCTGCCGCCTTGTTGATAAGCGTCATTACAAGAGTACAAAATTCTTCTCGTGTTATTTTTTCGGTAAGGTTGTATTGCAATTCGCCCGGCACAAGCCCTGCATCTATCGCCGAATTAACCTCATCCTTTGCCCATTCGGAGGGCGTGTATTTGGTTGCACTTACCATTTCGGGCGCTTTAATGAGGACCTCTGCATATTTAATTACCAGATAGTCTCCCGCAGTAATATCCGCCACAAGGAAAGGACCATCAAGTGCGGATGCGGGCACTTCGAAGCAAAGAAGCGTATCGGCAGTAACACCGTTCTGTGGCTTTTCAGTGCCGACAAATTTTGCCGTATGAGAATTGATGACTACCGTTGGAAGCTTGTCGGCGGCAGCGTTAAGCTCACTCTCTGCAGAAAATTTAAACAGTACGGTCGATCCATCGGCAACATCTCCGACATGTACGCTGATGCGTCCGCCGGCGCCTTTAATAAGAGTCAGAGGAAGCTGTGCCTTGACCGTCTCCCATATCGGCACAACGTCGTTATAGGTAACGATCACCTTGCGGTCTACTTCCATAAGCCTGTCGTATGAGCCTATGGTGTTTATAAGACTCCAATATCCTTTTGCCGAAAGTACGGAAAGCCGTGAGTCGGTTGTAATTACCCTGTCGGCATCGGTTATAATGGTTTTTGCGGTAAGGAAGCAGTTGTAGAGATATACCTTATCCGCTCCCTGCGAAAGCATTGCTGCCGCAGCTCCGGCATAGGTCTCATTGGTGCGATTTCCGCTATCTGATGTGGGAGAAGCCTTTATTTCGGCTTCGATACACGGAGCAACTGCAACACCATAAGGCTTCATCACAGAGCACCAAGTCTCAACCGGAATCCCGTTATCTGTCGTAGTATGACGTCCCGTGGGGGTGATCATGTCGATAAGACCCTCTCTTGCCCATGTCACAACATCAAGTCCGAAATCGTAGTTGGTCTCAATGTCCGAAGCAACGCGAACGCCTATCTTTATCTCATGACCGTATTTTTCCTCATAAGTATCGGCAAGTGACCGTACGTCGCGCATGAACGAGTTTAGTATTTCGATACCGTTCTGTTCCTTGCCTATCTGCCAAAGCCACATTTCGCGCTGGAAATCAAGCTCTATACCGTAGGGATCGTATTTCCCGAGTGCTTCGTTTATGAGCGCCAGATAATGCTCACGTACGGCTTCAAGCTCGTAGTTCTGACAGTAGTCGAAGTACTGAGGTGTGCTATGGTGAAGCACTCTGCGGTTTTGAGGATTTTCGTGGAAATAGTCCGAAAGAAGAACGTCAACCCCATACTTCAAATGATGGGCATCGTTCATTCTGAAGGAAATCCATGGGTTTATGCCAATTTCACGGAATGTATTGATCCAGATGTCGATATAGTCAGCCTTCAGAACCTCATACAAGTAATGCGCAGCTTTAGTGAGTGCTTCATTCTTGTAGTCAACGGCGACTCCGTTTTCTACAGTCTGATGGTATTTGTCAACAAGGTCAGTCCATACATCCGACGGATATGAAGCAGAGGAATTGTTTACCTGAATTATATAGTCAGTGATGTGCGATCCCTTAAACTGAAGCGCAAATTCTTTAATATTCTCAACAGTATAATTACCGTCAGCCAAGGATTTAATATAACCATCCGGGTCCTGGTTAACAATTAATCCCTGTACTCTATGATCTTTAGACATAATGTTCTCCTTGTTTTCGCCCTGTGTTTGTGATCCGTTTATAATTTCAAGGTTTATAACCTTTTCGCCTGACTTAAAGCTTCTCCAATTAAACTCATCGTAAACATCATCATTTGGGAAATCGCCGCCTGCCAACAGCTTGCCGTTAACCTTAAAGTCATCGAAATCCATAGGAAGCACGCCGCTTCCGTTATACTTATCATTGTTTGCGGCATAGTCACCGTTAACAATCAGATAAAGCATCTTTAAATCTTTCTCCGGTTGGTATGTAAGCTTAACAAGATACCAGCCTTCACCGTCTGCGGGGCTTATCACGCAACCATCCTTCTTTGGAAGCCCATCGGCAGTAGTACCGTCAAGTGCACCCTGGTAGCACAGCTTATTCTTGCTTACACTGGTGCTTATTCCTGCCCATATGCGAATGGTGCGCCTCTGCTTCTCTTCATAAGAGCGAACCTTGAAGGAAATCTCATAGATTTCGCCCTTCTCGAATGCTTTGTTTATCGTAAACAGCGTTCCGGAGTCAGGAGTATTGTAGTCGGTGGTGGAAAGGTATGAGTCAAACTCAAGAGCCGACACTGCTTTATCAGCGGAAGCTTCGCCGGAATCCACCGAAGCCACGGTAAATTCGTTTGCTGTCGGAACATTTTCAGAAATTGAAAGCGGAGCATTCCCCAAAACGTCTGCAGTCCCCAAAGATATTGCCATGCAAAATAGTAATACAGACGTAATAATCTTCTTTTTATTCATATTTTTATGACCATTCCTTTCCGCTGCGCTACAAGGCACAAAAAGGATATGAAATCCGATGCGGTCACGCAGCATTCAATATTTTGTGTTAAAATATTGCTTGAGAAAGCAGACACACTACACAACACGTGGAGGTAAGTAGCATGGCATTTCGCCAGCCGAATATTTATGTGTGTCGAATGCTCTTTCAAGCACAAATGAGTAGGGCAAAGAACCCTGTAAACTTATCTTTGGAGAGACATTACTTCGATCTTTCAGCGAGCATTCTTTCCAACTGTCCACCGGACAGTTGGACTGTCTGTTTTCTCAAATACTTTTTGAGGGGATGTGTTTATGCTTAAAATCGTTTACCCGATCTGCTGTAGAATGGATGTCCACAAATCCTTTATCTATGCCTGTATCGCTTCTGCTAACGAACAAGGCGTTACCACCTACAAAAGCAAACGTTTTTCTACGTTCACAAAAGATCTGCGTTTCTGTGCCGAGTGGCTTGCCGAAAACAATTGCAAGGATGTGTGTATGGAGTCTACGGGAAAGTATTGGATTCCCGTTCACAACATCAAATTTGATGATGTTTTCTCCGATGTGTTTGGCAAGGCTTCTTCGGGTATCATCACTCGAATGTTGGAAAAGCCTTCCGAGAAGATCACCGATGTGGCAGATTTCAAAACTAAAGGTATGAAGGCAACCGATGAAGAAGTACTTGCCGCTGTGGACGGTGAATTTTGTCCGGAACAAGCTGAAAAGCTTCGTATTATCCCGTTCTCACATGGATAGTCTTAAGCTTTGCAAACTGAATGTTGAGTCTCTGATTCTAATCCGGAAATCCGTAATCGGTATCTATCTATTAAAAAGCGCAGAGGTCACAAGAAAGCCATTATTGCTATTGCGAGAATGTTACTGGCTGCAATCTACAACATTCTCAAAAAGAATGAGCCGTACAATGCTGACCTTTATACTCGGTCGAATGATCCACCTACACATCGTACCGTCTCGGTGGATGAGGCTATCTTTATTCTCCAACGTCAAGGGTATCTCGTCACCCCTGCAACTTCTTAATCTACTTTGATACTGTTTTTTTCGGCTACCAAGCGATAGTCTTGGTTTCTATGCCTTCCGATTGGAGGGGGAAATGTTAGGTTATTTCAAACTAATCTCCTTATTTTAACCTATTTCCAACTTCGCGCAAGATATCCGCAGCAGGTGCAGGAATTCGACCAAGATGATCGGGGCCTACGTTGAGAAGATAATTGATTCCCTGTGCGTTGAGCCGTTCCTTGATTTCAATAAGCATATCTGCGGACTTCCATTCGGTGTCATAGGCCTTATAGCCCCAGGTTTTATTGAGTGTTGCGGGGCATTCAAACAATCCTGTTCGGTCACCTACGGCAATACAGCCCTTTCGTCCGACATCATGGTTGAAATCCACCTGATTATCACCGCAGGAACGGTAATCTCCTATGCCGTTGCCTATTCTCGAATTAACAAGAGCGTCCGGCTGATATTTCTTTATCATATCGTAAAGCTCAATACTCTGTGCTTCGGTAATAAGATGCGGTGTGTCGCACCAAATAAGGCAAAGATCACCGTATTTTGTCAGTATCTCCTTCATCTGTGTCTTGATCTTTCCCTCGAAGCATTTCGAAAAGTCCTTTGCCTCGTTGTCCGGAAAATCCCAGTCGTTGGTCCAGCTCATACAACCGCAGTTTGTATGACCGCTTTTGTATCCGCCGCCATTGGGATCACGCCAGTCAAGCTCTTGAGAATAATACAAACCAAATTTTAGTCCGTGCTTATAGCATGCCTCGGCAAGCTCGGCTATAACGTCACGTCCGAAAGGCGTGCCCTTAACTATGTTAAAGTCATCCCATTCGGAGTCAAACATAGCAAAGCCTTCGTGATGCTTACCGGTCATAACCATATACTGCATCCCTGCTTCCTTGGCAAGCAGTACCCATTCTTCGGCATTGAACAATACGGGGTTGAATGCTTTCGCAAGAGCACCGTATTCTTCGTTCGGTATGCGGAAGTAGGACTGTGCCCACTCGCCGATATGCTTCATTCGACCGCCCTTCCACTCGCCACCGATAAGCGAATACAGCCCGAAATGTATCATCATACCGAATTTTGCCGTGGGGAACCATTCTTTGTTTGTCATCTTTGAAATACTCCTTCTTTAAGGTTTATATATGTAACAAGATCTCAACAATCGTATGGAGAGTACCGAACAGATATGCTGTTGAAATCCTACAAGCAACATCAGCGCTTTTTAGCGTTCAAGACAAAAGCTGCGCCCGAAGCTACAGCAAAAGCCGCCGCGAACACAATAGGATCAAAGGTCTGAGGCGCTGTGCTCTGAGACGAAGCTGTTGGAGTGGCAGGCGGTGTAGGAGTCATCCCGGATGGAACGCTTGCCGGTGCTTCAGTCACCCCGGATGGAACGCTTGCCGGTGCTTCAGCCATCTCGGTGGAAAGATTATAGAAAACAGGAGTGTTATTGTTACCGTTTGCCGGATATGTGGTATAAGTGTTATAAGAGCAGGTGTTTTCGCCTTTCGCGTTAAGGTCGTTCAACTGCCAGAGGATTCCGAGCTTGCCGCTCTTTATCATGTCAAGATCGCCCTTGGTGCAAGGAACGCTGATCTCAACATTGTATCCGGTATCGGTCATTTTGGTGGCATACTTCATAGAGGAGTAATCGATTTTGTCATAGTGAGCCTTTAATCCGTACAGACTGTAGCCGTAAGCGTCCACAGAAACCTTTATGGTGTCGTTCGTACCGTCCATTGAGAACTTGAACTCGATAACATCGTTCTTCCAGGGATTCTCGGTCTGTGTGTAGGCTTCACCTTTTGTCAGAACATCATCATCCGTAACTTCTGCAAAGATATACAGATTATTGTCGTCATACATGAAATATGCGTCGGCACTGCAGGTATTGTTCCATTCAGGCATTGCTACATAATCCGAACGTGCAGGAGTACCGAGATCGCCAAGGCAGAGCGAATACTTATATGTTTCGTCCATTTCACCGTCTATTTTGGCAGTGCCCATCTTTATAACATCGTCAGCGGCGGAAATGCCGACAGAGAGATTGAGTGCAAGAACTGCTGCCAGTAAAGATACAATAGTTTTTTTCATTTGCTTGATTTCCTTTCATAATTTGTAATTTTTATAATTGCTTTCAAGTTATTTCCGAAAAACGTAATATGCTTAATGGATAGGAATATTATCAGAAATGCTCAGGGGTGGTGAAGCGGTAAAACTTACCGTTACCTGTTGCGCATACATAAGGCCCCTTAATACAGTTGAAGCGACAGTTCCCCCCCTGCACATTGTCCTCGGCAGACCAATCGTCGTCGCGCAGAGTATGTCCGTAGAAGCTCCATGTCTTGTCGTGATGCATATTCACGGGTGAATGCCCGACGCGGCATTTTATGCCGTCGAAATCTATGACCGTATCGCTCACATGGAGTTCCGCCGTAGGACAAAGCTCGCGTATCACATCAGGAAGGTCGTTGTTGCCTGGAATTATGATCAAACGAGCGCCGGATGCCTTCATAATGTCAAGCAAGGCTTTGACCTTTGAGCGGTATTCGTATGCAGTACCGGGAATGCGCCCCGCTTTTACTTCATCTGCCATATCGCCTGTATGGAGAATAATATCGGGCTTTACTATACCGATAAGCTTCCTGTAAAACGGATAGTGTTTAGATAACGTATCACCGATATGAAGGATTTTCTTGCCCGTGATATCACCAAAGCCCTCGGGAATAATGATATTCCCATTGTATTCCGAATCAAAAAAATCATTATCCCAAGCTTCACGCATCAAAAAATTTGAAGTGGTCTTTTCGTAAGGAATATGCGCCGAATCGCAATATACAGGCACAAATTCGTCATCATTGGAATCTATCACAGAAAGCGAGCAATTAAACAGCATCGTTCGAAGCAGCAGCCGCTTATCGCAAGTGCGTTCACGCGCCTTGGACGGAAGCCCCAAATGCTCAAAAAGCGCACAGGATGATGCTGCGTGTGCAACTATCAGAAGCTCCTCATCCTTGTACTTTTCGTCTATGTACTTATATCCGTCCCTCACACGTTGGATCACCTCTGCTTGAGTTTCCTCTCTCGCACTTCCGTCTACTGCCCTCCACCATTCGTCCTCAAGCTGTACATCCATGTCAATGTGGCGAAATAATTTTCTGATTCCCCTTATGTCGAAGCCCCGAAACTCGGATACCACCGTAACTTCATCCTCGCGCATCCGTTCTCGTACAGGAGCAAACGGAACTATAACAGAACCGGTAATATCCGCGATGATTTCCGCAGTTTCAAGTGTGCGATAGTACGGCGAGCTGATAATTCGTCCGTGAAATCCCAGTGATAAAAGCTTCTCGCCGAGCAGCTTCGCCTGCTCTCGTCCAAGCGGGGACAATGGTTTTTCTCCGGGAGGAAATCTTGGCGCAACATTCGCAGGAAGCATTGCACGTTCGATCAGCTGACCGTGTCTTGTAATATATCGTTTCATAATTCAATCATAACCTATCTTGTTGTCTATATTTCATATAGCCTTTCCGGCGGCAGTGCATCTGCAAATGTATTACCGCGCACAATGTAAATCGGATTTGTCATAAGAATGCATCTTCCATCGGAATTATACAATTCCACACGTGCAAAACACAGCGGTTGTACAGGAAGCACTTCAAATTCAAAGTCAACCGATGTATCTTCCAAAGGCAAGCTATATGTCGGTTCCCCATTGCAAATTACCGATAACCGCCATCCGGGCTCTGTAAGATCGGCGCAAAATCGCATCTTGCGTGGCATTCCATCGCCTTCTGACACTCGTAATATGGCACCCATTGGCACCCCTTCGCACTCAAAGCTTACATTCCCTTTTACATACACAGGATTTGCACTGTAAACGCGCCCCGCCTTCATTGATTCGATAAAGAACGAATCGTCGATAGGAAAGGAAAGTTCGCTCGGAGCAGCAATGTATGCCGCAAAGTTATTACCGCCAAACCACCCTGTATCATTTGTGTGGCTGTCATTGTCGCCGTGCCCTGTGATAAATATTCCCGCAAGGCTGAGCGTATCCCACAGCTTCATGTAATCTCTGAACGCAAAGCCGTGACGTCCCGCCGGGAACCCGACCTCGATAAGCGATGCTCCGAAAACCTTTTCACGGCACAGTGCTTCGGCTTCGTTCATAACAATAATCGGCTTTTCTTCCTCTGCTAAGTCAATCCGCTTATAGCTGTCAAAGGGATGATTGTAAGAAAAGATACCGCCATGTGACTTTACATGGGCTATGGCATCTTCCTGAGATACCAAATAATCGTGAGCTGCATAGTCTATAACAGGTACTTGCTCACCATAGCAACACTTGTGATGTCCCGCCGCACTGATTTCGGTTGTGACAAAGGGTTTGATTCCGTAGCGTGATCCAATCTCGTTTGCAAGCTTCCGCTGTCTATTCAGAACCTCTTGTGCTGGGCACTTACGTTCGATCGAAAGATGGAACAGCTCACAGGATGCACCGTCTTTTGCGATGATGCTGATTGTATCAAACGCATTGTCAAGCCCTCCAACATCAAAAAGATGCACATCTTTTGAAATATTCAAATTGTAGATACCGTCAGCTGTCGGCGTAAGTGATAGCTCACCGTCACGCGCCTTACCAAGAACATACTTCATGTGAGCAGCTTGGTGCTTTACAGTTCCATCGTCACATATACACGGATGTTGAGATAGTTTTATATCTATAACCACTCTTCCGCTGCCGTTAGTGCGATGAACACCGAGAATAAGCGTCACATCGGCAAGAAGTGAAACGGTATGCCGTTTTCCGCTTGAAGTCAATTTCACCCCACCTTCATCAGACGCAGAAAGTATCATCCGATCACCGCAAAAGTCTGTTTGCGGCTCGCCGACAACATCAAAACCGCAAGTTTTACCCGGATAGTCCTCATACATCATTTGACCTTTGGAAAAGTCAAATGATGTAAAAGGGTATTGCTTGTAACCGATACGGTTGTCGTGATCCGTAAAACGTATATAATTCATTCCGAGTGATGCCGCATTGACAAAATAACCTTCCATTGAACCTCCGCAGTCATGGCAGGCGTGAACGTGGGTATGCATAGGATAAAATGTATAACTCATACGGCAGGACTCACTTCAATTCTTTTACTGCTTGATTGAACTCTGCAATTTCAGCAAGTGCTGCCTGCTCATAGGATGCATAGTAGGATGCAAAGGTGTTCTGACCGGTTTGTATAACGCTAAAGTAGGGAGCATAAAAATATGCTTTCATATTTTCGCCAAAGCCAAGATAATTAAGTCCCACATCGAATACGATATTGTCAAAGATGATGTTAAGCATTTCTTTCGAATCGTCGTCACGGGTCATTTTATTTCCCAGTGCCAAATCAAAATATGCGGGAATTACCGTTTCATCGCTGTAGTAGGAAAGGAGCTCAATAACATCGGAAATCATTTCTGTATTTTTTACTGTCGATGGCACACACATAAGTCCTGACCAATCGTTATTGAAATAGCCGGTCTGCTCCTTGTTAAGCTTAGGATACGGGAGTATTCCGAAATCTACGTTGGAATCACGCAGAGTATGCAGTTGGTTTACGGTATTGACGTTGAAAAGACACCTGCCGCTTGATATGTCTACAGAGCCGGGCTCCACATCGTCGCCATATATGTAGGAATTACCGCTGTTAAACAGCTTATCAAGCTTTTCCATGAGCTCTGTCGAACGGTCATCTACCTTGAAGATAAGCTCGATACTGCCCTCATCATCGATCTCACTCAATCCGAGACCGCTGGAATAGATAAAGCTTGAGAAAAACCATCCATCACCTGATGTCACACCATACGTGTCATTATGATCCCAAACAGAATCTCCGTTTTCGGTAGTTGCCACCTCTGCCATCTCAGTCATCTTGTCAAGCGTCCATTCCCCGCTTCTTACAAGCTCATAGGGGTCTTCCAGATCGTAAACCTCTATCAAGCTTTTGTTAAAAAGTATGCAGTTCGGATCGGGCAGCATATAATCAGATATTGCATAATACAACTTTCCGTTCAGGCGAAGCGCATCAAGGGCATCAGTATTCCACCAAGCTTCGTCCAACTGCATATCCAAGTTTTCAAGATCAAGCAGCATACCGTCTGTCAACATCGGAGATACGCCGCGTATACAATGAGTCAATGCGAGCTGATAAGTATCCTCACCGGACATTACCATCTGCTGAACTGCCGGCTGAACCTCCTTGTGGTTAGCAACCTGTGTGTTTGTGATGCTTACTCCGAGATGCTCTTCTACCAATATTTCCCGATCATACAGCGCTTTACTCATGGCATCTGATGCGTTTTCGTCATCAGCAAAGAAGTAATTGGGATACAGTCCCCAATTGGGATAAAGAATATTAAATGTCAAGTCATAATTCTGCGGTTCTACCCCTGCCGGATAATTTTCCACGGTTTTCACTGTGTCTTCGGATAGGCCTGTGTCAACATTTGTGTCAACATTTGTGCCATCGCCTGCACAGGAAGCAAATGACGTAAGAATTACTGTTAAAAGTGCTGCGGATACAAATCGTTTTTTCATTTCGGTATTCTCCTTATAATAAAATAATTTTTTTATAATAAAATAATAATTTTGATTATTTCACAACACCTGCGGCTCTCGCGCCGCCGAACTCACCGTTTTCGTCAGCGAAACCAAAAGCGTATAGCTTACCTTCAACGCAGAACTTGAGTCTGAACACCTGACCGTTAAGCGAAGAAACAACAAAATCATCAAAGCCCAGCCTTGCCTTGGTGCTGTCGCCGTCAAAAGCATGAGAAACAGCCACGGTTTTACCGTTATTATCGATGATCTCTGCCCTAACCTTTCCTACCGCATTAACATAAAGCTCCTTTTTACCGCTCATGGTCATTTTTCTTGTAAGCAGTGTGCCATGACCGTTCATGGAAACAAAACCGTCACGTCGAAGCTTCGCAAGACCTGTTGCACCGTTTTTATACATTCCATTAGTGATCCAGGATTGGTGAGTGAAATTTTCGTCACCGCCAAAGCCTACGTAATATATTAGTAGCTCATCTCCATTTATTATCGTCACACCGCCAACCGACTGAACATAGCCTCTGTCCCATGAGCCCTTATACATTGAAGCATTGATGATACTATCACGAGAAGGACGTGAGAAGTTAAAGCCGTCGCGGCTGTACATTGGTATGAGCTCAGTAATCTTTGGGGCACCGGTTTCCTCACACGCTTTATTCTGTGGTCCGTAGAATATTTGGAACATGCCGAGCATAATACTCTCATATCCCACGCAGTCTACGTTATACAGTTCGGGAGTGATTCCTACATAGGGATTAGGTTTGTCAAGTTCGTCTGTTGTGAGCCAGCGGTGTACATCCGCCCCGGTCCATGAAGCCCCGTCAAGATAGTTGTCGCATTCACGGTAATCGCGAACCCGCACCAGATTTTTACCCGTTTCATCGGTCGGTACACCCTCTCTAATGCTGTAGACCCACTTTTTTCTGAAAGGATTGTAAAATATTGTGGTTCTATCGTAGACACTACCCGTAGGTCTGAAGTCTCTGAAATGTATTCCATCGGAGCTCACCGCAGCGTAACCCGGTCTCTTGCCTCCGGGATTTCGCAGAAACAGCTTATACCGCTCGCTCCTATCACACTCGTAGTCAATAAAAACCGTAGTTGAGTCAGGACGCAAATAGGTTTCGTCCACGAAAAACTTAGAAGGCTCATACCCGTCGTAGGTTAGTATCAAATTTGTGCCCGGCTTCTCGCCAACATTCGGACGTTCCCAATGAATACCGTCCTTCGATGTGGCATAGCACATATTGCGAAGCCATCCGGCTTCGTACCACATTTTGAATATATGCTCTTCTTCATCGTACCACACGCCGCCACTCTTGGGACAGGCAACCGGCGACTGTGCAATCTCCCACTCGGTTTCAGCCTTTAATACAGGGTTTCCCGCATATTTCACCGCCTTGTGATATTCGGGAACAAGATCGGTTTCTTCAACAAGGAAATCATCGACAAAAAGCTGACGTCCGACAGTAATGTTGATCACCTCGGGCGGTGTTTTAAGATATGGCACGTTCTGCGGCGAGGACATTTCACATGCGAAATCATCGGGAAGCATAATATTGTTGTATAGTTTTTCCATGTCATTTACCTTCTTTCAATAATGCTTATATTTTAACTGTGAATATCGAAATGCACGATCACATATCCGATATAACCTTATCGCAGACATAATCGTAGCACATTGCTCGCTTTGTACGCATAAAGTGATCCACATTATTGCCGATGCGTATAAGCTT
The DNA here is from genome assembly GCA_017482055.1 of Clostridia bacterium. Classification (GTDB taxonomy): domain Bacteria; phylum Bacillota; class Clostridia; order Oscillospirales; family CAG-272; genus Flemingiibacterium. The sequence continues at coordinate 28,668 of JAFUOH010000010.1, forward strand.
CAAATGGTGCAAAACTGTGTCCACCGCCACCACATTAAAGCAGTCGTAGGTTCGCGTTCCCCGTATTCGTTTACCGTCACACCACCCGTCAAAGTCCGTAGCGCACGCAACGCCAACATTCAAGACGCCTCTTGCAGTATAACCAAAAAGATCTGAATGATAGTGACCGCACAAATGAGCTATATGTATTCCTCCGGCATCCTTATAATCTGCAATTATCTCGCCAATGTCTTCGTTTCTTGTCTTTCTTCCGAATGCCACATCATTGATCGGGTCGAAATCCTCAATGGATTGAAACGAAACATCGGCTAATTTTTTTACAACTCCGCACGCTTCATGAGACACAGTAATAACGTGATATCCCTTTTCAATCGATTCGTCGAGAAGCTTTTTAAGCCACCTATTCTGCATCTCGGCATTATAGTAGCAGTCAAGCACAATAAACCGTATATTCGATTCGGGGAAATCCTTATAATAGCTCATGGAGCCTTCGGCATCCATGAAATTCACTCCCCAGTCCTCTGTGCGAGGGAATAACATTGCCCGTACCTTTTCAGGTGACATTTCATGAACCTTGCGGCGGATGTCTGTGTCGTGATTGCCAACACAATTGAGTAACGGACGGCTGCAGGTGGGACACTCGCTATACATATCAACGAACTGCTCCTGAGATTTACCGCAGTAGTCGCCTGCATGAATACCGAAACTGATATAGTTGCTGTAATGGTCGATATATGAAACCACACGTGACCAGAGCTCGGGCTTTGCGTGTATGTCCGCAAAATGTACAAATGTCAGTGGCTTGTAAGGATCGGCGAAAAATCGCGTACGAGACGTTGATGCCTGCACCACCAGCGGCTCCATTTCCATATTAAGTTCCACTACAGATGGAATTTGGCTAACACTCGTATTTTCATTCATTTTCGGCATTCCCCCATTTTGCATAATAATTACGTGAGCCTGTACCTATAAACGGAACTTGAATAAAATCTTCAAGGTTGTGTCGGATAATGTAATCAATATATGACATTATCATACGTGCTGTGAGCAAATACCCCATTGGATTCATATGCCCGGAAAGGTAAAACGCGCGACGGTAATCCGCATCCTCTTCGGGTACATATTCATGCAGATCAATAACATAAGTGTTTGTATAAATGCGTGAAAGCGCCCACAAAAGCTCACGGTGTTCTTCGCGCTTTTTTCGTATCTCCGGCAGATCGTCGAAACGTCTCGGCATCGTCACAAGAAAAAACTTGCCGTCGGGTTGTATCTCTTTGTAGCGCTTTATAATTGCTTTATAATATCCTGCAATAGTCGTATCATCAGGACCGCCATCCCACATATCATCGGCACAGCCAACCTCCTGCGTTTTGATGTCGTTCACGCCTAAAGCGATTATATATGCCTGTGCCGCCTTTTTTATATCGAATAAGCTGTAAAATTCCCCAAAGCTTCGTATATATTCTTTTGCGGTCATACCACCACGAGAAAAATTATATACAGTACAACCGGCAATTCGTGCTATATACTGTCCCCACGAGTATTCGTACATATCGTGACGTGTCTTCTTTCCTGTTTTCTCATCAGACCCAGTGATGGCACCTGAAGATAAGCTGTCACCAATAACTGCGACTGTTCGGAAAATTGATGTCAATCCGCCGCCATCAAGTAGCGTGTCAAGCGGCTTTTCGTTCGGATTAGGATATTCCGTATTCTTTATGTACTCACAAATTGTCATAGCTGTCCTCCCGATAATATTTCTATGTTCATATTATAACACAAAAGAAGGCTGAAAACTCGTAGATTCCAACCTTCTTTAATATAAAAGTATACAATTTCAACGTTTTTGGAGCGTAAACTGCTTTGGCGTTACTCCGTAAAATGCCTTAAATGTTCTAATGAAATGTGATGTGCTTTCAAAGCCGCATTCCAAGCCGCATTTTGTAACATTCATTCCAGATAATAAGTTCGCCGCAGCTACAGACAGTTTTTTTTCGATAAGGAATTCATGTAAACCCATATTCATACGTTTCTTAAAATACTGAGACAGATAATTCGGACTATAGTTCAATTCAGCAGCAATATCCGAAACAGATGAAAGCGATGAATAGTTAGAATTTATGGTATTCAAAATACTCAGCAGCAAAGCATCATTGTGCGATCTGAAAGCAGGTGGGGTTGTTTCAGCCGCATCACAAAGAATGGCAAGCTGCTTTAGCAAGCACGAAAACAAATATGTGTCCTTGTGCTTGCCGCCTCCTTTTTTGATCCGCAGTATGTCTTCAACAATCTCCAAATATTTCGCCCTATGTTCTTCTGTAAGCGACACAAGAACTTTACCGCTATTAATAAAATCAAATAATTCGGGATCAGTATACTCGAGAAAATCAAGTATATCTACAGGAATTCTTTCGCGCATGCGGGAATACTTGGCCTTGGCTTTCTTGCAGCTGCCGTGGAGTACATTGGAACGAAAAATCAGAACATCACCAATCTTGGGTATGTATACAGTATTGTCAACAAAATAAAAATATAACCCATCGCATTCTTCATCAAAGTCAATAAAAGTATATATTTCCAAATGCTTGTGAGAATGCACCCAAAATGTACCCACTCGTTCCTCTGTCCGGTTATGGTAATCAATGTAAAGCTTTTCTTGCATGTATATCACCTCATACAAAGTTAATATGTACACGAGCACTGCGAATATATGATAAATCCATTATTATTGTATCATATTTATTCTGTGATTGCAACATTAAAATTTTATCGAAATGCCGAATCTTTAATCTTTGCAAGCAGGGCATCAAGGCGCCTTGATGCGAATTTTGTAGGTTTTCGCGCCCGACGCGAAAACCTACAAATGCTTGTTGGGGCATATCCCCAGAACCCCATTTCGCAGGTAAATCTGCGGCTTCACGATTTCACATCTTCGATGCAAAATCGTTCTACTGACGGGAGCGTTTGTCACGTTCCCGTCTCTTTTCGTACGATAGGCATCGGCGTACTTCGCCGCAGAGCTTCCAAAAATACATCGTAGTTCTGTACGTTGCCGACCGGCGCTTCTGCAAGGGTTGGAAGCGGCTTGCCGTCGGTCTGCGATATGTCGAATACCGTGACGGGCTTGAACATGGGTATCTTTATCTCTTTTTCCTCGGTGATAACTTTACCGTTCTCGTCGAGCATGGGAAGCTTGGTATCGGGGTCGAGCTTTTCTTCCTCCACCTTTTTCTTGAACGGTGTGGGCGCGAGTATTTGTATGCCTTTCGCACCCTTTACGACGTGTCTACCGAACTTGTCCTGCCAGGCGCGTTATCCCGCAACGTGGCTGGCGCTTGGATCCTGGAAGTATATGAGGATGCGGTTGTTTACCGAATATCGGTGAAAGCGGCTCATGGTGCGAAGATAATCGGCGTACTTTCCCGAAGTGAACACCTCGGCGATGCCTTTCTCGATACTGTCGGTTATCTCTTTCAGCCGCTCTTTGATGGATTTTTTGTCGGGCATTTGTGGCTCCTTTCAAACAAATATTGCCTCCGCACGGGAAACCCGTACGGAGGCTTAATCTTTTACGGGCAGTTATCGGGCGTCTCTGCCGAAGTCGAGAGAATATTTGCTCTTTTCACCGTCATCGGTGAGCACCAGGTTCGCATCGTAGGAACGCCCAGTTTTCTCGGAGAAGATACCCTTCACGGGTACACGCCCGTCACGAAGAAGTGCTGCAACCATAGTCTTGGTAAGCGATATACGCTTGTCGGCGAGGAATTTGTTATCCCTCCAAAGACCGAACCTGCACTCATTTCGCTCACAGAAATAGCCGTGTCTACTCTCGGTGACGTCACCGCCGCACCTGGGACATTTACCGATCACATCGCGCCCGGACGGAAACACAGCCTCCGCACCCTTGATGACCGAATAAGTCCTCGTCAGCTCGTTCACCGTAAGCGCGATCTCCGACATAAACGTATCCTCGCTCATCTCACCGCGCTCCACCATTTTGAGCTTGCTTTCCCACTCGGCAGTAAGCAGAGGTGACTGAAGCTGTTCGGGGAGGACGGTAATAAGGGAGATGCCGGTATGCGCGGGGACAAGGTGTACGTTCTTTTTGCCCTTTTTACGTTCCACAAAGCCGGTAGATATGAGCTTCTCGATGATACCCGCACGGGTAGCGGGAGTACCGAGTCCACGGCGTTCGGCATCCTCGGGGATGTCCTTTGCGCCTGCCGATTCCATTGCAGAGCAGGCTGAAACCGTACCGTAAATGAACAGCACCATAAATACAAGAATGACAGCGATAACCACCTCTTTGGGGTGACGTGCAAACCTCGCTTAATCTCTATTTGATTGTACCCAAGCGGCAGACTGCTCATTAAGCCTTCCTCTTGTCGAAAATCAAGCCTCGTGAGCTGACAGTTGTACTTCTGCGCTATGGAGCTTGCCTGAAATACGTTGTTATCGAGTTGCTGTTTGGTATCAGCGGTGTTGAGGACAAGGAAGGTGAGAAGAAACATACGCTCGTTGCGGCTTTGCAGGTCTTGTAAAAGCTTCTTTGCCTCGGTTCCGTAGGTGGCAAGATCGGAGGGGATAATGTCCATGTCATAGCCCGAATGAACCGCCTTTTTCTGCTCCTCGATAGTCATTTTCTGAAGGTCGGTGATCTTGCGTTTTACCGTCTTTATTGCCTGGGTCTGATCGACCGAGCGGACGTGCATTGTGACTATGAGTGAGCTTTCCATATCAAGAAAATCCGCAAGCATACGGTCGTTAAGCTCCGGTGCGAGTATCTGTAAAAAGGATACCGCCCCAAGCTTCTTTCCTACCCCCAAAAGTCTTGCCGTTTCGGAACTCAAACGATGACGGTGCTATGAAGTCCTTTACCGAAAGTCCGCTTGGAGCTAACCAATCCCAGGAAAAGCGAAAGGGTATCTGCTCGTCCATATGAAACATTCCGTGCATAAGAGAAAGGCGGTCGTGACCGTTAAGCGCTGCGACAGTCACACCGAGGCGCTTGAAGTAGTTGAGGAAGTCGCACCAACCGTCGAAGATAGTGGTCTTGTCCTCGTTTTGGTTCAGTTGATAGTTGATGTCCCGGAACATCACCGTCTTGGTAAAGTAGCCCGGTTTTACACGGCATATACCGTCCTGCCACATCCGCTCAAATGGTATGCTGTCCTGGGCTGACATCTTCTTTTTCTTTGACAATACTTTGCACCTCCTTGTCGAGGTTATCCTGTCTTTCAAGTATGTCATAGAAATTGTCCGTCATATACGGTCGCACCTTTGGGCGGATGAAGCAGACTTGCACGATATTGCGTGTCACCACCTCCAGCGGCTGACCGTGCTTTTCATACATTGCAAGCAGCATAAACGGGAGCATTATGATGATCATAATGATAGCCGCCGCGCTCGTTCCCATGACGGATTTGCACAGGAAGAACATCGGCAGACCGATGGCAGCTCCCAAGCCGAAGCACACAAGCTGGCGCTTTGTTAAGTTGAACAGCACCTTCGTCTTGACAGCGTTCAAGTCTTTTGGTACGGGTACGTATGCTATGGGGATCACATCCTTTCAAATATTTCATTTTATCTTTTTTGCAAAATTCGCATACACTAATACTGACAAATATATTTGTAACATATCAGTAAATATATCAGCATATACCTTGACTTTTACCCCGAGCTGTGATATACTATTTTCACATAAAGTGAATCCACACTAAAACAGAGTGTTTTAAGTCGGAAAGGAATGGTATTAATAATGACTAATATAACAAGTGCAATACGCAATACTGTGTCGATCTCGCTGTTTAACAGAGGTCTTGCAGGTAAGATCTTCGAAGAGGTAAAGCAAAGCGGTGCCAAGGTGGTTATGAAGAATAACGCCGCCGAATGTGTTCTCATGTCCCCGGAAGAATATGTTCGCCTTATGGATGAAGTCAATGATGCACGCCTTTTAGCGATCGCTACCGAGCGTTTGGCTCATTACGATCCCAAGACCTTAGTTTCCGGCGAAGAGCTTTTCAAAGAGCTCGGTATTACCGATGAGGATATTGAGAACTGCGGCGAGATTGAAATAGAATGAAATGGAAGCTGCAGTTCCTTCCCGAAGCGGAAAAGGACTTTAAGGGTTTAGCGGGGAATCAACAAACGATGGTGGCAAAAGCTATCAAGAAAGTGCTCGAAAATCCATTACCTGCCGCGGAGGGCGGCTACGGTAAGCCGCTCGGCAACAAAGGCGGAAATAATCTCACGGGGCTTTTGAAAATTAAGCTTAAGAGTGCAGGAATCCGTGTGGTATACAAGCTGGTTCGTACAGAAACCGAAATGCTTGTAGTAGTTATCGGCGCAAGAGCCGATGAAGAAGTCTACGATACCGCACAACACAGAGTTCAGAAATACGAGCTATAACGACTTCAGCTAAAATAACATCTGATGTTATTTTAGCCAAAATCACAACATCATCACGAGCTGCCGCAAAACGGCAGCTCGTGCTTTTTTAATGCGCCGAGAATATGGACCGCGCCATGGAGCCTGTCTTGAAAAGATTAAAGCCGGTAAGTTTGATGAGGCACTTGTGTACGGTAGGCAAGCGGTGTGACTCCCATGATCCCTCGAAAAACGGTGCAGAAATGGTTGCGGGAGGAAAAGCCCGTATCGAAGGCTATCTGCTCGATACTGCTGTCGGTCGAACGCAAAAAACGGCAGGCGAGATGTATCCGCTCCTCCAAAATGGTGCGGTGCAGAGTCTTGCCCGTTTTTTGCTTTACCACCGCCGCTATGTAGATCGGGTGATATCCGAATGCCTTGCCGAGCTCCTTGTTGCTTTTTATCTCGGCGGCGTTGCTGCGAATATACAAAAGTATCTTCTCCGCAAGACGGGTGTTGAGATCCCGCATTGAGTCCCGCTTCTCCAAAATATCCACAAGCAGCCGTTTTAACTCGGCTGACGAACGCGCGTCGCTATACGGAGCCTTCAAAGCAAGTGCGGCAACGATCCGCATTATGATCTCCCGTTCTTCGTCGTCGGCGGAAAGCAGCGTGGGCTGATCAAAACCGTCCGCCACCGTCGGATCGAATCGCTGTACGGGATCGTAAACCTCACGCGGCACGGGAGTAATCGGCGTTCTTTGATCTTGGAACGCGCGCGTAAGATCGAAATTCAACACCGCCACCTTCATTTTTCCTCGAAAATAATATTCCGTCTCGGGCGGGAAGCAGATAAGGTCGTTTTCCCGCAGAGGATATTCGCGACCCGCGATGTAAATAACGCCCTTACCTCCGAGAATGAGAAAAATACGGTGATCAAACGCAATGCGCGGCGATTCGCCTTCGAATACGGCAGGCTGTATCAACGCAGCTCGTATAAACGGATTGCATTCGGATATATTCATTTTATAACCGCCCTTCTATAAGTATTTATGGCGACCTGCGGCAAATTGTTTTTGCAAATCTTTATTTTTTGAACTTTTATATTTGCAATATGACTATATTATATCACAGCCTTATGATATAATCAAGACGCTTGGAAAAATACGCGGCAAAAATTTTTAGGTAAAACCGCGCACAAAGCTTCATAATCGTTAGAAAGGAATGGTCATAAACATGGAGCGCATCTACAAAGCATACGATGAAACCGGCAAGGAGTACGTATTCGAGGTCAACAGGCAAGGCGGGAGCCTGTTTTTAACCCTTAAAAAAGAGCTTTTTGAGGGCGCTAAGCAGCTGCGAGCGCTAAGGGACCTCTCCGAGACCAAGGCAGGGCAAGACGGCTATTACCTCATTCCCAGAAATATCGGTATGATGGGCGATATGCAGATCATGTTCACAAAGCGTGCCGACGAAACCTATCTTCACGACAGACCTATCATGTCGATGTACGCTTTGAAGCTGGAAAATTACTGCGCGCTTATTCGCATCGAGCGCAACTACAAGTACGCATTCGAGATATCCGTAAAAGACGGCTGCTACTCGGTCTGCGTCTGCTTCGACTTTGAGGATGTAAAGAAGGATCCCGTCTACGACGATATACGCATCGAGATCGTTGAGCTGCCTCTTTCGGCAAAGCTCGGCGACTTCGCAAGGACCGAGCGTGGCATTCGACTCGAACGCGGCGAGCTCCGCACGCTGCGTGAAAAATGCGAAGAGCCCGCAGTCGAATATGCAAGGAAGTATCCGCTCATCCGCATCCGCTTGGGCTGGAAGCCCAGTCCGTCGCCCGTACTTCACCAAAACCTCGAAAACGAGCCCGATATGTTTGTCGCTTGCTCCTTTGAGCGCGTTCGCAGCATTGCCGACGAGCTGAAGCGACAGGGCGTGGAGGGCGCAGAGCTTCAGCTGGTAGGCTGGAACCGAAGCGGTCACGACGGGCGCTTCCCGCAGCTTTTTCCCGCCGACCCGCGTCTCGGCGGCAATGAGGGGCTGAAAAAGACTATAGAGCATGTAAAGAATCTCGGTTACCGCATCTCGCTTCATACCAACCTGATCGACTCTTACGAGATCGCAAACACCTTTACATGGGACGATGTCTGCGTGAAGAAAGACGGAGAGTACGATCAAACGGGTCATTTCGGCGGCGGCTACTCGTACCATGTCTGCCCCAAAAGGCAGCTGAAAAACAATCGGCGTGACCTGCCCGACGTCGCCAAGCTCGGCACGAACGGTGTTCACTTTACCGACGTCATATCCATCGTCGAGCCCGATTCCTGCCACGCGAAGGAGCACGTCAGCTACACCAAGGATAGCATTGAAGCGGTACAGACGATCGTGCGGGAGTCCCGCGAGCTGATGGGCGCATTTTCCTCGGAGGGCACGATGGACTTTACGCTGAAATATCTCGATTACGGTCTGTATATTTCATTCGGCGACGGCTTCGGAAAGAAGTATATACCCTTCGGCGAGCGCTGTATTCCGTTCTTTGAGCTGACTTATCACGGAATACTGCTCTACAACCCGATCAGCCCTACGGTAAACTATCCGATCAAGACTGCTCGCGACAAGCTTATTTACCTTCTGCGCGGCGGCAGACCCACCTTCTACATCTACTCGAAATTCCGCACGGGCGGTAAAGCTAACTGGATGGGTGAAATTGATCTGACAACGGAGACCGACGAAGCAATGCGCGAAACCGCAGGTTTCATTGCGGACAGCGCAAGGGAGTATCTCTCGCGCGCCGACAAGCAGCTTGTCTATATGGAAAACTATGAGATATACGAAAACGGTGTGGAGGTCGTGACCTACGAGGACGGCAGCCGCGTCGCAGGTAATTTTTCCGAGCGCCCCGCCGTCTACGACGGACACACCATACCGGCAGGCGAAGCGCTCATTCTTTGAATATAAAGGCTTTCATTTGCGAAAAAAGGTAATAAAATAAAAGTTGGGGTACCCCGGCTTTTATTTTATGTAAAAACAGGCTGCCGCAGTTCTTGTTTTCCCGGAAGGAAGCGAAGCGATATTCGTAAAGTCAGTATTTAGTTTATCTATATTTAGTTGTGCGGCGTTTTCCGTATACGGTTTATCCATATACGGGTTTTCCGTATGTGGTGAATCCGTATCGGGTAAGTCCCTATCAGGTGACGGTAAATGCGGCTCCTCGTAGATTATGTACTCCACATCGCACATTCGTCCGCGCTCATCTCTTCGCCGTTTCCGCACAAGGTATCCGCACACTTCAAGCTCCTTTAACTGCGCCGTGATGCTGTCAACACCGTCCTTGCAGATACTCGCAAGACCGCGCGTGGTGTAGTCCCAATCATCGGGCAGGGACAGCATGGTGGACAAAAGTCCGCGAGCTTTATTTGAGAGATTCCGATCCCGTAGGTGGAAGTTCGACATCGTGGTGTAGTTCTTGTTCCTTTCTATTCTGCACACTGCCATATTGGTTCTCCTATTCTCATTTGGGTACAAAAAAGCCGGAGTAAACTCCGACGTCGTGTGCGTGTTATGTTACAAGTGATTGTCCCGCTGTCGCTTGCGCATCCATCCCTCAAGCAGCTTGATTATGGTTTCCTCCATTCGCTGTGGGGAGTAGGATTTTGGGAAGTATTTGCGTATCTTATCCATCGGGAGCGACAGGTTCCAGCTTTCGGGCTTGTTCGCTGTCGATGGTATCGAGGAGCAGGGTTTGTTCGGTGGGTGTTAGAAAGGCCAGCTCAACAGCGGGCGTTATACCGATCTTGCCTTCGTCAACCATTTGTTGTAGCTGTGGTTGTAGTTCGGTTAAGCGGATGTAGCGCTGTACCGTTCGTGCGCTCTCCTCAGTTTCAGATGCGACTTTTATATCTGCTCTTAACTTCGTGCCAACTTGCCTCTTTATAGCTTCCATCTTCATTTTATACGCCTTCGCCCGTTCGCTTGGGAGTATATTCTCACGCTGAAGGTTGCTATCCACCATCAGTATAGTTGCCGCATCTCGGTCGAGTTCTCGCACGATTACCGGCATGGTTGTAAGTCCCGCAAGCTCACAGGCTCGCTTTCGTCGGTGTCCGGATATGAGCTCGAATGTGCCGTTATCCAACGGTCGGGCGATAGCGGGGACGATAACGCCGTATTCATTTACGCTTTCGACAGTCTGCGTCATTGCTTCATCCTCGCGCACGGCGTATGGGTGATCTTTGAATGGGACGAGTTTATAAAGCTCGATGTGAGTTATGGTTTCGGCGAGATTTGGCATGGTGGTACCTCCTTTGGGATTATAAAAGGAGTTGTTGCATTAAGTGCATAATGTGCATAAGAACTCGATATGAACCTGTAGGGGCGATTCACAGCAGCCTTCGTCTGCTTCGCCCGTCCGAACGGTAAAATCATACCGAATGGACGGGCGCATCGTGATGCGCCCCTACGAGTTTACGGTGTTATACACAATATACGTTTAGTGCAACAGCCGCTTTTGAGCGGTAATTATATTCGGTAAAAGATAAAAATTTCAACCATTTCAAGGTATCAAGATGCCATAATGATAGCTGCCATATGTACATTCTCGCTAATTCCTTGCTAATAATTTGCTAATTTGAGCCTCAAAAACGCTCCGAAATCAGCCGTTATCGCACAACACGCAGCAACACATAAAACCGTGAAAAGTCCAGCAGTTATGCGGACTTTTGGCACTATACGAACACAGCGCACACAATTTGGTTGCTGGTCGCCAATAAATTGTATCCCGACCGGACAAGGCACGAAGTTTGTACTTATTTAACATCAGCCGCACCTGTTCGCAGGTGCGGCTGATACAGTAAAAGCAACATCTGAGGAGAAAAGGATATTGCTCTGATTTCCGATACCATTACTGCCTGTTGTCCCGGTCATTCTCGATAAGCTCGCCCAACTTGCCCTTCGCCGCAAGCTCGTAGGACGCGTACAGCGAGGAGAAGTTGTTCTGACCGCTATTGCCTATCTGCTGGAATATCTTGCCGATGCCGTCAAGGCTGTTCATGAAGAGAAAATCCGTGCGGGCGCCGGTGGTGATGAGGTCGATGATCGCCGCCTCGGTGTCAACATCATCGCCTCGAGTGAACTTTAATTTAAGCGCGGTCTCATAGTATGCGGGTGTAACGGTCATATAGCCTTCATACGCCATAGACTCGGCGACGGCGGAGATCATGTCATAGTCGGCGACAGTTACGGGCACCGCTCCCCACTGTACCAGACTCTCAACCACAGAGTGGTAGCCGTCGATGCTCTCGTCATACTTCGGCATGGGAATAATACCGTAGTCGTCGGTCATCTCACGGAGCGCGCTCCAGTCGCAGATGTAGAGACGGTTCGCGAGGAACAGCGCCTTACCATCGGTGAAGTGAGTTACTTGATCGTTGTTGACGCTTGTTTTGAACACATGCTCACCGGTGAGAAGCTCAAGCAGCTTGTCGGCAAGCTCCACCGTGCGCTCGTTGTTTAAATTGAGCACGGGATAGCCGTCCTCATCGCGGGAGGTAAATTCAAGACCCGCGCTGTATGCCATCCAGTTGTAGGTTTCGCCTGAGAAGCTGATCATACCGTGGATATCCTCGGCGTCGTTTACACTGTTGCCGTTGTCCTCGTAGACCGTGGACGCCAGCTCATACATCTTTTCGATAGTCCAATCACCGTCGAGGACGATCTGATAGAGGTCGTCGTCACTCATACCGTGGCGCTCCTCCAAAATGCGCTTATTGAAATACACGGCGCAGGTGCGCTGAACGGTGTTGAAAGTGATATCGCCGAACAAAATGTACGGGTTATCGGAGTTTACCGATACCGATTCGATGTATTCCTTGTTCCACCAGGGATTGTCGAGATTTACGTAGGTAAGATCGGAGATCGGCGTGTACAGTCCCTCCTGCATGAGAACCACCTGCTGGCTCGCCACGGTGAACACCATATCATAATCGTTGGAGCCCGCATTGACCGACTGACGTACCAGCCCGGGAATGTTCGCGAACTTTGTTTCCTCAATAAAGTTGATGGTCACACCGAGGCGCTCCTCAACTGCGCGGCGGCGGTAATAATTGGCTTCCTGCACCACATCAGCCTGAGCCTGTACCGCATTTTCCCCATCGTTTAAGGTATGAGGACCGCTGATGATGTACTCCATGTTAAGAATATTGACCTCATCGCCGCCATAGTTGAGATCGGGCAAACCATCGGAAAGCTCAGTTTCGGAAGCCGCCTGTGTACCCGTGGTCACAGGCTCGGTGTCGGTGTCCGCGGGAGTATCATTGCAGCCCACAGCGAGTGTCATAACGGTAAGCAGCACAAGAAGCAATGCAGTAAAACGATATCTTTTCTTCATAATAGTTCCCCTTTCTTAATTTAAAAGCGTTACAAGTTCACAAATCTCAAAGCGCGTATACTTTATATCGCGGTATTTGCCTATCTCGGGCCCCGATTCCCATGCACAGAGGAGCATTCCGTCACCGATTGTGCAGAGCGCCGCATCCGGGAGCCTCGTCCGCCCGGGATGTGTACTTCATTCCAAAGGAGTAAACAATGGTACCGTCATTAAGCTCGTGAAAATTCGGTCCGCGTACGCATAACGGGACAAACGGCTCGGACATTTGACCGTACATGCCAAGCGCAGTCGATTTGACGCCGTTTTTGGTAATGCACTCGAAATTCATGGTGATCCTCCCTTTTATTTTTACGAATACAGCAAAATGTTTACAATTTTATTGTATCATATTTTATCTGTTTGTGATAGTATATAGCTACGTAAAAATAGGAAATTTCACCGATTAGCCGAAAATAATGAGGTAGATTTTATGCATAACAGCTACGATAATCAGCCTGTTTACGATGCCGTACAGTGCACACTCAACAAATATCACCCCTGCCCCACTCTGCTTCTTGACCCGGGGCACTGCTTTTTCATAAAACGCATCGAATTTTACAAAAACATGGAGGACGCGGAGAATGCCCGCGACGGCACCGTTATTGACCTGTCCTCCCGCAAGGCGGCGGAGCGTACTCTGCGCCTTGACACCGACAACGCCGACGGTCTGTTCGGAAAATACGAGTTCGACGCCGCCGAGCGGGCACTGTCCCTAAAGCGCTCGGAATCCTCGGGAAAATGGGCAGACTACGGCAGCCGCGTTAAATTTTCCATAAGAATGAAAACAGCCTCCGTACTCGGTGACGACAGCTCCTACATGGTGGTCACCTACAAGACGAACATCAGCGGAAAGCCCGACAAAATTCGACTGCTTCTTGAAAATTATTGGGGAAATTACATTATCTTAGACCCGGATGTGTCCGTATCCTGTGGCAGGTACGTCAGGAGCAAGCCCATCAACATCCGTCAGTTCGACCTCCCAAAGCAGGATTTTTTCGAACGTCTGCGCCATCCGCGCTACTTAAATTCCGACTACACGGATGCCGATCTTATCTATATCGCTCCCTCCGACGAGTCGGGCACGCAGACTCACCGGCACATCGAGATGCTGTACATCGCCGACGGCGTCGCCAACGTTCATATACACTCAACACATTATATGATGCAGCGCGGAGATATGGTCATCGTGCCGCCCATGTGCGCACACAACGTAGCGTCCAAGGCGACGGGATCAACGCTGTATTCCATCATGCTTATGCCCGAGCAGTTGTACATACACGACATGCCGTTATCAACAATGCGGTACTACCTGGCAATATGGCAGAGGCACCTGCGTCACAATCCTTTCATCGGTGCAGAAGAGCTTCACGAGTACGGACTCGATAAGCTGATAGTTGAGCTTATTAACCTTCTTCAGTCGCACACCTTCGCCCATCAAATCAAGATCCATGCCAAGCTGATGAGCATATTCGCAATCCTGCTCGACCGCTGTTCTTCAGAGGAAACGGACAGCGATCGCCCTGCCACGCTTATAACGCAGTTCGAGGCGGCGATAGACGAGGCGAAGAAAAGCCTGCACAGCTTCACCACCGCCGATGCCGCGAAAGCCTGCAATCTGTCGTACAACTATTTCTGCGCGGGCTTCAAGAAGGCGTACGGAATGGCGTTTTCGGCGTATCTCGACTCAATGCGTCTGCATGAGTCCGAGCGCCTTTTGCTCACCACCGAGATGAGCGTCACCGATATCGCAATGTCGATAGGCTTCTCCGACACCAGTCACTACATAAAGAAATTCAAGCTTGCCTACAATTTAACACCGCGTCAGTTCCGCGACCGCATGCGAAACGCAGCTGAGGAATTCGTATGATTTCTTTGCCGTTATGGATGAAAGCTATTCGAAGATACCGAAAAAAGAGCGATCGCAATATAAAGCGTGCTGTTTTCATTTTCCCTCAACGAACCATCTGTCCTCGTCGCGGAACAAATACCGCTCCTGCCCTTCTACCCGCACGGTATAGCGTAAACCGCAGCCGCCTACCTTTGTGGAAGCGGCGCGGATCTGCATCATGACTGCGGTAATCTCAAAAACGCTCCCATCTCTCCATATGATCGAGCGCGGACGCACCTCACCCTCGGGCGAAAAGTCCGCGTTTACCTTTACATATACCTTTTGTGCCATTTTTGTTCTCCTTTCACGCAAGTGTTAACAGCCCCGTAGGCATGGTAAGTTCAAACTCCGCGCCGCCGGGGAATTTTTCAAGCTTCATCGTTGACGCCGAGGTTATGGCACTTCTGCCGAATCTGCGGCGTATCTCATCCACGGCGCGGTCCTTCGCTTCCACCTTTGCGATACGTCCCGCGTCGCGAAATATCGTCAGCTGCTCGCAGATGTCCTCATCGTCAAGCCGTATGGCTCGCACGGTCATCGCACGTATGGGCTTTACCCACGGATAGTTTTTCGTGAACAGCTCAAACGCACGACATGCAAGCTCATATGCGTTCTGTGTCGGGTGCTCCGTGCCGCACTGCCATTCCTTCCATGCAAGGTCGTTGCATTTGACAGTCAGCGACACACCGTGCGCCTTCTTTTTCGCCGCTCGGAGCCTTGATGCCACCTCGTCTGCAAGCGTCAGTATCATACACCACACCTCGGAATTACAGGTGAGATCGGACGTAAACGTTGTACCGCGGCCGATGGACTTTATCGGAAACTCAAAGTCACGATGTACCACTGCCGAGTTGTCCTCACCGTTGGCGAACTGCTTCATGCGAAGCCCGTTTATACCGAATTTGTATGACAGCATCTCGTCGGGACAGTGCGCAAGGTCTCCGATGGTGTTGACACCGTATCGGTGCAGCTCACGTATCGCCGACCGTCCCACGCCGAGCATATCATCGGCGGGAAGTCCCCACACCTTTTCCTTGAAATTATCGCGGGAGATGACCGTTACCGCATCGGGCTTTTTCATGTCACTGCCGAGCTTTGCGAATATCTTGTTGAATGACACGCCCACAGATACGGTCAGCCCAAGCTCAAACTTGACGCGCTCGCGTATCTCGTTGGCGATCTTCTCCCCGTCGCCGAACACCATGCGAGAGCCCGTGACATCAAGCCAATTCTCATCCATGCCATAGGCTTCGACCTGATCACTGTAGTCACAGTAGATCGCCCGTACAAGACGGGAATATTTCATATACTCATTGTAATGCGGATCTACGGTGACAAGGTCGGGACATTTACATTTTGCCTGAAATATCGTCTCGCCCGTTTTAACGCCAAACGCCTTCGCAGCGTAGTTTTTCGCAAGCACTATCCCGTGGCGCTCCTCCACCCTGCCGCACACCGCGACGGGGTATTTTTTTAATTCGGGGTTCATCATGCATTCTACCGATGCATAAAAGTTGTTGAGGTCGCTGTGGAGTATGGTACGCATAATTTTTTTCCTACCCTCTTGACAAACGATGTGTTGTGTGGTACAATATATACACAGCATATTGTGTCACAATCCGGTGTGTATATTATAGCACATTGTTTTGTGTTTGTCAATACATATTCGCACAATTTATTGTGCCAATTTTATGAAATGGGGTATCGACTATGTCATTTTCGGATAAACTAAAGGCAGCACGCGCCGCGGCAGGACTCAGTCAGCATGAGCTTGCCGAGCGCGCGGGCATACATTACCGCACCGTGCAGAATTGGGAGAGCGGCGGCAGACTTCCCCGCAGTCTTGATTCGGTCATGCGCGCGGCGCAGGTTCTCGGCACCACATCGGAGGCGCTTCTCACCGAAACAGATCAGTACATCGTCGAAGCCGCACAAAAGGGCGGCGCGGCGGCGGCGCGGGATGTTGACTCGCTGGTGAACGAGGTAATCGGACTTTTCGCGGGCGGCGACATCGACGAGGACGAAAAGGACGGCATAATGGCGGCGTTAAATGAAGCGTACTGGATAGCCAAGCAGAAGAACGCCAAGTACACGCCGAAAAAATACCGCAAAAACAGAGGTGACGGTGAATAATTATGTTCACTAACGAAACGATAACGAAAAATGTCCGTGAGTTACTGAAAAAGTACGACACACGCGACCCGTTTCGTATCGCCGCAAGGCTCGGCATTGAGGTGTTGTACACCGACACGCTGAGCAGGCTAAAGGGCATGTACAGAGTCATCAAGCGCAACCGTTTCATCATCTTAAATAACAAAAACTCCCCGAAGATGAACCGTATCGTCTGCGCACACGAGTTGGGGCATGACCGCCTCCACCGCGAATATGCCACGGATAGGACACTTAAGGAGTTTATGTTATACGATATGTCAACGCGTCAGGAGTATGAAGCCAATGTGTTCGCGGCGGCGCTGCTTCTTGATGACGAAACGGTTCTCGAATACATTGAGCAAGGGCTTGACACCGAGCAGATAGCCTTGGCAACCGAAACGGACATCAATCTCGTCGCGCTGAAGGTTGACTGCCTCATACGCGACGGTCATCACCTGCGTATGCAGGGACACAATTCAAAGTTTTTAAAGTAGGGGGCACAACAAGATGTGCGGACGATACACGGGCTATGTGGATGACTGCGACGAGCTCAAAACCATATACACGGCGGCAAGATCGGCGTATCCCGAGACCGAGTTTGCCGCGGGGGAGATATTCCCGACCAACACCGTGCCGCTTCTCACAAGCGTGGGTGGTGAACTGCGCCCGTTCGCAGCGACGTGGGGCTTTCCCGGCTTCAAGGGGAAGCAGCTCATCATCAATGCCCGTGCGGAAAGCGCTGTCTTTAAGCCTACCTTTGCCGAGAGCTTCCGCCGACGTCGTTGCATCGTTCCGACCACCGGCTACTTCGAGTGGGCACACACAGACGATAAGACGAAATATCACATTCGAAGCGCCGGGCGTGACATTCTGTACCTCGGCGGGCTGTGGTGCCGATACGAGGACGGTGTACGCTTCGTGATACTCACCACCGCCGCCAACACATCCGTCGCCCACGTGCATCACCGAATGCCGCTGGTGCTTTCCGAGGATATGCTCATCAGGTGGAGCAGTGACGCGGAATTTGCGGCGCGTTACGCCATGTCGGCTATGCCCGCGATGGTGTGCTCGCAGATATCGGGCTGACGATACGTCACCCCCAAGCTGCCGCTGTTTAATATTCCACATCGCCCCCATAACGGTACTTTATCATAGCATATGTAAGGATAACGGCGGCGCGGTTTTAACAGAAGCAGGCAGGCACTTCATAATCTCACCGAGGGCAATATGAATATAGCCGAGCGTAAATCCGCTGTCCTCTGAATCCCAATACACACAAAAATATTCCTGCCTCACGAAAGTGAGGCAGGAATATTTTTTATGAGCGATCGATCAATCGACCTTTGCGTAGTTAAGGAGCATCTGTGCGGCTTCGGCACGACTTGCTTCACCCTTCGGGTTGAGCATGCCTGCTCCGTTGCCGTTGATGACGCCCTTCATATTGCACCAGCTTACCGCCTCGACTGCCCACATAGACAGGCTGTCAAGATCCGGGAACTTGAGCTGATACATCCACATTCCGGTGAAGCCGCCGCCCTTGTGCTGCTCGTAACGGTAGAGCATCGTCGCAAGCTGCTCGCGGGTGATGGCATCGTCGGGACCGAAGGTCTCTGCGTTGTAGCCTTCAACGATACCCGTGGATGCCGCCCAGCGGACCGCCTCGGTGTACCATGTGCCCGATTCAACATCCGTGAAGGTCATCATGTAATTGACGAAGGGCTTACCCTCCAGTCTCCAGAGGATGGTGACTATCATGGAGCGTGTAACGGTGCCGCTCGGATCGAACGTATTCTGAGAAATACCGTTCATAAGATCGTTTTCGATAGCATAATGTACCGCATCGTGATACCATTCATCGTACTTAAGGTCGGTGAATGGCTTCATGGGGCAGGTAGCCTCGGTACAGTCGGAGATCACCGTATCGGGCTTATCGACTACGGGAACATCGACCTTTGCCTTCTCGAATACCGCCTCGATAGTGTGCGCTGCAGTCACTCTTCTGAAGGTATATTCGTCAAGAGCGCCCACGCTATCGCCGTCAACTATGACATCCTTGATAACATACCCCTCATCAGCACTGATGGTAAAGGTGATGCTGTCGCCTCTGTCAACTCTTACTCTGCCCTCGGGGTCGATCTCACCGCCTTCGGAGGCGGAAGCCTTGATAAGGTAGGTCACACTCGAAGATCCGCCGCCCGAACCGCTTCCGGAACCGGAGCCCGTACCACTGCCGGTGGTGGACTTCTTATAGTAGCCCACTGCGAAAGGCGAGAGACTTGTTACGGTAAACTCGATACCGCTCGTTTTCTCGGTATGGTCAACAACCTCGGTGTCGCCCACACGGTTGCCGTCCATATTGCTTGTGAACATATGGATGACGGTATAGGTGTAAGTTCTGTCCGCATCCGAATCGATATCGTCATAATCAATAGCGACTTCAAAGCCTTCTGCGGGGAAATGATCCTTGTCGGCATTCTTCCATGTCGTACCGCCGTCGGTGGTGTACTGCAGAGTGATGTCGAAGTATGCCACATCCTTGAAGTTCTTGCTCTCATCGGTGACTGCGTCCTCAAGGTCTGCCTTGAGCGCCTTGAGTGTCGCATACTTGTCATCAAGCTCTGCGGGAACCTCGGTGAGGTCGTCTACGACCACGCGGAACTGCAGGGACTCGGCAACAAGCTCAATAGCCTCGGAGATATCTTCAATGGTCACAGTGTAGCTTCCGTCGGAGTTCTTGACCGCGGAAATGCCGTTGCTCTCTTCGCTAAGGCAGTCAACGCCGTTTACGATGAGCTTTGTCATGGTGCAGTCCTTGGCGGGAGACACCTTGAAGCTGATATCACCGCCCTTGCGTATTTCGCCTGCGGGAGAGGTGTCGGCAGGAGTACGCACGATCTCACTTACGGTGTATCCCTCGCCGCTCTCGGGAAGCGAGAAGCCCTCGTATTTTTCAAATGTCAGCACAACATGAGTCTTTTCGGTGAGCTTATCGATGGTGAACACATTCGCCACAGTATCCTGCTTAATGTTGTTCACTGTCCAGGATGCGACCATATCTGCGTTATTATCGCCGTTCATTGCGGGGCTTGCGGTAAATACAACAGTGCTGTTGCCGACAAGGCGAACCGAAGCGTCAGCTGTGGGATATATCTCGGTGCCGCCGGAGGTAACTGTCGCAGTGGAAGTATTTCCTGTCTCGCATACCACGGCGAATGTTAAGTCATAACGTACCGCAGGCTTGAAGCTTGCCTCAACGGTCATGTCCTTCTTGATATCGTTAAGTGTGAGAGTGGTGCCTCCGGTTTCATCCGCTTCGCCGTCTACCGTCCAACAATCGAACTGGTAGTAAGCATCGGGAGTCGCGGTGAGCGTTACGCTTCCGTTTCTCGAAACGATGACGGAGGTGTCGCTGACCTTACCGTTGTCGCCCGCAGTAACGGTTACCGTATACTTGGGGCATTCGATGATCTCGACTGTGATGTTGATCTCACCCGTAACGGTGGTGGTGTAGGTGAGCGCCGCATCTGCGGTGTCGGACATCTCATAGCCGCTCGGAGTGATGCCGTCAATTGTCCACTTGTTTACCATATTGGTGCCGCTTGGCTTAACGGTAACTGTAAGCTCGGCGTTGTGCGGGACCTTATCGCCGCTCTTGACGGTCTCACCGTCTGCGGTCGCCGTAATGGTACCCTTGCTGCCTGTAGTCACAAAGGTCACGGTGTAGGTATCCGCCTCGAATACTGCCTCAACCTCGTAATCCTCGCTCATGGTAAGAGTTAGAATCTCCGAGGTCTCAGCCGCGGTCTTGCCGTTTACCTTCCACCCCTTAAATGTGTAGCCTGTATCGGCTGCTGCGGTAATGGTAACAGTCTCGTCCTTGGTTACATAGGTACCGCTCGCCGTCTCGCTTGTAAGCTTACCGCCGACGGTATCGGTGTAGGTCACAACAAAGCTGCTGCGAACAAGTACTGCTTTAACTGTGAAGGTATCTGTGGGATCATCTGCCGCCAGACCGTTTTCAACAGTCCAATTGAAGGTGTTGCCGCTGACATTTTGGCTGACACCGTTTACAGTCCAATCGGAGACTGCCCAACCGATGTCGGGTGTTGCCGTAAAGGTGAGAGACTCACCTCCGCGTGCCTTACCGCCGGTAAGAGTTGCGGTCTCGATCTTGCCGTTTGTTATCTCGGTTTCAATTGTGTAAAGTGTCTGACGGAACTTGACGATGATCACGGTCTCGTCATCACCCTTTACCTTATAGGTGTACTTTGTCTCGCCCTCGGTGCCATCCACAAGCACGTCGTCGTTGTACCAGCCCTCGACCTCGTAGCCGGGCTTGACGGTGGCTGTGAGCTCAAGGTCAACGCCCTCCTCCAGATGTCCTCCGGTAAGCACATCGACACCTGCCGCAGCAGCCTCGGAGACATAACCGCCCGTGCTTTCCTCATCGATGGGCTCGATAACGATGCCGTCGCCGCGCTGTACGAATCTAGCGGTGACCGTAATGTCGCCCTGAATGTTGTGAAGCAGCTCTTCGGGGATGGACATAGCCTTGCCGGTATTACCGTTTATGTTCCATTCAAGGTACTGTATACGGTAGCCATCCTCGGGAGTTACGTTTATCGTAATGTCGGAGTCGCGATAGAATTCGCCGCTTTGGGTGATCTCTTCATCGTAATCGTCCAGCGACTTGCGGGTAACGGCTGCGGAAATGCTTCCGTGTGAGCCGTTATCATCAATTTTTTCGGTTGCGAGAGTGAGCGTATACTGAGGGATCGCCTTCGCGGTGACGCCTATTACGACGTTCGCTGTGACGGGATCCTCCACGGTGTAAACGGTGATGTCGTTTTCGGTAAGGTCATCGTTTTCGGGAGCTGCCTCGGTCTGGTCGAGAATCCACTTATCGGTCTCATAACCCATATCCGGTGTCGCCGTAAATACGATATTCTCGCTGTACTTTTCGATGTGGTCGCCGCTTGTAAGCTCGTCGCCGTCAAGCTCTGCGGTAACGGTGATGTTTTCGTCGCCCGCAAAGGTCACGATAGGCTTTTCGGCGTAGGTGACAGTTATCTCGGTGTCCTTTGTGACGTTTTCCACGTCAAAAGTCATTTCCTCGCCCGTGTACTCGTCCGCATTATCGGTGTAAACGGCTGTACCGTTCACCTTGACCTCGCTTACATAGTAATTTTCATCGGGAGCTGCTGTGATGACGATATCACTGCCAAGATCCACATGCTTTGCCTCATCTTCACCGACAACAACATCGATGTCATCGGCATCCTTGTTGATACCGTCCACTGTTGTGGTACCGTTATCGTCGGCAGCCACGCTGACCTCGGGCTTTTCGGCGATGGTGACCACCACGCTTGTGTTTTCGTTCAGAGAAGCCAGATTTGCGCTCTGACCATCCTCATCGGGAGTTACGTTTTCGCTCCACTCATCCACATAATAGTCGGAATTAAGCGAAAGCTCAAATTCTACGGGGATATACGCGCCGTAGCTGCCGCCGTTATCAAGGCCCACGCCGTTTCCGTATGCGAGAAGCTTCGCAATATCGGAATCGTCAACAGTCTCGCCATTAAGCACAACGGAGTAGTTAAGCGTATAGCTCTGCGCACTTGTCACAATCACACGCACGTCGGTGTCAGCGTCCAAATTGTACAGAGTAAAGCTGTCTTTGCCGCCCGAACCGCTGACAGTGGTAAAGGTAACGCCGTCAGTGGAGGTCTGCCATTCCTTAACGGTGTTGTTGGTAGCGTTAAGGCTTGCTGTGAAGGTAACGGAGGTGTGCTTGGAGATACCCTCGAGGCTTGCAAGCTGCTCGCCGCTCTCCGCATCCACCGCGGAAATCGTCGCAAGCTCTGCTGCAGGATTGCCTGCCTCGCTGTATACGGAGGTGGTGATGTCGTATTCCGCACCCGCCGTAAAGGATACGACCACGGTATAGTTTGACGTAATATCTTCAAGAGTCAGAGTTTCGCCGCGATATACTGTGCCGTCCTCCCAGGTATAGGTCTCATTGTTGACGATCCAGCTATCAACAACATAGTTTGCATCCGGCTTGGCGGTGATAACGATATTAGCGCCGTTCGCAACCGATGTGCCGCTGGCAATATCCGTATCGCTGTCATTTACCGCCGAAATGTTACCGCCCGCACCATTTACGCTGTAGGTGATGGCGTTGGAGGCAGATTTGAAGGCAACTCTTACTTCAAGCGCACCGTCTTTGATCTGTTCACTGCCTTCGGAAGCATCGAAGCTGTCAATAACGAGCGAATCGCCGTCAAATTCGAACCAATCGGGGTGTTCCGCACCGGCTCTGTCGTATTCGACATCATTGATTATCCACTTATCAACCGCATAACCTGTATTAGGTTCAGCGTTAAATGTAAGCAGTATGCCGCTTGTACGGCTTGATCCGGATTCCATCAGGAACAAATTCTCGCCCGAACGTCCTACCAACGAGCCGTTTTCGCCACTCTCAAAGTATACGGGAGCACTGCTGGGCTTGATGGTAAAGGCGCCGCTCTTAAGCGTTGCATGGAAGTTATTCTTGAACTCGTCTGCCTCGGTGCTGTTCTTGTAGCTGAGTGTTACTGTAAAGACACCCGAGGAAGAATTGTTGGTAAAGTACGGACAGCTGATATTGAAAATAGTCTTAAGATATTCGTCCGTGTGTCTTCCGAAAGTACTTGTAAGGGTTATATCATCTGTACTCACGGGAGTTACATTCCATGTGGGAGCAATAGTTATAGAGAGACGAGTAACTTCAAGCGATGCAGATGCTATAACATTTGTCGCATCCAGCGATGAGCCCTTGTACACTCTCACAATATAAACACCTGCCGCATCGGGTGTATAGCCTGCGCCGTCAACTTTAGTCTCCGATTTGCCGGGAGCTGTTACGGTGTATGTAAAGGTTTCGTCCGGCTGCGGAGCGTAATCGTTCCATCCCGAGCTGCCGACTTCGCGGCTCTGGAGCTCATAGCTGAAGGTTTCACCGAAAGGCATCATACCCACGAGTGCCTTGCCGTCCGAGGTGAGAAGCACTCTGTACTCGGTGGTATTAACGCCTGTTTCAGTACCAAGCGCATCGTAATACTTAGTTTCGCTGACAGAACCAAGGTACTTTCCACTTCCGCTCACCACTACCTCGATACGGTAAAGGTCTGCGTTGGGAGCGTGCCATGTCACGCTTGCTTCACCGGTGCTGTTTGTAACAGCCTTCAACTCATCTACTGCGCCCGTAACCGTATTTATCATACGGAAAGCAACATCGGATGAAGAAAGAGTTGCACCTGTATTGTCGGTTACCACTGCGTTGAGAGTAATAGTCGTTCCTTCTTCAAGAGTGTATATGGGAGTCTCAACGGTGTTTGTTACTTCGGTAGTAACAACAGTGAGGTTGGAGCTGTCAAAGTCATACTCCTCACTGTTCAGTGTATACTTCACAGACTCGCTCTCGGTAAAGGCAGTTACTGCATAGGAAGCGGGGGTGGAATCAACGCCCTCGCCGCCCTCAGTGGCGGGAGTGTATATAACGCTGTAATAGCAAAGCTCACTTACATCGTTATACTCCGTGTCGTCTTCCGACTCACCAATCTCTTCTACAGTGTATGTCTCGCCTCTGCCAAGCACAATATTAGTTTCTGTCTTAACATATACAGAATACAGCTCGTCAACACTCATATCGGTTACCTTGTCACCTACTGTGCCATTCTCGCCGTAAGTGTATACTACGCCGTCTGCGATCCAGTAATATGTTATATCGGTAAGGCTTTCAAGACGGGTATCAACAGCTTCGACCGCATCCTCGCCTTCCTCAGGCGCAGGGACTTCGATCGGAGTCCTTGTAGTGCCTGCAACCTCTGCAAAGAGATAATAAGTAGTGTCGCCTTCGTCATAGGACATCTGTGCTTCACTGTCAAAACCCGCAGGTGCCGCATTAATACCCGAATAGCTCTTTACAATTGCAGTCTCAATCTTGCCGTCAACCGTAAAGGCACTTTCGGACTCGGTGAGCGCATAATAATCACCGTTTTCGGCATCGTAGCCATAGTAGGGCGCACCAATGGATTCGCCGTTTGCAGTACCGTAAACGATAAGCTCCGTGTCGTTATGATCGATCTTAAGGTTCGCTTTTGTAACGGTCTCCGTTTTGTTTGTTCCGCTCTGCTTAAGATAATCCGCTTTTCCGAGATAAGGCTCTGCCACCGTGCCGTAGCCGCCGGTATGACCTTCGACTGTGAGCGTTGCCTCGGTGGAAGCCTTTCCTACATTAAGCTTGCCAACATCACCGTAGTAGGTGATAAGCGAGCCTAAGTAAAGCGCTCCGATTTCACAACGGTAAAGCGTACCGTCCATATCCTGTGTAACATTTTCAAGCGTGAGAGTGAACTTCTCTTCATCCTTGATATCTACCCAAGACGAGTTAGGCTCACGCTTCTGCCACTGGTAGCTGACAGTAGTATACTTCTCGCCGGGGAGAATAACATCAACTGTAAACTCAGCATCCGAGCCTGCCATAGTGTGAACATCATACGCGCCATCGATCATAATAGGCGCTGCGCCCTCGGGAGCGGTTGCAAATGCGAGTGCCTCACTGTTTACAGATTCGCCGCCGATACCACCATTACCCGTAGGTTCAGTGTATGCGCGAATTACCACGGTGTAGGTTTCTCCGGGGAGGAAATTGGAGATAGTGCAGGATGTCTCTGTGCCGTCTACAGCCGCTATCTGAATATACTTGTCGTTTGCAGCAAAATACTGATAAATGCGGTATTCCTCTGCAGGACGGCTTCCGTGGTTCCAGGTAACTGTTGCGCTTGTAGTGGTGATCTCATCAACGCTGAGACCCGTAGGAGGAGACGGCGGTGCAACAACGTCCTTTACAATATATCCGAGAACGGGAACCTCAGTGCCGTTTATAGTGGTATTCCAATGTGCAAACTGCCACTGGAAGTCATAGCCTTCTTCCGTAACACCGCTGACAGTACCGGACTTTGCGATCTCGGTGGTATTAACAGTGCTCTCGGAGGTGGTATGTGCATAGCCGGCACCGCCGCCTACCTTTGCACCAAATACAAGACCATATGCGGTGAAGGAGGTATTAAGCTCATATTCATACTCGGAGCTTGTGGAGGTACCGTTTGTAAAGCTCTGAGTGACAGTACCTGTACCGTTGTACTGGGTCGTGAGATTATCCTTTGTTGCAGCGTTTTTAAGACCGGCACTGCTGCTGCGGTAGGAGAAGGGGTTACCCGGCTCGCCGAGCAGTCCCTCGGGGATCACATCAAGACCGTACTGTGCCGCAGCCTCGTTGTACTCGTCAACCGAGATCATGCTGGTGGAAAGCTCGCCTTCTTTTGCAAGCACAAGATTCTTGTCCGAGCCGCGCACCTCGTACTCGTATGCGATTACGGGGCGGCGGTATACGATCACGGCATTTTCGCCGCTGTCGTTGGCGTAGTTCACTTCAAAAGTCTCATACTGCTCATTGGAGGTAGTCCATGTAAAGTTGTTTTCAATGCTCGCTTCAAAGCCCGCGCCGCAGGCAAAGCCCGCAAAGATGTCGTCCATAGACCATTCAAAGCCTGCAACTATATTGGTCTGCAGGGTATTGCTTGAGCTTGAGCCGACGCCCGCAGTGTCGCTCTTACCATAGGAGGTCTCGCTGTTGTTGAGACTGTCGGGAATCTCCGCAAAGTAAGGAGTTGCCTCAAGGATAGCAAGCACCTCAGGCTCGGTGTATGTACGGGTAACATTCTTTATCCTTACGACTGTGGAATCGGTCGGATCAAGGTCGGGAGCACAAAGCGTAATAAATGCATCTGCATTGTCATAGGTCAGCCAACCGTCATCATAGCTATTCCAACCTTGGCCAGGATCCTGATAGCTTCCCTCATCGCAGGTGTATGTATACATACAGGAGAAATAATCGTTTACCGAATGCTGCTTCTGCATCGTAGCAAAAACAAGCTGTTCTCTGCCGTCGGGATCGTTTGTAAAATTACCTGCGGTTACATCTATAATAAGACCGTTTGTAATGATGTGACTTCCGATACCGTCGTCATCATCATCGAAATAGTCCCTGTGGTAAAGCTCTGTTATCTGATTATTCTCTATTTTATATACAACGCCGCCTGCAAAGATCGCGTCAGCATAGCCTGCACCCCAAGGTGAGAATACCTGTACGGGCACAAGCGCCTCCACGCTGTCATCATAGAAGCCGCCGTATACAAATTCCTTGGTATCAACGCTTCCGAGCGAGGAGTGGCTGTAGTTGCCTATGGTCGTACCGTAGCTGACAACCGACTTTGTACAAGTGATCTGGTTAAAGTTAATCTTCTTGCCGTCAAGTCCGATGTCATTTCCGCCGTCACTGTCGATCCAGCCCGCCGCAATGATCTCGGGATAGTCCACACCGCCGGTCGTAGCAGTAACGTTACCTACCGACGAGGATGCAAAGCGCAGACGTCCGCTGGAGTCGGCGCTCTGACCGCTTCCGCTTTCATGGAGTGCGGCACCGAAGGTCTGCACAAATTGAGACACAGTCGAATCGCCGTCCGGATATTCGGGGACAAAGTCATAGATGAAGAGCTGAGAGCCGACCTTTCCGTTGCCGTCCACGCCCTTGCCTACATTGTCATAGGTATCATTCATACCTGCGGTGATGATTACTTCATCTATATTATCGTTGTCAACGTCCTCTGCAAGTATCTGCACAACGGGAGTATTTCTTAATACTCTGCTCGCCTTTGAACGGGTTTTTGTAAGGTCGTCTTGTCCTAACAAGCTAAACACATTCTCGTTAAGCACATCACGCACCCAAACGATATTCTTGCCTTCAATCTTGTACTCCGCAATCGCAGGAGAAGCGCTCTCCATGCGAGGAATGTACGCAATAATAGTGTCAACGCCGTCGCCGTCAAAGTCACCTGCCGCAACCGATACAAAGCCGGTGGTTGCGTATGCGGCAACATCATCAAGGTTATTGATGCTATCGCCATCTGCAAGGTTATATGTATTGGTTACACGGTCGCCGTTTTTGTCAGTGACGAAAAGCTCCAGCTTATCGCCGCCCTGCCAATAGGCTACAGTCGCAACATATTCCTTACTGCCTGTGCCGTTGAGGTCGATGGGCGAGGTATCCATCATGGAAAATCCGTCGTCGTTGCCCTCGTCCTTGGAGCCGATAAGCTCTCCGGTACCGCGCACCGTCCCCATCGTAACGCCATCGTAGTCACGGGAACGGAAATATCTGCCATCCTCATGTCCTTCGACATAGTACAGCTCATTCGCTGTGAAGAGCGGGAACCATTCCTGGGTTCCGTAAGGGTTGTCGGCTTTGAACTGTGCCACCTGTTCGGCAGTGAGATCGCCCTCGATCATAATACCGAACGCGTCACGGGTTACTGTGGGTGTTCCGGCGCCCGTTTCGGCTGCGGCGATAGGTATCGCCGCAGCCGACGAAAGCGTCAGCGCCAAGGAAAGCAGCATAGCTGTCAGCTTGTGAAAACGTTTTTTCATAAGTCATAAGTTCCTTTCAATAGGTTAAATGGTCTCAAAATAATATAGCCTCGAAAATTCGGATGTACTCACCGCCGCATATCGGGCGACTTGGACACCCCATTTCCCCTTGTAACATTATATCATATATTAGTCCGCTTTTTCAATAGTTTGACGAAAATTTTTTTGGATTTTTTTGAATTTTTATGTAAGGGGACGCCGCCCCTTATCGCGCCCCCGATTCGTCTATCATGCCGTGGAGTGCTCCCAACGCTGCGGAGAGACCGCCGACCTCGTCGATGAGCCCTGATTTCACCGCTTCCTCGCCGTCGATGATGGAGCCAACATCCGTAGCTATCTCATCGGTGCGCATCATAAGCTCCGTGAAGCGCTCCTTACCGACTTTACTGTTGCGGCAGACGAAATCGGTGATGCGCTCCTGCATCCGTCGGAGATTTTCAAAGCTCTGCGGCACCCCCACCACCAGTCCGTTGGTACGCACGGGATGAATGGTCATGGTGGCGCTGGGAACGATAAACGACCGCTTTGCCGCTACCGCAAGCGGTACGCCGATGGAATGTCCTCCGCCGAGCACGATCGAGGCGGTGGGCTTTTTCATACCCGCGATCAGCTCGGCAATGGCAAGCCCCGCTTCAACGTCGCCGCCCACGGTGTTTAACAGTATCAAAAGCCCGCCAACCTCGCGGCTTTCCTCGATTTGACACAGCAGTGGGATGATGTGCTCGTATTTGGTGGTCTTGGCGGTCTCACCTAAAAGATAGTGTCCCTCGATCTGTCCGATTATGGTAAGGCACTGTATGGCATTTTTCTGCCCTTCTGTGATGACTGTACCCGTTTTTTCAATGCTGTCAAGGTTTTCGGTGGATGCGAGGGGCTCCGAGGTGGTGTTTTTATCGTTTGTGTTCATAATTTTTGCTTCCTTTCGCCGTTTTTCATAGAAATACACCTTTAGTTTTTACAAAAATCCACCTTTTTATTATTTACTTTTGCGGGAATTTGTGGTACAATATTTATATATGGCATTTTGCAAATATAAATTTAATTCTGAAAGGACAACTATCATGGAAAACAAAGTACTTGTTGAAACCTCCGCAAGACATGTGCATCTCTCCGAAGAGCACATTGAGATCCTTTTCGGTAAGGGCGCGACCCTCACCCACAAAAAGGACCTCTCTCAGCCCGGTCAGTTCGCGTGCGAAGAGCGCGTAACTCTCGTTGGCCCCAAGAAGCCCATCGCTAACGTTATCATCCTCGGTCCCGCTCGCCCCGCAACTCAGGTTGAAGTTTCCTTCACCGATGCAAGAACTCTCGGCGTAAATGCTCCCGTTCGTGAGAGCGGCGATGTTGCAGGCTCCGCAGGCTGCAAGCTCGTAGGTCCCGCAGGTGAGGTCGAGATCTCCGAGGGCGTTATCGTTGCTAAGCGCCACATTCACTTAACTCCCGATGATGCCGCTAAGTTCGGCGTTGAGGACAAGCAGGTCGTATCCGTAAAGGTGGAGAGCGCAGACCGCACCACCGTATTCGGTGACGTTGTATGTCGCGTAAGCCCCAAGTTCGCAGCAGCTATGCACATCGACACCGATGAAGCTAACGCAGCTTGCGCATTCGGTGAGGTTTACGGCGAGATCATTAAGTAATTTCAAGGCAATTAAGTAACTTCAAGGCAATTACTGTATAAAACCATGCGGAATTATACATAATATGTAAATAAAAAACAAAGGAGACAAGAACATGAACTATACTCACGAAGTTGAACAGATGTGTTGTGTAGCCAAGGGTCCGAAGCACGGTCCCGCGCCCATTCCCGAAGAAGGCAGATGGGTAAAGGCTTACGAGATCAAAGACATTTCCGGTCTTTCTCACGGTATCGGCTGGTGCGCACCTCAGCAGGGCATGTGCAAGCTGACACTCAACGTTAAGGAAGGTATCATCGAGGAAGCACTCGTTGAGACCTGCGGCTGCTCCGGTATGACTCACTCCGCTGCTATGGCAGGTGAGATCCTCCAGGGCAAGACTCTCCTCGAAGCTCTCAACACCGACCTCGTCTGCGACGCTATCAACGTAGCAATGCGCGAGATCTTCAAGCAGCTCGCATACGGTCGTACCCAGACCGCATTCTCCGAGAACGGTCTGCCTGTAGGCGCTTCTCTGGAGGATCTCGGTAAGGGTCTCCGTTCCCAGATCGGTACCATCTTCGCAACCCGCGAAAAGGGTGTTCGTTACCTCGAGATGGCTGAGGGCTATATCCTCGAGCTCGGTCTTGACAACGACAACGAGGTTATCGGCTACAAGTTCGTAAACCTCGGCAAGATGATGGATGCCATCAAGGCAGGCACCGATCCCAAGGAAGCATACGAGTCTAACATCAAGACTTACGGCAGATACGATGACGCTGTTAAGTATATTGATCCCAGAAAGAACTAAGAGAGGAGGAGCACGAATATGTCTAACAATGTAAAGTTTGAGGGCAAGGAAAGAAGACTTGCCGGTATTGAGGCTTGCCTCGCTGAGTACGGCATCAAGGATCTCGAAGAAGCAAGAGAGATCTGCCTCGCAAAAGGCGTTGATCCCGACGCAATCGTAAAGGGCATTCAGCCTATCGCATTTGAGAACGCAGCTTGGGCTTACACTCTCGGCTGTGCTATCGCAATCAAGAAGGGCTGCAAGAACGCTGCTGACGCTGCTGAAGCAATCGGTATCGGTTTGCAGGCATTCTGCGTACCCGGCTCCGTTGCATCTACCCGTAAGGTTGGTCTCGGACACGGTAACCTCGGTGCAATGCTGCTCCGTGAGGAGACCAAGTGCTTCTGCTTCTTAGCAGGTCACGAGTCCTTCGCAGCGGCTGAGGGCGCTATCGGTATCGCAAGAACCGCTAACAAGGTAAGAAAGGATCCCCTCCGTGTTATCCTCTGCGGTCTCGGTAAGGACGCTGCTTTCATTATCTCCAGAATCAACGGCTTCACCTATGTTTGCACCGACTATGACTTCTACACCGACGAGCTTAAGATCGTTTATGAGAAGGCATACTCCGACGGCGACAAGGCTAAGGTCAAGTGCTACGGCGCAAACGACGTTCTCGAGGGCGTTGCTATCATGCGCCACGAGGGTGTTGACGTTTCCATCACCGGTAACTCCACCAACCCCACCCGCTTCCAGCATCCCGTTGCAGGCACCTACAAGAAGTGGGCGCTTGAGAATGGCAAGAAGTACTTCTCCGTTGCATCGGGCGGCGGTACAGGTCGTACCCTCCACCCCGACAACATGGCGGCAGGTCCCGCTTCCTACGGTCTGACCGACACCATGGGTCGTATGCACGGCGACGCACAGTTCGCAGGTTCTTCCTCCGTTCCCGCACACGTAGAGATGATGGGTCTCATCGGTGCCGGCAACAACCCCATGGTTGGTATGACCGTTGCTTGCGCTGTTGCTGTACAGGAAGGCATGAATAAGTAAGATATCAGCGGACTTTTTCTAAAGTCGGTAAGATCTTGCCCACGTAGATCCAACAGAATAGAGTTAGACACATCATTTGGGATTTTCCCCGATGATGTGTCTAATTGTTTATGGAGAATTTTTAAAACTGCGCATAAACAGGGATGCTGCAGGAAGAATTACATCAGCTTCCGCCAAAACCAAGTCCACACAATATCGCAAAAGCTATTGACAACCCGCCGAACAGTATGATATAATCAATCCAAACAGCAAAATATTGCAATTAGGGAGGTTTTATCATGCAAAAATTCGTAGTAAGCCGAGACGATTCCATTTACGAGGCGTGGCCCGATGTTGTGCTCTGCGATTCGGGGCGCATGGTCTGCATTTTCACCGAGTGCAAGCACCACGGTGATCGCGCCGACTCGCGGCTGGTGTACGCCATCTCCGACAACCGCGGCAGAACATGGTCGAAGAAGCGTTATCTCTCCGAAATAGGCGCACAGAACGGCTTCTACGATGCCGCGCGCATCACTAAGCTGTCCGACGGACGGCTTGTCGTCGTCTGCGCCTATCTTTCGTGGAAAAGCGAAGCCGAAAGATTGGAACGCTTGAAAAATGCCCACAACCATCTGTGGTTCAGCTCCGATGAGGGCGAGACCTGGGAGGGTCCCATCGACACGCCCGCCCGCGGTATCGTGCCCGACAAAATACTCGAGCTTCAAAGCGGGCGCTGGCTGCTTGCCGCACATCACCCAAGCCCCGACCACGGCAAGCTTACCGAATACCTTTGGTATTCCGACGACAAGGGTGCCACGTGGAGCGAGCGCATTTTGCTTGCAACCGACCCGCGCTACAATCTCTGCGAGGTATCAATGGTCGAGGCAGAACCAAACGTGATCGTTGCCTTTTTCAGAGAAAATTCGGGCATGGGTTGGGACTGCTTCAAGTCCATGTCCAAGGATGGCGGCGAGACCTGGGAGGGCGTCTACAACGTTCCGTTGCCCGGCTGTCACCGTCCCACCGCAGGCTTCCTTAACGATGGCAGCCTGCTTGTGACCTACCGCTTTATGCAGGGCGGCAAGGGCTGGCTTGGCGCGTGGACACAGAACACCTTCGGTGCGCTCCTTAACCGTGACGAGCTGCTCGCCACCGAGCGCAGTGGTCAAGCGGCGCGCATATTCCCCATCGACTTTGACCGCAGCTCCGTCTCCGACGGCGGCTACACGGGCTGGGTACAGTACCCCGACGGCGAGATCTACATCGTCAACTACATCGTGGACGATGCGCCCAACGCGCAGATACGCGGCTATTCCCTCCGCACCGACGAACTGCTGATAATTCCGCCTGCGGAGGAAAAATAAATCAGCGTGTTTGACGCGGACTTTTCGAAAACGGCGGTGAGCTTTAACGTAAAACAGACACATCACTTCAACTCCGACGTGATGTGTCTGCTTTTTATTCGATTACAGCGTGATCTCCATACCGTCGGTGGTGATCTCTGCGGGAACGGGCAGGATATCGTTCTTCAGCGCGAGGAACTGTTCGCCGTTGATGCGTCCGATGTAGTTGCCGTAGTGGTTGATGTAGACGGACTTCACGGTCTTTGCCTTGATAATATCAATGTATTCCTTTACATCAAAGTGCGCCGCTTCGAGGATCGCTACGTCAAGGTCGTCAACGGGCGGGAAGTCGATGGCAGGACGCTTTAAGTCGCCCGAGCAAAGCACTCGCTTGCCCTCGGCTTCGATGAGATACGCGTGGGAGTTGGGACAGTGCTGTGTGGGGAACGATGTCACCTTAAAATAACCGTCGTCGTAGATAACGCCGTCGCCCACGATCTCCAACTTCTGCTCGGGACGGAGCTTTGCACCGAAAGCATCGAGATATTGGTGGACAAGAGTCGCACACTTTTCGTTGGGAACATAGACCTCGGGGTTGGATTCCTTATAGAACCAGCTCGAAAGTCCATAGAAGGAATAAAGCCCGTCGATGTGGTCATTATGCGGATGGGTGATGAAGATGCCCTTCACATTATTGGGATTTATACGTCTGTTAGCAAGTGCCATATTAATATCACAGCCTGCGTCAATAAAGTAATATCTTCCGCCCACTTCGAAAAGAATAGATGTACACTGCTTATTTGCCTCGGGAACACCGTGTCCCGAGCCGACTATTGTAATTTTCATGATGGTTATCCTTTCATAGATGAGTAATTTAATATAATTCATGTATATTTTAGCACACAAACACAAACATGTCAAGGCTTTGTTTTCGAATCATGAGGGAATTCCGCCTTTGCGACAAATTATCGTTTATCGTTCTATTGTAGAGGTGCCGGTAGCCGAGCCAAGGAGGGGGGAGTGCAGAGGGGGGAACCTTCGGATCGGCGTTTGAGAGCAGATGGTTCCCCCCTCTGCCCGCGCCGCCCGGAGGGCGGCACGGAACGCGGGGTGTGGGGCAGCCGCCCCACGACGATAAACGATAATTTATTACAAAACCTGTTTACAATCAGCCCGAATTGTGGTATACTATATATGTATGCGAAAAAATAACACAGATGAGGTGCAATATGTCAAGGCTCACCGAATTTAAAAAATACATAAAAGGAAAGCAATCAGCCGTGGTCGGCATCGGCGTTTCAAACACGCCGCTTATTGACTTTCTGCTCTCCTGCGGGGCAGTCGTTACCGCACGCGACATCAAAACTCGCGAAAAGCTGGGCGAGCTTGCGGACACCCTTGAGCAAAAAGGCGTATCGCTGCTTCTCGGCGACGGATATCTCGAAAACCTCACCGAGGACATAATCTTCAAGGCGCCCGGTATTCGAGGCGACCTGCCGCAGTTTGCCACAGCCGTGAAGCGCGGCGCGGTGCTCACCTCCGAAATGGAGGTATTCTTTGAGCTCTGCCCCTGTAAAATTTTCGGCATCACGGGCAGCGACGGTAAAACCACAACCACCACCCTCACCTACAAAATGCTGGAGCTTGAAGCAAAAAAGCGCGGCTCCTCTGCAAAAGTATGGGTGGGCGGCAACATCGGAAAGCCTCTGCTTCCCGAGATCGACAGTTTCAAGGCGGATGATATCGCGGTGGTTGAGCTGTCCAGCTTCCAGCTTCACATGATGAAGCGCTCTCCCTTCGCCGCCGCAATTACCAACGTCTCTCCCAACCACTTAAACTGGCACACCGACATGGAGGAATACACCGTTTCCAAGGAGAATATTTTCAAAAACCCAGGCAACACCCGCGTGGTGCTAAACTACGGCTGTGAGCTGACCCGCGAAATGGCGGCACTCACAAATTCCGAGGTGACATATTTCTCCGGCAGTCTCACCCCTGCCGACGGCTATGCCTCGGTGTATGAGCGTGACGGCATTATCGTTTATCGCGAGGCGGACGGCAGTGTGACCGAGGTGCTTCGCCAAGCAGACATCAAAATTCCGGGCAGACACAACGTGGAAAACTACATGACCGCCATCGCGCTGACCCACGGTTTTGTCAGCCGCGAGGTAATATGCGAGATCGCGCGCACCTTCGGAGGTGTTGAGCATCGCTGTGAGTTCGTGCGTGAGGCGGATGGTGTGAAATATTACAACAGCTCCATTGATTCAAGCCCCACTCGTACGGAAGCGGCACTGCGCGCATTTAAGGAAAAGGTCATCGTGATCTGCGGCGGCTACGACAAGAATATTCCCTACGAGCCCTTAGCAAAGCCGCTGTGCGACTGTGCGAAAAAGGTGGTGCTCGTAGGAGCCACGGCTCCCAAGATAAAAGAAGCACTGCTTGCATTCCCCGAATATAACGGCACGCCCGAAATTATCGAAGCAGACAGCTTTGAGGCTGCTGTCAAAGCGGCACGGGATGCCGCGAACGCCGGCGACATCGTCATCCTCTCTCCCGCCTCGGCAAGCTTTGACATGTTCAAAAACTTCGAGGAGCGCGGTAATTATTTCAAAGCAATAGTACACGGATTTTAAGGAGAAAACAACATGAAGGACATAAATTTAACAGAGCTTGCTGCCAAAGCAGAACAGGATCTTGCCGACATCTTCGCCGACATCGACCGCATCTCTTTTGAGAATACCAAGCGCGTCATGGATTCTTTCAAAAATAACCGCGTAGACGATTCCTGCTTCGCGGGCACCAGCGGCTACGGCTACGACGACAAGGGACGTGACACACTCGACCGTATATACGCCGAGGTATTCGGTGCGGAGGCGGCATTTGTGCGCCACAGCATCGTCAACGGCACCCAAGCTATCGCCATCGCGCTGTACGGTCTGCTTCGTCCGAATGACATCATGCTGTCCGTCACGGGCAAGCCATACGACACGCTTGAAGAGGTCATAGGCATCGCGGGAACTCCCGGGAACGGCTCTCTCGCCGATTTCGGTGTGGAATACCGCCAGGTCGATCTCAAAAACGGCGAGATCGACTACGCGCAGATCGAAGAACAGTTAAAAGCGTGCGGTGAGCGTGTCAAGATTGTATTCCTGCAGCGCTCCAAGGGCTATATGAACCGCCCCACTCTGACAGTCGATCAGATCGGGGAGGTAGCGCAGTTTGTCAAAGCACGCTCCAAGGCTTACATAGTAGTTGACAACTGCTACGGTGAATTTACCGAGACAAAAGAGCCCTGTGCAGTGGGCGCAGACCTCATTATGGGCTCGCTTATCAAAAATCCCGGCGGCGGTATAGCGGAGTCGGGCGGATACATCGCAGGCAGCGCCAAGGCGGTGGAGCTTGCAAGCTACCGCCTCACAACGGTGGGAGTCGGGCTCGAATGCGGTGCTTCTCTCGGCAACAACAAGAGTCTTTTCAAAGGCTTCTTCTTCGCCCCCCACGTCACCGCACAGGCGATCAAGACCGCGCATTTTGCCGCTTATATCTTTGAAGCTCTCGGATGCGGAGTAAATCCCCGCTGGAATGAGCGCCGAGCGGATATCATACAGGCTATCCATATGGAAAAGCCCGAACGGCTTGTGGCATTCTGTCAGGGCATACAAAGCGGCTCGCCCATTGATTCGTATGTCAGCCCCGAGCCGTGGGATATGCCCGGCTACACCGATCAGGTCATCATGGCGGCAGGTGCATTTACGCAGGGCTCATCTATCGAACTGTCCGCCGACGGTCCCATGCGTCCGCCGTATACGGCGTTCATGCAGGGCGGACTCACCTATGAGAGCGGCAAGCTCGGCATACTCGCTGCTGCGGAGAAGCTTATTGAATTGATGTAAGAAATACAAATTATCGTTTATCGTCGTGGGGCGGCTGCCCCACACCTCGCGTTCCGTGCCGCCCTTCGGGCGGCGCGGGTCGGGGGCTGCTTTGCTCTCAAACGCCGATGCAATCCGCCCCCCGCCCCCCCGCTCGCCTCGGCTAAACGAGAATTTCATTATAACCCAAATGAGGCTGTTGCATTAAATGCAGCAGCCTCATTTTTATTTTAAAATTTTACAGCAGCATATCGTCATACACCGCGCGCTCGCCGCCTGCGAAGGGGGGGCGGACGCGTGCCGCTGACAGCGGCGCTTCACCGATGGACTTTACCGAAAGTCTTAATGGTACCGCAACACGTTTAAGATGCATGCCGATAAGCGTTCCGCCGATGTCAAGACCTGCGTCGGCTTTTATTTCGGCAACTGTGGCGGGATTTTCAAACTGCTGCCACGCCAACGTTGCGAACGCGCCACCCGCCTTGGGCATGGGCACCACGTTCATTATTTCGTATCCGCAAGCCTCGGCGAGCTTTTTATCCATTATCAGCGCACGGTTTAAATGCTCACAGCACTGTGCCGCGATATGGATACCGCGCGGGTTGAATACCGATTTTAGTCCCGCCAAAACGGCTTCCGCAGCCTCGGGTGAGGACGATGAGCCGATGCGCTCGCCCGTGATCTCACTGGAGGAGCAACCTACTACAACAAGCGAGCCCTCACAAAGCTTCGCCGCCTCGCACAGCTCGGCAGCCGCCTGTGCCGCCTGCTCACGTATTACCGCTGCATTGTCAGCACTCAGCATATCGCCGTCGCTAAGCGGGATCTCAAGCGTCCCCGCAAGCTCGGACATGGAATTGACTGTATGCGCAGCACAGGTGGCCGCATCCGCATCCTCCACAGGATGCGAGCAGAACAGACAGCCCGCACAGCCTGCTCTCACTCCCGAAAGCACGTCTATCTCTCGGTCGCCAACCATCACGGCAGTCTCGGGAGCGATGGAATACACGCGGCAGATGTGGTGTACCGCATCGGGAGCGGGCTTTGAGGGAAAATGCATGGAACTGTCAACGCCTCCGGTAAAATATTTGTCAAGCCCCCAAAGGCGGAGATAGGTCCATGCCTGCCTATCGCGGTGGGTATAGAGGAAATTCCGACCGCCCGCCTCGCAGATGGCACGCAGTACCGCCGCGGTGCCGTGAAATGGCGCGGAACAGGGACGGAACGAATGGCTGTGCTCAAGCGCTATAACATCCGCGTACTGCTCCGTTGTAAGACCGAAGCGTTTGCGGCATTCCCCGAAGCTCACATACAGCGCGCGAAGAACCTCCTCATGCTCAAACGGAATGGCATCACGGGTCATGACTTTCTCAAACGCCGCCGCAATATGTGGATAGCTGTCAAACAGCGTGCCGTCAAAATCCCAGATAAATGATGTGTATTTCAAGTTATTACTTCCTTTAATGGTTTATATGTTAAAAAGCAGTGCGTCATAGGTGGGGAAGGGCCAATATTCCTCGCCGACGATAGTCTCAAGCTCATCCGCCGCCGCGCGTACACTGTCCATCGTGGGAATGATCTCGTCACGGATAAAGAACATGAGATCATAATTCTCTGTAAACTTATGGCTCTCGTTAAGGGCAAACTCCAGTGCGCCGATGCTCTCATGAAGCTCGCTCGCGAGAGTTGACAGACGGTTTACAAGCTCAACCTCAACGTCTACGGGAGCGCCGATGGCTTTTGCTGCCACGGCAGTCTCGGAAAGCTCGCGGATATACTTCATAACCGCGGGAACGATCTGCTTCTTTGCCATATCCAGCATGGTGAGCGCTTCGATGTTCATCACCTTGCAGTAGCTCTCCATGTGTATCTCGTCCCGGGAGTGCATTTCCATCTCGGTGAACACCTTGTGCTTTGTATACATTGCGATGTTCTTTTCCGACACAAAGTAAGGGAGCGCATCGGGGGTTGTACGCAGATTTAAAAGCCCGCGGTGCTTTGCTTCTTCCACCCATTCCTCGGAATAGTTGTTGCCATTGAATATGATACGCTTGTGCGCCTTGTAGATCTCTCTTATCAGCGCACCGACCGCCTTATTGAAGTCCTCGCCCGCATCGACCGCCGCCTCTAACTTGTCGGCGATACGGGAAAGCTCCTCGGCAACGATGGTGTTAAGGGTAATATTGGGTCCCGATACCGAATGAGATGCACCAAGGCTTCTGAACTCGAACTTATTGCCCGTGAACGCAAAGGGAGAGGTGCGGTTTCGGTCGGTAGTGTCCTTTGCAAACTTCGGAAGCACATCTGCGCCGATCTCCATCACCGACTTTGTGTGTACATCATATGCGGTACCGTTTTCGATGGATTCCAGGATCGCAGTCAGCTCGTCGCCAAGGAACATGGATATAATGGCAGGGGGCGCTTCATGACCGCCGAGACGGTGGTCGTTGCCCGCGCTCGCCACGGAAATGCGCAGGAGATCCTGATAATCGTCCACCGCCGCGATCACGGCGCAGAGGAATAAAAGGAACTGTGCATTCTCGCTTGGGGTGTCGCCCGGCTCAAGCAGATTCACGCCTTCCTTGGTAGCGATCGCCCAGTTGTTATGCTTACCGCTGCCGTTAACCCCCTCGAAGGGCTTTTCGTGAAGCAGGCAGACAAGTCCGTGACGTGCCGCTACCTTCTTCATAGTCTCCATTGTGAGCTGATTGTGGTCGGTGGCAAGATTGGTAGAACCGAAGATGGGTGCAAGCTCATGCTGAGCGGGAGCCGCTTCGTTATGCTCGGTCTTGGCAAGGATGCCGAGCTTCCACAGCTCGGTATCAAGCTCTGCCATGAACGCCTTTATACGAGGCTTGATGGAACCGAAATAGTGGTCGTCCATCTCCTGACCCTTGGGCGGCTTTGCACCGAACAGGGTACGTCCCGTGATTATAAGATCCTTACGCGCCTCGTACAGCTTCTTGTCCACGATAAAATATTCCTGCTCCGCGCCCACAGTACTGATCACCTGCGTAGTCTTACTGCCGAACAGCTTCAGCACTCGTACCGCCTGTTCGCTTACCGCCTTCATGGAACGCAGAAGCGGTGTCTTCTTGTCAAGCGCCTCACCGCCGTAAGAGCAGAATGCGGTGGGGATGCAGAGGGTATTGTCTTTAATAAACGCGAAAGAAGTGGGGTCCCATGCAGTATAGCCGCGTGCCTCAAACGTAGCGCGCAGACCACCCGACGGGAACGACGATGCGTCGGGCTCACCCTTGATGAGCTCCTTTCCCGAAAACTCCATTATAACATCATTGCTTCCGATAGGCGTGATAAAGCTGTCGTGCTTCTCGGCGGTTATACCTGTCATAGGCTGGAACCAGTGGGTGAAATGGGTAGCCCCCTTCTCTATCGCCCAGTCCTTCATGGCGTTAGCCACAACGTTTGCGACAGTGATATCCAGCTCCTTGCCGTCCTCAATGGTCTTAATTAGGGACTTATATGTGTCCTTCGGGAGCTTTTCGCGCATTACGGCATCGTTAAAGACCATGCTCGCGAAAATTTCCTGAATACTGTTCATAGCTTTTCTCCTGTATTGGTGTTTATTGTTTTACAGCAGCACCTGCTCGTTAACGCTGAGTCTGAAGCGCATCCCCAGCTTTTCGGCGGCACTGCAGCAGAGCTTCATTCTTCCGAGGAATATTTCAAAATACTCCATGACAGGGCAAATCTTCGTATCAATGGTCAGCGCAAGTCTTATCTCGCGCTCCTCAGCGCAGATATCGAGATCGGCTCGCTTGACCGAATAATTAACTCTGTCGTGTATATCGAAGGTAGTCTCCTCGGGATTGCGCACGCGCGACTCGCGCACATCCGTCTTATCGGCAAGTATCAGCGCCGCCGAAATAGCGTTCCCTGCCACTGCCGTGGACTCGTCGTGATTGCCGATGGCGTTTATAATGACTGCGATGTCCGCGGGATCGGCGCCCATATTGTCAAGGATGCGGAACGCCATGATAGCGCCGCTTTGCGCATGCTCCACACGGTTTACAATATTGCCGATATCGTGAAGGTAGCCTGCGATCTCGGCAAGCTCCGCTTCATGCTCCGTGTAACCAAGGGCGCGTAGTATTCGCCCCGCCGTTTCCGACACCTTTCCCACATGGGCAAAGCTGTGCTCGGTGTAACCGAGGGCGATCAGCGCCTCATCCTCTTTTTCAATATATGTACGTATCGCTTCGTTTTGTTTTATTTGTTCTATAGTGATCATTTTAAACTAAAAATTCTTTCCGTTCCAGCCCCAGTCGGCATATTCGGAATAGGTGACATACACATCCGCTCCCGCAATACCAAGTAAGTCACTGCAGATACGGCAAAGCTCACCCGTCATACGCGAAAAATCCTCAGACCTTGCCTTTCCGAGAATTCGCACGTCAAAAAACGCCTTGGGAGTAGTGTCATCGCCCGCAAGCCATATTTTTTGGTCGTCCTCGATGCAGACCATTAAATAGGTCTCGGACTTTCCGGGTATCGCTTCGATAGCTTTTCCAAGAGCGGCTTTTAATTCGATCATCTTTTCCTCGGTGAGCTTCTTTCCCACCTTCATATTGATATACGGCATTATTTTTCTCCTTTATGTTTCGGTTACGTAGGGGCGATTCACGAATCGCTCATTAAACGACAACCACCATTTTTGTAATGTACGATAATCGTTAGATTTCGGGCGTTCAGTCGAGATACCCCTCGCCGAACTGCTTTACCTGTTCAAGCATGTGTCCGATATTTCCCTCGCCCGCAAAATGCTCCATGCTGAAAAAATCACGGTCAAGCTCAAGCCAAACAAGCGGATTCGCTTCATCCACAACGGCGACCTCATGCTTCAGCCGCCCGCACCATACCTCAACATAGCAGCCTTGGTTATAGTATGTAAAATCCATCAGATGCTTTAGCGTAATATCGGCGTCGGTTATCCCGGTCTCCTCCGAAAGCTCTCGGTAAGCGGCAGCTTCGCCGAGCTCGCCCGCCTCTATATGACCGCCCACAAGGTTATAAAGTCCCTTGTAGGGATCCTTCACGCGCCTGCACATAAGTATGCGGCGCTTGTCGGGCGAATAGACCATGATGCAGTTGTAACCGACCATATTCTCTCGCGTGTTCATACGGCTTTGATAAGATTGCTTCCGAAGTATGCGGTCTGCACCTGGGTGTATTCTTTAAGTATCAGCAATGTCAGATAACCGACAATAAAGTCCTCGGTGTGGAAATGACCCGCTTCGAACATGTTGAGCCCGATCTCCGAGGCCTCCTCCATAATATTATAGGAGAGCTGACCCGTTAAATAGCTGTCCGCGCCTGCGGCTTTCACCGCTTTGACAAAATCCTTGCCGTCGCCGCCGCACACCGCCACTCGGTGTACCACATTGCCCGATTCTGCGTAAAGCACGCGCTCCGCCTGAAGCGTCTTTTTGATAAACGACGCAAAATCCGCACATGTAGTGGGGTTTGCGAGGGTGCCGATACGGCAGACCGCCTCACCGTCCGCTTCGACGGTCTGAACGTCGGTAAGTCCGATGAGCTTGGCAAAAATATCGTTGAGCCCGCCCGGCGCCGCGTCAAGCCGCGAGTGGAAGGACATCACCGAAATGTTGTGTGAAAGCAGCTTCATCACACGGCGCGCCTTAGCATCCGAGGTGTTCATGACCTTAAGCGGTGAGAAGATCAGCGGATGATG
Source organism: Clostridia bacterium (assembly GCA_017482055.1). Lineage (GTDB taxonomy): Bacteria > Bacillota > Clostridia > Oscillospirales > CAG-272 > Flemingiibacterium. The sequence continues at coordinate 71,404 of JAFUOH010000010.1, forward strand.
GGACACGATGACGTCAAAATTATTGCTTATGGCATGATCCACCGCATCCTCAGTCACATCCATCGTGCAAAGCACTCGCAGGACCTCTCGATTCGGATCATTACACACCATGAGTCCGTCGTTATCCCACTCGCAGGAATATGAGGGGGGAAATTTGGAATTCAGAAACTCGTAAAGCTCATGTACCTTCGGCATTTTTATTCCACCTTTTTAAGTATTTTGTCAATCTCGCAGACAAGCTGGCGGTCACGCGCCTGCTCGGGTGTATCATCACAGGTCTCGGATCGCCCCATAATACGGCGCTGTGCCGAGGCACGCTGTGCTTTAAGCCAGCCGATGTCCGCCTCGGCAGGCGACTTCGCCGCACGGGCAAGATTCAGCCTGCCGAGCTTATATTCGTACTCGCAAAGCTCGCGCACTTCGCCGTCATGCCTTGCGGCGATGACCTGATAATATTTTCCGCCGTCAAAAACCACCGTTTCACGGTCAATACAAAATCCGCTCTCGCATAGGTATCTGCGAAGCACGTCCTGCATAGACTGCGGCTGCAGCACAAGTCTGCAGTGCGACCTCTTAGGGTACTCCGATGCCGCAAGTATGGAGGTAATCATCTCACCGCCCATGCCTGCGATTACTATGTTATCCGGCGCAAATTCATCCACGGCATCAAGTCCCGGACAGCAGACGACCTTGATCTTGCTGTGCAGTCCGTGGGCATATATATTGGTACGTGCCCGCTGGCACGGACCTTCGTTTATATCGGAAGCGAGCGCACGGGAGTGTCCTCTCTCAACAAGACAGATGGGCAGCAGCGCATGGTCTGTGCCGATGTCGGCAACGCTTCCCTTCCCGACAAATTCCGCCACGGCGGCAAGTCTCGGGCTTAATTTTATCTCATACATTTTAAAAGATTAGCGGAATCGGCGCCAAGAGGCGCCGATTCTGTTTTTTACTTTGTTTCGAGAAATTCGTTGATCTTGGCAACAAGCTCATCAGCATTTGTGCCGTGAACCTCGCATGCCATCTCGATGCTCTCGCCGCGCGCGGAAGGGCAGCCGAGGCAGTGCATACCGATCTCAAGGAAAAACTGAGCAGTCTCGCGATCGTAATCAAGAACCTCACCGATAATGGAATCTTTAGTAACCTTCATTTTGCATATCTCCTTATAAAAATATTTATACATTATTATTATAACCCGAAACTATCCGTTTGTCAACGGAGATGTGTGATTTCGTTTAAAAAATTCGGTAAATTTTTATTATACATCTTGAAATTTTATCTTCCGCGGAGTATAATGGTAGTATCAAGCAAAATTATAAAGGAGAACTTATCAATGGACTGCATTTTCTGTAAAATAATCGCGGGAGAGATCCCCTCAAAGAAAGCCTATGAGGATGAATACATGCTGGCGTTTCACGACATCAATCCCCAGGCTCCCGTGCATATTCTTGTGATCCCCAAGGCACACATCCCGTCGGTTGACGGCGTTAATGCTGACAATTCCACGGTGGTTGCCAAGATTTTTGAGACGATTCCGAAGATCGCTAAAGAAGCAGGACTTACTAACGGCTACCGTGTCATCACCAACTGCGGCGATGACGCCTGCCAGACAGTCAAGCACCTGCATTTTCACATCATGGGCGGCAAAAAGCTTCCCGAGAATATGGGTTAAGTCATGTCGATAGAAATAAAACTGATCACCCGTGATGATCAGGCTGACATCAATATTAAAAACGAACCGTTCAAGCTGTATGGCATGATGAAGCCAAGCTACATCGGCGGAGCTTGGAGCTATGAAGTGGAATTGGTCCCCGAAAACGAGATAAGCGAAATGACCTTTCCCGACGAAAATTACAGCTTTGATGCGATGTCAAAGGAGCACATTTTTGTCGGTGCATATGATGGCGCCAAGTGTGTAGGTCTTGCGATCCTGCGCCATTCGTGGAACCGCTATCTGTATTTGTATGACCTCAAAGTAAATTCCGCAGTGCGCGGGCAAGGTGTCGGGAAACGCTTGATCGAAGCTTCTGCCGAGATTGCCCGCAAGCATGGATACAGAGGCATATCCACTCAAGCTCAGGACAACAACCTCGCCGCATGCTTTTTTTATATCAAAACCGGTTTTGTGATCGGCGGCATCGACACACTGGTGTATAACGGTACAAAGCAAGAGGGTAAAAGCGACATTTTATTTTATAGGGATAACTAACAAAAATGTGCGTGCTGTCATTTTAGGACCGCACGCACACTTCTATTTACCCAAACAGCTTCACGTAGATCTCTTTCTTCTCCTCATCACATATCACATACGGACTGTTGGCATAATTTCCCGCGCCCTTGACGTTTTCAACATACAGCGTGATCTCCGCATCGGTCAGCTTTACGTCCACTGCCGACCACTTGACGATATTCGCCGCCATGACTTCGGGAGTGTCCCCGGTGATCGCGGAGCAGAACTCATCGATCAGCCGCGCTCCTTCGGGATGCTTACGGTTATATGCCACATATTCCTCCATGAATACGCCGCAGGCACGTCCGTGGGGGATTCCTTTATAGAGCGTGAGATTGTATCCGAGCGGATGATTGAAGCTGGTTCCCGCTGTGTTGATCGTAATACCGCCCGCACACGCCGCGGTCAGCAGATCATAGCGATAAGGCTTAATACGATCAAGTACATCATCCCCGTCCGAAAGCTTCGCCAGCTCTCCGAGCACATAGTACAGCTTTTTGCCGCCCTGCACGGCAAACGCACGAGATATCTCGGTAGCTTTGGGAGAAAGATAAGCCTCAATACAGTGGCAGAACGCATCGAGCGCAGTGGACACAGTGTAATAAAGTCCCAGTGACTCGGTGTATTTAGGGTCAAGGATCGCGTATTTCGGGTAGGAGTCACTGTTTTTGTAGGTCTTTTTGACATTTTTACCGTCGATGGTCAAAACGGAATAATAATTGACCTCACTTCCCGTTCCTGCGGTGGTGGGAATTGCGACTATAGGAAGCGGCTTTACAAGCGGAGCGGTATAAATATCAAGCGGCGCGATATTCGGATTTGTCGCATATGCGGCGATAGCCTTTGATGCGTCGAGCGGTGAACCACCGCCGATGGCAATGATAAAATCGGCTCCGACCTCTCGTGCATACTTTCCGCCGTCATAACACACGGACACAAGCGGATTCTCCGTGATCTCATCGTAGACCGCCCACTGTGCTCCCACCGATTCCAGCGCAGCAGTCACATCGGCAAGCGCACCGCATGCCTTTGCGGAATTTCTGCCTGTGATTATGAGACATTTTTGTCCGAGGGCTATCTGCTTGGCATTATTTTTTACCGAATCACGTCCCGAGATAATGCGGGTAGGCATATAAAAATCAAAGCTCATTGTTATTTTTCCTTTCAGCATTAAAATCGGGAGGTATCGCATTTACGATACCTCCCTGCTTTTGTCTTATCTCTTCTTATTGAACCATTCCTTGTAAAGCTTACCGATGGTCATAGGAGGATCCTCGTCCTCGTTCTCAGCAAGCGGGGTAGGCTCAACCCAAAGCTTGAGCTTGCCGTTATACTTGCCGTCGTCAGCCTCGTCGTCATCGCAAAGCTCCCAGTAGTAGTCGATGCAGTCCTCAACCTCATCCTCATTGGTGGTCTTGTCGAGTGCGTCGTAGAACTCCTCACTGAAGTCGAGAATCTCTTCGTAAAGCTTCATCATGTCCTCATCGAACATGTCCTCGGTGATCTCAAACTGGAAGTAAGGCGAGAGTACAAGCTCGATATTGTGTCTCTTTGCGATATCCCAGTAATCAGCGGGCTGCCCCTCGGGAACATACGCCATAAAGCAGTTACCGGTATATTCAAGCTTCATGTTGTATTCGTCGCTGATCACATCAACAACGCCGTCTTCGCCAACAGTATAGTGTACGCCTTCAATACCGTAACCGAAGAGGTTGCGCAGGTCGGACTCGGTGTTGAGGTAAGTGATTATTTCCATGGAACGCGCAAGGTTCTTAGTGTAGGTACTTACAGCAAACATACCGTTGTAGATATTGTCTGAGGTACCCTGGGGAACCTGAAGAACGATCGCATGATAATCCTCGGTGTATGCAGCGAGGTCAACCTCGGTACCCTTCATAATACCCACACCGAACTTGGTCTCGGGGGTGAAGGTGGTGTACTCTTCGGTCGGAATGCATCCTGCATGGTCGATCTTCTTGTAAAGTCTGATGTACTGCTTCCAGTTGGTTGAGCTGAACAGGAACATAGGCTCAAACGCGTCGCCCGATACCTTGTCAACGCCGAGCATGTTGCCGAATACGGTTCTCTGACCGTTCAGCGAGAAGTAGTTGATGTTGATAGGAGAAACATCGCCAACCAAAGGCTGATACTCGGGCTCCTCGCGCTTTACGTCGAGAATGAAATCATATACATCGGCAAGAGTGGATACATTGTCGATATCCCAGTAATATTTATCAAAGAGCTCCTTGTTTACGAGCATATAAGTGTACTCGCCGACGAGCTGCTGGTTCGGGATCGCAACGGTTTTGCCGCCTACCTTACCTGCAGATACGATAGTCGGATGGAGATACTGCTTGATGAGCTTGGAGGAACCGGAGAGCTGTTCGTCAAGGGACGAAAGCACCTGCTTCTCATTGAGCTCTTTAAGCATATCGTAATCGGTGATGAGGAAAATGTCGAGCTGATCTTCCTCAACCTCGGGATAGAGGGTGGTGGGAAGTCCGTACTCGTCGAGAATAGTCTCGTCCGCGGTATCGGCGGTGGTCTCGGTTGTCTCTACCTTGGTGATCTCCTCGCCGCGCTTCTTAGCTTCCTTTTCAGCCTGCTTTCTTGCTTCGGCTTCAGCCTTCTCGGCGTCTATCTGAGCCTGGATGGTGTCCATTCTCTCGACAAGCGCATCCTTATACTCATCCTCATCGTAGAGATTGAGCTCGATGGCAGTGTTGAACTGTACCTCGGTGATCTTGCTCATTGCAGCCTCAACAGCCGCAACAGCCTCATCGGTGGTGCCCTCGCCCTTGATGCCCCAAATGGAAAGTGTCATTGCTTCCGCAGTGTTGCTCTCAAGTGCAAGAGTGTCCTCCGCGCTGTCATCACCGCATGCTGCGGTGGCGATCGTTGTAAGTAACATAAGCATGCAGAGTGCGATGCTTACAAATCTTTTTTTCATTGCTATCCTCCCGAAAATATCGTGAAATATACCTTTAAATATTTTACACTAAAATTCGCAATCTGTCAAGCAAATTTTTCACCGTAAACTACTTTTGTTTCACAGAAAAGGTGATCTTAAAGGTAGTTTCAAGATCCGAATTTGTAGATATGTGCTAAATTTACATTGCGATTTTTTGCGGTTATGCCTAAAGTTTTTGTGCGCTGTAACCAACTTTGCGACGCATTTTTGTGACTTATGCCGATTTATCAATCAAGATAATCCTTAAGTCGCTTGGAACGGCTGGGGTGACGAAGCTTACGCAGTGCCTTAGCTTCGATCTGACGGATGCGCTCACGTGTGATGTTGAATTCCTTGCCCACCTCTTCAAGAGTGCGGGTACGTCCGTCAATAAGTCCGAAGCGAAGCTTTAAGACATGCTCCTCGCGGGGAGTCAGAGTATGGAGCACCTCATTTAACTGCTCGCGAAGCAGTGCGTAGGAAGCCGCCTCCGCAGGTGCGGGAGAGTCATCATCGGGAATAAAGTCGCCGAGGTGACTATCCTCCTCCTCGCCGATAGGAGTCTCCAGCGACACGGGATCCTGTGCGATCTTCATGATCTCGCGCACCTTTTCGGCACTGGTACCCATCTTCTCCGCGATCTCCTCGGCGGACGCCTCTCTGCCGTTCTCCTGAAGGAGCTGGCGCGAGTAGCGGGACACCTTGTGGATGGTTTCGACCATATGAACGGGAATCCTGATGGTGCGCGCCTGATCCGCGATGGAGCGTGTGATCGCCTGTCTTATCCACCAGGTTGCATATGTGGAGAACTTGTAGCCCTTGCGGTAGTCGAACTTATCCACTGCCTTCATAAGACCGAGATTGCCCTCCTGGATAAGATCGAGGAAGAACATACCCTTGCCCACATAACGCTTTGCGATGGATACGACCAGACGCAGGTTAGCCTTTACAAGCTCCTGCTTTGCATCCTCATCGCCGTTTGCCATCATCTCCGCAAGCTCCAGCTCGCGGTCATTGTCAAGCAGCGGCACCTGACCGATCTCCTTCAGATACATACGCACCGGGTCGTCGATGGCGAGGCCCTCCTGCATGAGCATCTTTTCCATATCCTCGGCGGATTCGTACTGCTCGACCTCGCTTTCGATATCGGCAAAATCGGGGCTGTCGAGGTAGTTGACCTCAATGCCGTTGTTTTCGAGATCCTCATACAGCTTGTCTATCTGGTCGATATCATAATCGACCTCGCCAAGTGCTTCAACGATCTCGCTGGAGGTAAGAGAGCCCTTGGACTTGCCGCGTGCGATCAGCTCGCCAACATTGATCTTCTTCTCGGCTTCCTCAACGTTTTCCTCGCCGTTTTCGTTAAGCTCCTCATTAAGCTCATAATCTTTGGTAGTGTCCGTCATGTTTACAATCCTTTCATAAAAGTGCTTTTATATAAGCTTTTTATATACAATTAAGTTATTTGAGCTCCCGCTCAGGTCTTTTTCAGCTTGTTTCTCTGAGATGCCAGAATGTCTGCGATCTGAGCCATATCGTCGCCCTCATTTTTGCGGTGCCTTGTCTCCTCACGAAGCCGAGAGATCATGTCGCAAAGCAGCTCCGTACCGTTTTCCTTAAGCCGGCGACGCTTGATGACCATCGACGTTATACGTCCCATGGAATCCACGTCAAACACCTCGTTCAAAAGCGAAAAATCGAATTTCCCCGTGTCATCGCACCGCGCAAGCGCTTCCTCGAATACTTTTCTGTTAAATTCCGAGAAAAAGTCCGTGCTCGACAGTTCGATCTTTCCCTTCTTGACCGCCGCCAGATTTTCGGGATACAAGAGCAGGATACCGAGGATATTTTCCTCGGCGTTCACCGCACCGGTATTCTTGACCATATCGGGATTTACCCTGTCGCCGTACCCGGCAGTCTTGTTGATAACCGCCTGTATCTCTTCCTTTTTCTGCGATTTTTCCCGCTCACGCATGGCACGCTTAACGTCGTTTTTAAGGCTGTCACGGGGTATCTCCAGCTTATCCGAAACTACGCCGATGTAAACATCGCGCTCCGCTTCGGAGTAGACCTCGCTGATGATGCGGCAAAGCTCTGCCGCAGCTTTTATACGTTCGTCAATAATGGATATATCATGCCTTGAAAGCACGCCGTCCAGCTTAAACTCAAACTGTGCGCGGCTGTTGTCAAGCAACAGCTTGAATTTTTCATGCGCTGCCGTGCCGTTTTTCCGAAGGAACTCGTCGGGGTCCTTTGCACCTGTGACTCTCAGCACCCTTACATCAAGCCCTACCTCGGAGAGCAGCTTCATTGCCTTGTTGGCGGCACGCTGCCCCGCTTCGTCGGAGTCATATGAAATTATGACCTGCTTTGTATACTTCGCCATGATGCGCGCCTGCTCGGGAGTGATCGCCGTACCAAGGGTCGCCACAGCGTTTTCAAAGCCGTGCGCATGGAGCGCAATAACGTCCATATAGCCCTCGCAGAGTATAAGTCTGTCGGCACATTTGCTTTTTGCGTAGTTGAGCGCAAACAGGTTGCGGCTCTTTTTAAACGCGGGTGTATCGGAGGTATTAAGATATTTTGGCACCGAATCGTCCATAACGCGCCCGCCGAACGCCACAACATTTCCCGTCACGTCAATTATCGGAAAGATCACACGGTTGCGGAAGTAGTCGTAGGGTCTGCCGCTCTTTTTGGAGATGCCGCACAGAAAGCCCACGCTCATCTCCTCGGCGGTATAACCAAGCTTTGTCAGGTGGTCGGTTACATTTCCGAAGCTGTCGGGGGCAAAACCAAGCCCAAAGTGCTTTATGGTGGCACCGCTGAGCCCGCGCTCCGTGAGGTAGCGCAACCCGTTGGCACCGAGATTCGGGTCATAAAGACAAGCATGAAAGAATCTTGCGGCATCGCGATTCATTGACAGTATACGCTCTCGCTTGATGGCGCCGGTGTCCTCACGCCGCTCCTCCCGTGGGAGCTCGATGCCCGCGCGTTTTGCCAGCATTTCAAGCGCCGAACGGTAATCGAGGTTTTCGCGCTTCATAATAAAGGTTACCACATCTCCGCCCGCGCCGCATCCGAAACAGTAAAAGCTCCGTGTGGCAGGAAACACCGTAAAGGACGGAGTGCGCTCGCTGTGAAACGGGCAGTGCCCGTTATAATTCGAGCCCGCGCGCTTCAGCGGCACGTAGGTCGAAATAACATCGGTTATATCACAGCGATATTTAATTTCTTCAATAATTTCCGGTGATATCATATGTAGCTTTCCCTTAATTAAGTCCGCTCCAGGTGTTCGGAATAAACAGTTGCTTGTAGATGCTTATGGCGTGCCTGTCGGTCATACCCGAGATAAAATCCGCAACGATACGCTCGGTAGGCTCGTTTTCAAGCAGCACGCGATAGCTTTCGGGCATTTCCCCGGGATTTTTAACAAAATGCTCAAACAGCCGCACGATAAGACCCATGGCACGCTCCTCTTCCGCGAGAACATGAGCGTTGTAGTAGACCTTTTCAAACAGGAAGTTTCTCAGCTCGTCGGTCGCCGCCTTAATATCCGTTTCCATGGCGATGGTATCTTTTCCTTCGCTTGCACGAACGATACTCATCACCATCGTATTGATGCGCGCGGAATGATTGGCGCCGAGTATTCTGTGCAGATCCTCGGGAATATCCGATTCCGCAAGTATCCCCGCTCTGACCGCGTCGTCGATATCGTGGTTGATATAAGCGATACGATCGGCGAACTTCACCACGCGTCCTTCAAGAGTAGCTGCAAGGTGATCGCCCTGGTGGTTGACTATGCCGTCGCGCACCTCCCATGTGAGATTCAGTCTCTCGAGCTTCTCCACCACACGAAGGCTCTGTGAGTAGTGGGTAAACTCGGGCAGACAGTAGCGCTGAAGCGCTTTCTCGCCGATATGCCCGAAGGGTGTATGACCGAGATCATGCCCAAGTGCGGCGGCTTCACACAGATCCTCGTTAAGCCTCAGAGCCCGCGCGATAGTTCGCGCGATCTGCGTTACCTCAAGGGTATGTGTAAGTCTTGTGCGGTAATGCTCGACCTCAGGTGCTAAAAACACCTGTGTTTTATGCATGAGTCTGCGGAAGGATTTGGAATGGATAATACGGTCGCGGTCGCGTTGATACTCGCCTCGCACCTCGGAGGTGGGAAGAGGCATTTCACGTCCGCGAGAATCGGATTCGCGAAACGCAAACGGAGACATCATCGCCTCACTGCGTTCCCGCAGCATCTCGGCGATAGTTTTGCCGCAGGCGTTTACACCGTTGTCACTCAAACAGCACCGCTCCTCAATAAAATACTATATATAATATACGCCGTTTTTTAGCCGTTAAATAGAAAAACGCAAATATTTACAGACTCGTAACAGTTACGTGCCCGCATTCGAGCCGCTTTGCGGCAGCGTATATAAAACGGTCGATTTACGTCGATATTTATACATTATATATTATAACACACTATAATGCAAAAAATCAAGTCTTTCGCGGATTTTTAATGTTTTTTTGCAGTTTATTTACGGTGTGTTATTATGTTTATTTGATATTTGGAGTTTTTTTGCGGGTGCGCAACCGGTTGCGTATAGGATTTCGCCGCTTTACGGCGGCGAAACCCGCACACATTGCGGGCTCATTGGAGACGAAGGGAGGAGCGAAGGTGTCGGCGCAGAGCACTGACAAAAAGCAGGAGGCAGGCACGCCGCACCCGCAAAAAAGGCACGCCGCACCCGCAAAAAACAAAACCTTGACAATCAAAAAAAAATCTGCTATAATATAATCTGTATAAGTATTCGCACGCATACCCGCGTGCCCCCAGGAGGCACCACAATGTCGGGACTTGACGGATTTCTCGGTAATAAAAAGCTAATAGCCCGCCTGGCGCGGGATATCGCCGCAGGAAGATTTGCCCACGCCTATATAATCGAAGGCGCTGAAGGATGCGGCAAGCGCACGCTTGCAAAGCTCATCTGCTCTGCAATATCCTGTACCTCCGAGGATAAACCCTGCATGGAATGCATACGCTGCGATAAGATCGCACGCGCTCAATCTCCCGATGTTGTCACAGTGGAGGCTGATAAGGATCGCGTTCAGCTGGGCGTGGACGTCATCAGACGGCTTCGCGAGGACGCGGTGTTCGCCCCCAACGAGCTCCCGAGAAAATTTTACATCATACCGCGTTCCGATACCATGAACGTGCAGGCTCAGAACGCACTTTTGAAAATTTTAGAAGAGCCTCCGTCTCACGTCATGTTTCTGCTGCTTTGCGAAAACGCGGATGACCTGCTGCCCACCATACGCAGCCGCGCACCGGTGCTTCGCGTGGAAGCTCTGCCGGATGATGTGATCCGTGACTATTTAAAGACACACGACGAGCGTGCAAAAGCTCTGTCGGAGCGTGACAAAGAGGCGTTTCATGCAGCAATCAAGCTTTCGCACGGAAGTCTCGGCATGGCGATGCGTCTCACCGATGAAAAAAACGCCGCGGAATGCCTTGAATATTACAAAAAAGCCGAGCGTTACATGGAGCTGCTTGCCGACCGCCGCAACGCGGCAAACGAGCTGGCGTTTTATGAGTACGCGACAAAGCTTACTAATTCGAAGGGGCGTGACGAGCTCGCAAAGATCTATTCACTGCTCGCCGATGCGGCGCGGGATCTTGTTAATGTGAAGCTCACGCGCGAGCCGCAGCCGATATTCTACACTTCGCCCGAAAAAGCACGTGAGGCGGCTGACAAATTTGCTCTCGGCAAGCTGATACGGCTGACCGAGATATTCTGTGAAGCGCTGGACAGCCTCGATCACAATGTCAACGTATCACTCTCTCAGGTGCGCACGGCATCCGCCGCGGCTGCCGCGGGCAGAGCCAAATAAGCGATCATTTATTTTACGGAAAGGAAGCACCCGCAGAATTTGCACGGTGCTATAGGATATACCAATGGAAAGCAATGAAAAGACCGCTCGTGACGGGATGTCCTCCGAGCAGCATAACGGCAAAAAGCCGTATCACAAGCATCACCGCCGCAGACCGAACAGCAATAAGCAGGGCGATAACCGTTCGGAGCAGAACAGCGGCGACAGCATAACCGTCCGCCCCGGTCGCTACGACCTCCCTCCCTCGCAAGCGCAAAACGGCGAATTTTCAGCCGATCTCCCCAAAGCGGAGCGCTCCGAGGCTGCCGGCAGTGCGGTAAACGGCGACAGCTCCCGTCCTCCACGTCATCACCGTCATAAAAATGACCGCCGCGGCAATAACAAGCTTAATGCCAATACTGAGAACGCGCGCAGCACAGCCGAGGTTATTTCGGAAACCACCGAGACAAACGAACACCCCACTGCCGAGACATCGGGTAACAGCAATGCGGGAGAATCCCACCGTCGCCGTCGTCCCAGAGGCGGCAGGCGACATTCGGATTACAAAAAGGAGCGTGAAGCATCCATTTCCGAGACAGGCACCGCTGCGTCTGCCGACAGCGAATACACGCCTGAGCGCATCGAGGACGATTCCCTACAGGTCAGCGAGTACATTACCACTGCGGGAAGCCTTGACGCCGAGGTAGTAGACGAGCTCAACTCCGTCACCGAAAGCGAAGCCGAGCTTATTGAAAATGCCGAGCCTGAGCCCGAGGTGGAGCTTGCCAAATACGAGATCGTCGGTGTCCGCTTCAAAGCAGGCGGCAAGATCTACTATTTCGACCCAAACGGCTTGAAGATAGCCAAAAACGATCCCGTGATCGTCGAGACCGCCCGCGGTCTCGAATACGGCATCTGCGACATTTCAAACAAGATCGTCACCGAGCGCGAGGTGGTGCTCCCGCTTCGCACCGTATCCCGTCCTGCCACCACTGAGGATACGGCACGCCACACGGCTAATGTAGCAAAGGAGCAGGAAGCCTTTGTCATCTGCTCGCAGAAAATACTCGATCACAAGCTCGGAATGAAGCTCATTGACGTGGAATATGCCTTCGACGGCTCAAAGCTGCTGTTCTATTTCACCGCAGAGGGCAGAGTTGACTTCCGCGAGCTGGTAAAAGATCTCGCCGCCGTGTTCCGCACCCGTATCGAGCTTCGTCAGATCGGCATCCGCGATGAGACCAAGCTGTTAGGCGGCATCGGAATCTGCGGCAGACCCTTCTGCTGCAAGACCTTTCTATCCGACTTTGTGCAGGTTTCGATCAAAATGGCAAAGGAGCAGAATCTCTCCTTGAATTCCGTTAAGATATCGGGCGCCTGCGGCAGACTGATGTGCTGTCTGCGCTACGAATACGATACCTATCAGGAGGAGATCAAAAAGACTCCCAAGGTGGATCAGATCGTCTCCACTCCCGACGGCGAGGGTACCGTCATAGAGGTCCAGCCGCTTGCGGGACTCGTCCGTGTGCGCTTCGGCTCCAAAGCGGATATGATACCGCCGAAGGTATACCACCGCGACGACGTTACTGTCATCGGCGGCAAGGGTGTAAAGCCCAAAGAGACCGCTGACAGATAACAAATTCCTGCAATCGCACCGGTTAGCATATGCTTTTTATGAATAGACTGTGAATTTACGATTTTACCTCTTGCAATTTTGAAATTTTGTGATACAATATATACGTAAGCAAAATTTTTAACACGGAGGTGTATTTGAAATGGCATATAAGATTTCCGACGATTGCATCGCATGCGGCGCTTGCGCTGATGAGTGCCCCGTTAGCTGCATTTCTGAAGCAGACGGCAAGTATGTGATCAACGCAGATGAGTGCATCGAGTGCGGTGCATGTGCAGGCGCATGCCCTGTTGACGCTCCCAAGGCTGAATAATTTCGGAACATAGGAAATACCGCCGCGCAAACGGCGGTATTTTTGTTTTTGTGTTTGGCGGCATTAACCCCAAAGAACTCCCTCAGTCAGCCTTGCTGACAGCTCCCTCTGCAAGCTTCGCCTACAGCGAAGAAGGGAGCCTTTATGCGCGCGTTAGCGCGACGGATGCGTTTACCAAAGGCATGCGCTTCATCACCGCATTTTTGATCGAAGCATCGTATGATAAATGCCCCATAAGCGGGGCGCTCTTTTAAAGATATTCCGTCTCCCGCATATCTCTCTTGACAAATCGAGCGGCAGGTGCTATACTTATTTCAGGAAAATACGAAAGGACAGCCGATGGCTGAACATGATAACATGAACGGACTTACCAAGCTCACTCCCCACATCCACCGTCTTACTATTCCCTTTCTCGATATCTACACCACCGTCTTTGTGATAAACACCGAGGCGGGGGCGGTTCTGTTTGATACCGCTACATATCCCGAGGATATCGACCAATATATCGTCCCCGCCCTTGCTGAGCTTGGGATTTCTGCAAGCGAGCTTAAATATGCGGTGATCTCCCACAACCACCGCGACCACGCCGGCGGGCTTGCACGTTTCGCGAAGCTGTTCCCCGATACCGTTATATGTGCCGGCAGTGAAGAATGCGGCGAGCGAGTTCCCGGACGCTGCGTGAAGGTTCTTGGTGAAGGTGATACGCTTGCATGCGTACTCACAGCCGTCTCGATGCCCGGACATACTCCCGACTGTGTGGGCATTCTTGACACGCGCACCAAAACATTGCTGTCCGGCGACGCTCTTCAGCTTTACGGAATATACGGCTCAGGTGCGTGGGGGGCAAATATAAGATGGATATCCGAGCACCTTGAGCTTGGCAAGCGTCTGCACGAATGCGACCTTGCGACAGTCGTTGCTTCTCATGATTATCATCCCTGCGGTTGGCGCGCAGACGGCAAGGCTGAGATCGACCGCTACATTGATGAATGCGCAAATGCGCTGTATGCCATCCGTGATTTTATCTCGCCTTACTTACAGTTGGATGATGATGCGCTGGCTGAAATGTACAATTCTTCCTCTAAGCTTCCCACCGTCGGCAAACACGTTATAAAGAACCTGCGTGAGCTGATGGACGCAGGTAAGATCTGATCGGCAGGAGAGATAACATTGACAAATCCCGATAAGCTTCCGCTCCCCGAGGTGACTCCGTATACGGGAACCTATGCCGATAACGTGGCACGCATCGCTTTGGACGTGGGAGAAGGACTTCTCACAAACGGTGCAGATGTTCACCGCGTGGAAATTGCTATTGAAAAGATCTGCCGCACCTACGGTGCGGCGCATATTGATGTATTCACCATACATTCGCTGATACTTGCGGCTGTATACATGCCCGATGGTACGCATTCCACCCAGTCACGTCGAATTTTTGAGACCTCAAACAATCTCACGCGACTTGAGCTTTATAACGCACTGTCGCGAAAGCTCTGTGAGGAAAAGCCGTCCATAGATCATGCGGACGAAGAAATACAAGCTATCAAAAAAGAGGGCAGCTACCCGTTTTTTCTGACACTTATCGCCTACGTCATTTCCGCAGGCAGCTTCGCCATTTTTTTCGGCGGTACGCTTCGCGACGGAATTTCCGCAGGACTCATCGGTATCATAACGGCATTGCTTGACCGTATTCGCATTGATCAAATAAACAAAATGGTCAAGACTATGCTCATTTCCTTTGTTTCGGGGGCGTTGTCCTGCCTTTCGGTACACATTGGCATCGGTCAAAATCTTGATATGATCATAATAGGCACCATAATGCTGCTTATCCCCGGACTGTCTCTTGGAAACGCTATGCGTGATCTGCTCAGCGGTGATACACTGACAGGAACACTTAAAAGCGTACAGGCGATCATCATCGCGGTGATGATGGTGCTCGGATACGCGCTGGCACTGCTTATAGCAGGAGGTGGTCTTAAATGAAAGATATCGTCGTAAGGCTTATCACCGCCATGCTCGGCACCGTAGGCTTTGCCATGCTGTTCCGCGTCAGCCGCAAAAGGCTTCCCTGGGCGGCGCTGGGCGGGCTGCTTACTTGGGCAGTGTATGAGCTGTTCACCCACCTGTTCGGCGACCCGCTGATCTCCGCATTCGCATCCTCGCTGTTTATGACCCTCTACTCGGAGGCGCTTGCACGAGTACTCCGCGCTCCCGCGATCATCTTCCTTTTCCCCTGTGCGATACCCATAGTCCCGGGAAGCGGACTTTACTATACTGTCTACAACCTTATCTTCTATAATGAAAATGCATTTTTTGCTAACGCCAAAACAACGCTCAGTATCGTCCTCGGCATGGCGGTCGGCATGAGTGTGGCATCCATTGTAGTCGGTGCATTGCTGCACGCGGTGCGGACGCTCAAAAATATAAAATCATAAAAAAACGCGCGAGCTCGCGCGTTTTTTTATGAAAGACCGAACCCAAGGCGTAATTCTGCGACTATACTTACGTATACAACAAAAAGGAGCGCTCCATGGACAAGCTTACACTAACCGAATATTACGATTACCTGAGCCGCGTCGCGAATTCAAAATGTCGCTCACAGTTTGATGCCGAGGATCTTGTTTCTGAGACAATACTCTCTGCGCTTGCATTTATCAAGCGCGGCGGCGTTATCGAATACCCTAAAACCTGGCTCGCCAACACTCTGATGCACAAATACGCCGACCTGCAAAGACGGCGCGCGGGCTGTGGCAGTGTGATTTCGCTCGATCTTATTGACTTTTCCTCCGACGATGACCTTGTGGAATATGCATCCCACGACGACCTTGCCGAGCGGCAGCTTGAATATGAGGAAGCCGCCGAGGTACGTCGTGAGCTTAATTATCTTGCTAAGCTCACTCGCGAAGTGCTGATGCGCTATTATGTGCGCGGTGAGAGCGTGGACTATATTGCATCTGCGCTCGGCATTCCGAGCGGAACGGTCAAAAGCCGTCTTGATCGCGGCAGGCAACAGGTAAAGAAAGGACTTGAAGCTATGGAAACAAAGAAAAATCATCTTCCCGGCAGACTAAATGTGTCAAACTCGGGCAGCTGTGGTCCGAAGTATGAACCGATGTCATTGGTAGAGGGTGATCTTATCGCGGAAAATCTGCTTCTGCTCGCCTACGAAAAGCCGCTGACTCCGGTAGAGCTGGCAGAACGCATCGGCATCCCCACTGTCTACATCGAGCCGATACTTGACAGGTTGGTGGGCGGTGAGCTTATGGTCAAGACCGACAGCGGGCGGTATTATACGGATTTTATCATCACCTACCCCGAAACAAAGGCAGAGCGCTTTGAAAATCAGCTTGCATTTGCAAATGCGCACATGAGTGACTTCTGCGAGGTCACCCGCAGACTTATCGAAAAAGTGCGCGCGCTTGCATTTGTGCTTGACGATCGGATCTATATGAAGCTGGAGCGGTATGCGGTGCTTCGCGCCTTGCAGAATTTTCAGCTTTTCGGACTGCCCGAGCTTAAATCGGGTTCCACTAAACCGCCAAAGCGCCGTGACGGCGGTGCGTGGCTGGCAACGGGAAATGCATTTCCCGCAGATTACCGCGAGACGGAGCTCAGCCGCAAAATATACGACTACTCCATACTCGGCGGTCACCGTACCACCAACGGCGAAACCGACAACTATAAGCTGTGGCTATATGAGTTTGACACGCCGATGTGGGACTGTACCGCACGCTACGCAGGCTGCTTCGACTATTATTTTGCGCACATCCATCATCTGCTGTGGTACACATATAACCGTCAGCCCATAGGAAATGATATTCCAAACGCGCTCATCGAAGCGATCCCGAGGCTGTGTGAGTGCGGAGTGCTCAGAAAAGAGGGCGATACAGTGCTGCCGGATATACCGATACTTACCGAAAATGACTACAAGTCGGTCACCGCTCTGTGCGACGCGGCGACATCAGAGCTGACCGAGCGCGTGGGCGAGGCTTACCGCGTACACATAAGAGAAAACCGCATCAAGCTCCCGTCACATCTTAAAAGCGTGCCTGAGCAGTTTACTTATGTTATAAATGGATGCATTCCCATGGCAGTCGTGCGGCGACTTTATGATGACGGTCTGCACATGGCAGGCGTTGACTACTGCTGTCCGCCGATGGTGCTTATGTATAAGGAGAAATAGCAAAAGGTGCGGCACTGCCGCACCTTTTACATTATTTCACAATACCCGCCGCGTGAGCGCCGCCGAAGTCGCCGCACGCATCCGCAAATCCGAAGGAATAAAGCTCTCCGTCTACATCAAACCGTGCGCGGACGACCTTGTTATTGTACGCCGAAACATCAAACAGCCGCATATTGGTGGAATCGCCGCTGACACGAGCCGACGCAAGCAAATTGTTGTCTGCGTCGAGCAGTTCAACCTTTACATTTCCCTTGAAGTTTATGTGCATGGACGTCTTGCCGTCGTATATCATGGGGCGAGTAAGCAGACTGCCGTCACCGTTCATTGAAACAAAGCCGTCGCGGCGGAGCTTGGCAAGACCCGTGGCTCCGTTTCGGTACATTCCGTTTGTAAACCACGGCTCTTCCGCACGGGACTCATCGCCGCCGAAGCCGATGTAGTAAATGTACAGCTCGTCGCCGTTTATTAAAGTCACACCGCCCACAGACTGCACATATCCGCGATCCCATGCGCCCCTGTGCATCGAAGCGTTTATAATGCTGTCTCGGCAGGGACGGGAGAAATGATATCCGTCACGGCTGTACATGGGAATAAGCTCGGTGATCTTCGGCACACCACCCTTTTCGCAGACATCATTTTCGGGACCGTACATAATCTGGAACATTCCCAGCATAATGCTCTCGTATCCGACGCAGTCCACATTGTAAAGCTGCGGCTCGTAGCCGATGTACGGGATCGCGCTGTCAAGTGAGTCGCACTGCATCCATATGCGAGCTTCGTCATCGTTCCATTCTGCACCTTCAAAGAGATTATCGCATTCACGGTAATGTCTGACGCGTACAGGCCAGCCCTTGCGGATGGAATACACCCATTTTTTGCGGAATGGGTTGTAGAAAATAGTGGAACGGTCAAATACCTTTGAGGTAAATTTGAAATTCTCGAAATTGATACCGTCACCGCTCGTTGCCACAATACCGCCGTAGGGACGACTGCCCGGATTGCGAAGGAACAGCTTGTATTTTTCGTTTTTCGGAGCACTGTAATCAATAAACACAGTGGTCGAATCGGGACGCAGATATGTGAGCTCATCACACAGGCGCTCTTTGTCGTATCCCTCGTATTTGAGGATCAAATTGGTTCCGTCGCCGAGGTCGGGGCGCTCCCAATGTATACCGTCCTTTGAGGTGGCATAGCACATATTGGTAAGCCATCCCGCCTCATACCACATCTTGAAGATGTGTTCCTCTTCATCATACCACACACCACCGCTTTTGGGACAGGCAACGGGCGATTCGGCGATCTCCCATTTCGTCTGCGGATAAAGTATAGGGTTGCCATCAAATTTTTTCGCCTTGTGGTATACGGGTGAAAGATCGGTCTTTTCGATTAAAAAATCATCAACGAACAGCTGTCGTCCCACGGTGACATTTATCACCTCGGGCGGTGTTTTCAGATACGGCACATTGCTTGCATCCGATGGTTTTTCACAAAATTCGTCCGGAAGAATTATGTTGTTATACAGCTTTTCCATTATACTCTCCCTTGTATTCAGCGGATAAAATTAGTTCTCAGCTTCGCTTCACGCTCGGGGGACTTGACGCCTGCCGCCTTGCCGGCTTCGATGGATTTAAGCAGCCACGCCATGTTGTCGGCGAGAGTGCGCATGGTCTGAAGTCCCTCTAAATCCTGTCTCACCTCGTCGGGGGTGTTGCCGTGTACCTGATTCCAATACTGGGAGGTAACAACGGGCATATTCGACATCTGGAAGAACTTGTTCAGCGCTTCATAAGCCGCCGATGCGCCGCCGCGTCTGCAGGAAACTACCGCCGATGCGGGCTTATTCTGAAGCAGTGCGGAACCGCTGTAGAAAAGTCTGCCGAGGAAGCTCGTAACCTGCCCCGATGCGCCTGCGTAGTGTACGGGCGAGCCGACAATGATTCCGTCGCAGGTTTCCAGCTTCTCCTGCGCCGTCTCGACCACGTCTCCGCCGAATACGCATCTGCTGTGAAGCTTCGCACACCCACGACAACCGAGACAGCTTTTTATAGGCTCGGTGCCGAGCCAAAGTATCTCGGCATCAACACCGTTTTTATTAAGCTGCCCCGCTACCTCCGCAAGTGCGGTATAAGTGCAGCCCTTTTCATGCGGACTTCCGTTAATAAGCAATACTTTCATATATATTCTCCTTCTTAATCATACAGTAAATTATCGTTTAGCGTTGCGGCAAATGTTCGCACATCGGTAGGGACCGGCGTCCCCGACGGTCCGCCAAACGCATACCGCAAATATAATCCATGTGCATAATCGTTCGTAACGGACCGTCGGGGACGCCGGTCCCTACAAACATTGCCCCCCGACCCGCGCCGCCCGAAGGGCGGCACGGAACGCGGGGTGTGGGGCAGCCGCCCCATGCCGATAAACGATTATTTATCTCTACTATTTACATTTTACTCCCGCAAAGCGGATTTGTCAACCCTCCTCTCCTATAAAAAGGAGAAAACTCACAAAAACTTTACTGTAAGTCACGAAAAATACTTGACATCGCGGATAAAATACATTATAATAGTAATTGTAAAATATTTTGTCTCAATTTGCGACACTGCAAAGAAAGGAACGCTTTTTTAAGCTCGGTTTTCACTATGAATTATATCGGTATCGACCTTGGCGGAACCAATATCGCCGTAGGTATCATCAATGAAAAATATGATATGCTCGCAAAGGGCAGTGTTCCCACAGGCGCTGAACGCGACGGCAAGGAGATCATCAAGGATATGGCTGATCTCTGCGCAAAGCTTGTTGCCGAGGCAGGACTCACTTTTGACGACATCGAATATGCGGGTATTGCCGCTCCCGGTTCCATCGACCCCGAAAACGGCGTTGTCGTTTATGCCAACAACCTTCCCTTCAACAACTTCGCTATCGCGGATATTTTAAAGAGCTATATCCCGATAAAGAAGGTTTATCTTGAAAACGATGCCAACGCGGCAGCTCTCGGCGAGGCAGTCGCAGGCGCGGCTCGCGGCGTTAAGCATGCGGTAATGATCACCCTCGGCACCGGCGTCGGCGGTGGTATAATCATCGACGGCAAGATATATTCCGGCTTCAACTACAAGGGCGGCGAGCTCGGTCACATCGTTATCCAGCATGGCGGCAGACCTTGCTCCTGCGGCAGACTCGGCTGCTGGGAAGCGTACAGCTCAGCTACCGGCCTTATCAATATGACAAAGGAAAAGATAGACGAGTGCAACAAGGCAGGCATCTCCACCATCATGGCAGGTCAGGCGGCTTCTGACGGCAAGGTAAGCGGAAAGACCGCATTTGCCGCAATGAAGCTCGGTGATGTTCACGCTAAAGCGGTCGTTGACGAATACATATCCTACCTCGCTTGCGGTCTTTCCAACATCATCAATATATTCCAGCCCGAAGTGCTTGTTATCGGCGGAGGCATCTGCAACGAGAAGGAATACCTCACAGATCCGCTCAACGCTATTATTTCCGGCAACACCTACGGCGGCAGTGCAGACAAGGCTACCGCTCTCAAGATCGCTGAGCTCGGCAACGATGCAGGTATCATCGGCGCCGCTGTTCTCGGACTTTGATCAAACTGTAAGCTCTGTACAGAGCCTACCCCACAGCATCCGAACCGTCGGACGGGAGGAGACTGTCACAAGGCGGTCTCCGCTCGTCCTTACTGCTTTTTATGAACACCAAAAAAATTCATCCATTACCGATAATACTTGCCGCCTTATGGCTCGTCGCGCTCGGATTTGCGACGTTTTTCGACCTTGATATCTCACTTGCTGTCGCAGACGTCAGCTCGATTTACGGACGCGCGCTTGAAATTGCAGGGGAGCCGCCGGCGATCCTGTTCACATCCTTCAACTTCGCATTAATGATGGCGCACTTTTTAAAAAAGCCCGTTCGCACAGCACGCGACTATATTCTTGCAGCACTGACGCTTGTTGCCGCCGTCGGCACATCGGTGTTTACCGTCAACAAAAGTGCAGATTATCTTATCGACTACGGCACACTTAAAGAAAGCATGGGCGTGTCGCTGACCGTATATGCGCTGTCTGCGATTATTGCAGCGTTCGTCATCACACTTGTAATGCGCATGAAACGTGATACAGTCGAGCGCTATTTCAAAACAGCGTGCCGCTGTGCCGCGGTGGCGGTCGCCACATTTGTTATTATCTGGGCCCTCAAGCTCGTATGGGGACGCGTGCGTTTTCGTCAGCTCGACGGCGATCTCACGCGCTTCACTGCATGGTATCTGCCGCAGGGCTTCACGGGATTTTTCTCCTTCCCATCGGGACACACCGCCAACGCCACAGTTATACTATCGGTAACCTATTACCTCAACTATCTGCCCGAAAAATACAGAAAATTCAAGCCTGTTATCATGGCTCTGCTCGGTATATGGATCGTGCTTGTGGCATTCTCCAGAGTCAGGGTCGGCGCACACTATTTGTCGGACGTCCTGTTCGGCATGGCGATAACGCTCGCTATAGTTTATTTCGGAAGGCCAAGGAGAAAATAATGTATATAGATCCCACACTTTACACAACACGTCCCACGGATGAGCGACTTCCCAAGGAGATGCGCTCGTATGATCTTCTCGAAGCCATCGGCGTTCCGTTCGTGCGCATAGATCACGATGCGGCGAACACAATGGAGGACTGCGCCGAGGCAAAAGCGCTCCTCGGCGTGAAGATATGCAAGAATCTGCTCCTCTGCAACAGCCAGAAAACCAAATTCTATATGCTCCTTATGTCCGGTGAAAAGCAGTTCGTCACCAAGGATTTTTCAAAAAAGATCGGCTCGTCGAGACTCTCCTTCGCACCGCCGGAGTTTATGGAACGCTTCCTTGATATCACCCCCGGCTCACTGTCCGTGCTCGGACTCATGAACGACACAGAAAATAACGTCACGCTATACATCGACCGCGATGTGGTGGCGGATGAATATTTCGGCTGTCACCCTTGCATTAACACTTCAAGCATACGCTTTTCAACAAAAGATCTGCTTGAAAAGGTCATCCCCGCGACCCACCACGAGTTCAGCTTCGTGGAGCTTGATTAATACTCGGAGAGAATATAAATGGTCACAATAACCGGAGTCGAACGTGCTTCTCTTGCAGAGAAGCACGGCATTAAAGCGGGCGACATACTGATATCCATAAACGGACATAACATACGTGACGTGCTTGACTATCAGTTCCGCCTGTGCGAAAAAAAGGTCACACTGCAGATCCACCGCGAGGCGGAGCTTTTTGATGTGACTATAAGAAAAAACGAATACGGCGACATCGGGCTCTGCTTTGAGACCTATCTCATGGATAAAAAGCTTTCCTGCCGCAACAAATGCGTGTTCTGCTTTATAGATCAGCTTCCGGCAGGCATGCGCGATTCCCTTTACTTCAAGGATGACGATTCCCGACTGTCGTTTTTAATGGGCAATTATATCACGCTCACCAATCTTTCCGACGCGGACGTGGAACGCATCATCGAAATGAAAACCTCTCCCATAAACATTTCCGTTCACACCACCAATCCCGAGCTGCGCGTTAAAATGATGAAAAACAAGCGTGCGGGCGAGGTGCTTGACTATATGCGCCGCTTTGCAGAAGCGGGAATAACCCTTAACTGTCAGATTGTGCTGTGCAAGGGACTCAACGACGGTGAGGAGCTGCTTCGCTCGATGCGCGACCTTGCACTGCTCCACCCTCACCTCTCGGGTGTTTCCATCGTCCCCGCAGGAATTACCGATCACCGCGATGGGCTTTACCCTCTCGAGCCGTTTACACCCGAGGAGACGGCGGCGGTCATTGATACGGTAGACGAGTTTGCGGCAGAGTGCATGAAAAAATACGGCTCGCGCCTGTTCTTCTGCTCGGATGAGATGTATCTCTCCTGCGGACGGGAGCTTCCGGATGAAGAATACTATGAGGGCTATCCGCAGATCGAAAACGGAGTTGGCATGATACGATCTATGCAGTGCGAATTTGACGACGAGCTGGAGTTTTTATCAGATTACGATCTTGAAAAGCCCCGTCGGATGTCCATTGCAACAGGCTTTGCGGCTTACGATTTCATAAAATCGCTGTCGGACGAGCTTATGCGTCGCGTAAAAACGCTTGATATCACTGTTTACCGAATCCGAAATGACTTTTTCGGCAAAAATATAACCGTAGCGGGACTTATCACGGGAAAGGATCTGTGCGCACAGCTTTCGGGCAAAACGCTCGGTGAAAAGCTAATCATCCCGTCCGTAATGCTCCGCGCCGAGCGCGATATGTTTCTCGATTCCATGACCGTAGGCGAGCTTTCCGAAAAGCTCGGCGTCGAGGTCGTCACCTCCGACTCAACAGGCATGGATTTCATATCGTCTATCCTGTATTAGTTAAAAACATCACACTCAATCCCCCTAAAGAAAGGAATCATATATATGTCAAAACCCGTTATTGCCATTGTCGGACGTCCAAACGTCGGCAAGAGCACCCTTTTCAACAAGCTCGCGGGCGAGCGTATATCCATCGTCGAGGACACCCCGGGCGTGACCCGCGACCGCATCTACTATGAGATCGAGTGGAACGGCAGAGCCATGATACTCGTTGACACAGGCGGTATCGAGCCCAAGTCCGACGATATCATCTTAAAGCAGATGAAAAATCAGGCAGAGGTCGCCGTTTCCACGGCCGATGTCATCGTTTTTATGGTGGATGTGACCACAGGTCTCACCGCCGCAGACCGCGATATTGCGACCATGCTCATAAAGAGCCGGAAGCCGTTGATACTCGCCGTCAACAAATGCGACTCTGTCGGCGCACCGCCTTTGGAATTCTACGAATTCTATGAGCTTGGCATCGACGGCGAGCCGATACAGCTCTCAAGTGTCCACGGTACAGGCTCAGGTGACCTGCTTGACCGAGTGCTCGAGCTCTGTCCCGCCGATGAGGAAAAGGAGGACGACTCCGATCTTATAAAAGTAGCGGTAATCGGTAAGCCTAACGCCGGAAAAAGCTCGATCATCAACAAGATCCTCGGCGAAGACCGTCTTATCGTATCCGACATTCCCGGTACCACCCGCGACGCGGTAGATACGAGAGTCGAGAACGAATACGGAAAATACACCTTTATCGACACCGCGGGCATCCGCCGTCAGTCGAAGGTTGAAGATCGCATTGAGAAATTCTCTGTGCTCCGCGCCAAGATGGCGGTGGAACGCGCCGATGTGTGCGTTTTGATGGTAGATGCCAACGAAGGTGTCACCGAGCAGGACGAAAAGATCGCGGGTATCGCTCACGAATCCGGCAAGGCATGCATCATCGTCATCAACAAGTGGGATACCCTTGAAACAGAGGACAAGAACACCGTGGAATACGACAAAAAGGTGTACAACGCCCTCTCCTACATGACATATGCTCCCACCCTCTACGTCTCCGCGAAAACAGGACAGCGCGTAGTCAAGCTGTTTGAGCTTATCAATTACGTCTACAACCAGAACTGCACACGCATTTCCACGGGTATGCTCAACGACGTGCTGAACGACGCTACCGCACGCGTTCAGCCCCCCTCCGACAAGGGCAGACACTTGAAGATATACTATATGACTCAGATCGGAACCTGTCCTCCAAGCTTTGTTATCTTCTGCAACAATGCGGAGCTGTTCCATTTCTCATATCAGCGATATCTTGAAAATCAGCTGCGCGAGGTGTTCGGCTTCCGCGGCACGCCGATAAAGCTCATTGTACGCCAGAAAGGAGATAAAGAAGAATGACATTGAACGAACTTTTACAGGACGGTCTTGTAACAAGACTGATCGCGGGAGATGCAAATGAGATCTCGCTGTGGATAGTCATCGCCCTCTGCATCGTCGGCGGACTCATTTCCTACTTCCTCGGCGGACTCAATTTTGCAATCATCATTTCAAAATACAAATTCAAGGACGACATCCGCCGCTACGGAAGCGGCAATGCAGGCATGACCAACATGCTCCGTACCTACGGAAAAGCGGCAGCAGCGTTTACGCTGCTTGGCGATATGGCAAAGGCGATGGTGTCGGTTCTCATCGGTACTCTGCTTGCAGGCGAAGCAGGCGCATATATCGCGGGCTTCTGCTGTGTGCTCGGTCACTCTTTCCCCTGCCTCTACGGCTTCAAGGGCGGAAAGGGGATCGTTGTCACCGCGGCAATGCTGCTATGCCTTGAACCGCTGGTGTTCCTCATTCTGTTCGTGATCTTCGTTCTGCTGGTTGCATCGACCAAATACCTTTCCCTCGGCTCGATAATCGGCATGCTCCTCTACCCTCTTATCTTGAATCGCCTCTATCCCATTGTCAACGGCGGCGCCTCCGAGGGTGCGGTAGTTGCAATAGTATCAATACTCAACGCTGTGCTTGTAATTTGGCTGCACCGTGAGAACATCAAGCGCCTCATGAGCGGTACCGAAAACAAGTTCAGCCTCAAAAAGAAGGACAAATTTGTGAAGGACGATAAGAAAGATTCCGACAAAGAGGATAAGTAATATACATAAAAAATCAATTCCCCGATAAAATTTTGATTAAAAATTTTATCGGGGAATTATTTTGCAAAAACATAAATATATAGGTCAATCACTGATTTCCACATTATCCACAGAGCTTTCAAGCAAAATATTTATAAGCTCGTTTCTTGAACGATTGCTTCTTTTTGCAAGCTCCTCGATTTTATCGAGCGTACCGTCCTTGATACGAACACTGATAACCTTATACCCATCATCGCCCTTGCGATTTATCTTTATTACGTCTTTCATTTCAATATCACCTCATACTTATATCATAATATATTATTTACAGAGATGATATATTTATTTTGTATTATATTTATAATATGATTATATTGACACTATAGATCATATGTGATATAATACTTATAGATTATACCAAAAGGAGACTGTAATAAAATGAGCATATTAGCCGAATTATGGAATGGCACAATAAGACCTGTGGAACGCAATCCATGGAAATCAGAAGATTACACTCGTATTTCGCAGGAGATCTTACAAGCGGAAAGCATTTTGGCAAAAACTTTTTCCGTGGAACAGAAAGCTCAATACGAAAGATGTGTATCCCTGATGCTTGACCGTCAAAGCATCGTCGAGAAAGAAGTATTCGAACAAGGCTTCAAGCTGGGCGTGCAGATCGTGATCGCCGCCACCCGTGAGGACCAACCTTAAACAACAAAAAGCAGCCGTAAGGCTGCTTTTTGTTATAATATCTTACTTAAGATCAGCGGAGATCTTATCCATCCAAGCGGTAACAGCCGCTTTTTCTTCATCCTTTACGCCGCCGAGGAAAGGCAGACCGCCCTTGATGTAGAGAACCTCTTCGATAACGTTGGTGCCTGCTTCCTTAACTGCATCAACAAGAATCTTCGCACCCTCTGCAGGTCCGTCGATGATGAACGCTACATTCGCGGTGCGAGCCTTGGTAAGCTCCTTACAGAACAGAATAAGGGGGTTGGGCGCATCCTTGCCTACGGTTGCGAGGATAACCACAAGACGCTCCTTGTCGCAGGAGTATGCCGGCGGGATCTTATCCATGCAGTTGACCTTTTCGGTTGCATAGTTGGCGGTGATCATATCGGCAATATTGATAAGCTTCTTCTTGCTTGTCGAATAAAGAACACGCATTTTCATAGTAAATTCCTCCAATTTCTTCGGCAACAAAATAGTATTCCCGTTTTTGTTGCCGTGAAAACGGGCATCGGATATCCTCCGACACTGATATTATAGCACAAAATCGGCAAGATTTGAAGTAGAGCGGCGAAAAATTATAATTTTCGGTTACTTCCACAAAATTTCGCCGTTTTTTTGTATACTATCACAAAATGAAATACTCCACAGCTCCGTCATCAATAATAACCGTATCGCCGCACCTGCCTTTTCCGAGCAGTCGCTTCGGAGGAGTTTCAAATTCAAGCTCCCATGGTCGTCCGGACAGGTTTGCCACCGCGACAAGACGTCTGCCGCCGTATTCACGGCACAGCATAAACTGCGCGGTGTCGCCCGTATCGATTATTTCAAGGCTGCCATCGCTGAACAGCGGTTCATTTCTGCGTATAGCACCTATCTTACGGTAGAACGCACCAAGCTCGGCATCCTCCCGCCCCCACACATACGGCATACGATTGAAGGGATCACGTCCGCCCTCCATCCCCGCTTCGTCACCGTAATAGATACAGGGCATTCCCGGAAACGCCGCAAGCAGTGCCCATGCGAATTTCAGCCGTTTTTTGGCAAGTCGCCTCTGCTTTTGATTAAGCCTGAACCCCGCAAGCTCACGGTTTGACATATTTTTTGTGCCAACATCCGCAAGCACGGTAAGTATACGCTCGGTATCATGAGTTCCGAGGAAATTCATCAGCACATGGCTGACCGCCTCGGGGTAGTGCGCCCACAGTTCACGCGAGGTCATACACAGTCTCGTGGAATCACCGCTAAGTACATATTCTATCACCGCTTCCTTTAAGGGATAATTCATCACCGAGTCAAGCTGCCGTCCGCGAAAATAACGGCGGCGCTTGTCGTATGCGACCTTGTTGGAAGCGTCCTCCCAGACCTCGCCCAGCACCAATGCTTCGGAGTTTTCCGCACGTGCCGCCGCTTTAAGCTCGTCGAGAAATACGTCCGAAAGCTCATCCGCAACGTCCAGCCGCCAACCGTCGATACCGCGGCGCAGATAATGGCGTATCACGCCCTTCTCGCCGTTTATAAACTCACGGTATGTCGGCTCCTCACTTTTGACAGCAGGCAGTATCTTAACGCCCCACCAGCAATTGTACTCATCGGGATACTCATCAAAGGAATACCATTTGTAATATTTGGAGCGCTTTGAATTGTATGCCCCGGGACCGTCATAACGTCCGAATTTGTTGAAATATCGGCTGTCGGCGCCCGTGTGATTAAACACGCCGTCAAGGATAAGCCGCATTCCCCGTGTCTTGCACTCGGAAACAAGGCGGTCAAACGCTTCCGAGCCGCCGAACATGCGGTCGATCTTCATATAATCGCCCGTGTCATATTTATGGTTGGAAGCCGCCTCAAATATCGGACAAAGATAGAGCGTATCCACGCCAAGCGAGGCGATATAGTCGAGCTTATCGGCAACACCCCAAAGATTGCCGCCGAAAAATTCGTTGTTGGCAAGTGCGTCGCCGGGCTTTTCAGCATACATCGGCACGCCGTGCTCCCAGTCGGGATTGCGAACCTTGCCCTCCTCGGGCACAATGGGTCTGCCGCCGTCAAAAAAGCGGTCAACAAATATCTGATACATCATACCGCCGCGGAATTTCGACGGCACATAAAGCGACGGCTCGTATACAGTGAGCTGCTCGCAGGACACTGCTCCGCCGTCGGCGTTTAACGTGCCGTCACGGTCGGTATAAAGCGTGCCGTAGGGGGTGTCGAGCATGAAGGTATAATAGAAAAGTCCACTCTCGCCGTCTGTGCAGATATCGGACAGCGCAAGCACCACCCTGTATACATCGTGCGCTATGTCGAACTCGAAAAGCTCAGCCGTGATCTCGCGGGTGGTCATATCGTCGTCGCGGTAAAGCCTCAGCAATGCCGCGCATGCACACAAAGCACGCGGCACTCTTACCGAAAGGGTAAGAGTGTCGTCGGATGCAAACGCCCCCGAAAGAGGTGCATCTCCGCGCTTGCTTGAATACTTTTCATAGCTGACCTTTATACTTGAAAGGTCACATAGACTGTAAGCGGTCATCATTTAATAGGCTTTATATGCCAAATGTTGTCGGCATATTCACGTATGGAACGATCTGAAGCGAAGTAGCCCGAGCGTGCTGTATTTATAAGCGACATGCAGTTCCACTTTTCACGGTCGGCATAGTCCTTTATCATGCGCTCATGTACTGCGTAGTAGGAATCGAAGTCTGCGATGCACATATAGGGGTCTGCCACGCCATGCGCGTACTGCGAGTTGATGAGATACTGCTTGATATCTGTGAAGGAACGTCCGTTAAAGCCCATATCAAGCGCATCCACCGCCGCACGCAGACGTTCACTGCTTAAATAGTACGCCGCCGCGTTGTATCCGCGCTTCCACAGATCGTCCACCTCTTCGGTGGTAAGACCAAAGATATACATATTGGGGTCGCCAACCTGTGCATGGATCTCAACATTTGCGCCATCCATGGTACCGATGGTAACGGCACCGTTTGCCATCAGCTTCATACAGCCGGTACCGCTGGCTTCCTTACCCGCAAGGGATATCTGCTCTGAGATGTCCGCCGCAGGGATAAGCACCTCGGCAAGGCTGACATTATAGTCCTCCATGAACACCACGCGAAGCTTTTCGCGGAGTCTCGGATCGGATTCGATATCCATACCGATATAGGAGATGAGCTTGATAATATTCTTCGCCATGTAGTAGCCGGGAGCCGCCTTCGCGCCGAAGATAAAGGTCTGAGGCGTGATATCGAGGTCGGGATTATCTTTAAGCTGTACATACAGGCTGATTATGCGCAGTGCGTTTAAAAGCTGGCGCTTGTATTCATGCATACGCTTGATCTGCACGTCGAACACCGAATCGGGGTCGAGGTTGATACCCATTTTATTTTTGGTATAAATAGCGAAATTCGCCTTGTTCGCACGCTTGATGGCTTCAATGCGCTCAAGCACTGCCTTGTCATCCGCATACTTTGCAAATTCACACAGCGCCTCGGGATCCTCCTTGTGCCACTTATCACCGATGCATTCGTCGATAAGTGCCGTGAGCTGGGGGTTGGCGTAGCACATCCATCTTCTGTGAGCAACACCGTTGGTCACGTTGGTGAACTTCGAGGGGGTGTGCTTGTAGAAGTCGTGGAACACGGTCTTTTTGAGTATATCCGAATGGAGCTTTGATACGCCGTTGACGGTGTGCGAGCCCACCACGGAAAGGTTTGCCATGCGTATCTGACCGTAGCCGAGGATAGACATACGGGAGATTCTGTCCCAGTCACCGGGATACGCCGCCCATAATTCGCCGCAGAAGCGACGGTTGATCTCGTTTGTTATGTCGTAGATGCGGGGGAGCTTGATCTTGAAAAGATCCTCATTCCAGGTCTCAAGAGCTTCCGGCATAACGGTATGATTGGTATAGGAAACCGTAGCGGTAACAAGTCTCCACGCATCGTCCCAGGAGAAGGAGTAGATGTCGATAAGGATACGCATCAGCTCGGGTATAACGAGAGCGGGATGAGTATCGTTTATATG
Organism: Clostridia bacterium; assembly: GCA_017482055.1. Taxonomy (GTDB): domain Bacteria; phylum Bacillota; class Clostridia; order Oscillospirales; family CAG-272; genus Flemingiibacterium. The sequence continues at coordinate 101,834 of JAFUOH010000010.1, forward strand.
GATAGCAACCTTTTCGGCAAAGCCGCCCAGAGAGCCGTAGGTCGTCAGATGGTCGGCAATGATGCTCTGAAGCGATGCCGACACGAGGAAATACTGCTGTGACAGACGCAGATATTTGCCCTCCATATGGTTGTCGGAGGGATAAAGCACCTTACTGATGGTTGCCGCGTTGGTACTGTCCTCCATAGCCTTGACATACTGTCCCTGCGAAAACAGATTCATGTTGAAATTCTGCGTATCGCATGCCTTCCAAAGGCGCAGAATGTTGACCGCCTTGGAATCGGCGCCGGAGATCATCATATCATAGGGTACTGCCTGTATTTCGTCGCCGCCCTCATGGGTGATGGAGCACTTGCCCATCTCCCACTTTTCGCTGACATGACCGCCGAGACGGATGGTACACGCCTTATCGTGGCGGGGTACCAGCCACACATCGCCGCCCGGCATCCAGATGTCGGGGAGCTCGATCTGATCGCCGTCGATGATGCGCTGCTTGAAAAGTCCGTATTCGTAAAGGATCGAGAAGCCCGTGGCGGGATAATCGAGGGTGGTAAGCCCATCCATAAAGCAAGCCGCAAGACGACCGAGACCGCCGTTTCCGAGACCGGGATCGGGCTCGAGACCGTAGATCTCGTCAAGCTCGAAGCCCATCTCCGAGAGCACCTCTCCGTAAATATCGGCAATACCGAGATTGCGGAGGTTATTTTTCAGCGAACGTCCGATAAGGAACTCCATACAGAGATAATATATCTTCTTGCCGCGCTGTTTTTTGGTATCCTTTTTAAATTCACTGCGCTTTTCGGTGAGGATATCCTTTGCGGAGAGCACAACGGATTTGTAGACCTGCTCTTTTGTGGCTTCGTCGGGTGTCACTCCGTAGTAACGCGCCAGCTTTGCGGTGATTGCTTCTTTGATCTGTGCTTTGGTGAAATTATTGTTCATTGGCTTAGGTTTCCTTTTAGTTTAGTATTGCTTTTTTTAATTATTACAGTCCCTCATACATTTCGAGGTACTTCTTAGCCGACGCATCCCAGGAGAAGTCGGCATTCATTGCGTTTGCCACAAGCTCGCTCCAACGGTCGGCATCGTGATAGAGCGCCGTCACGCGATGAATGGCGTTAAGCATGTCGTGAGCGTTGTATGTGACAAAGGTCACGCCGTTGCCCTCGCCCGTTTCGGGATTGTAGGGCTTGATGGTGTCATAGAGACCGCCGGTCTCACGCACTACGGGCACGGTGCCGTAGCGGGAAGCGATCATCTGCGCAAGACCGCAGGGCTCGGACTTCGACGGCATCAGGAAGATGTCCGCCGACGCATAGATCTGCTTTGCCAGATCCTTATTAAACGCCAGCATTACGCCGCACTTTTCGGGATAACGGCGCGCAAGATCGGAGAAGAAATCTTCAAGCTCCGCTTCACCCGTACCGAGCAGCACAAGCTGAACATCATCTCTGAGAATATCGTCAGCCACGCGGCGCACAAGGTCAAAGCCTTTATGTGAAGCAAGACGTGAAACCATGGCGATAAGAGGAACATCCTCACGTTCGGGAAGCCCGAAGCGTTTTTGAAGCGCAAGCTTATTTACGGTTTTATCCTCAATTGTATCAAGGGTGAAATTCTTTTCGATCACTGTATCCTTTTCGGGATTATAATAACCCGTGTCGATACCGTTGATGATGCCGCAGCACTTTTCACTGTACATACGGATGATGTGGTGGAGCCCGCCGGAATAATACTCTGTCTGTATCTCGTTTGCGTAGTTTGGACTTACGGTGGTCAGCTTGTCACAGCATACGATGGCGCCTTTGGTGAGATTGATGCAGCCGTCGTACTCCACAACATATCTGTCCCAGGAGTCGAGGCAGAAGATATCTCCGAGGATATCAAAGCTGTAGATCCCCTGATAGTCGATGTTATGAATGGTGTAGACCGCCTTCATGTGCGCATATTCATCGAGGTAGCAGTATTTGCGCTTTAAGTAGATCACGCACAGCGCGCTCTGCCAGTCGTGGCAGTGCAGGATATCGGGCATAAATCCGATATGCGGCAGCATCTCCATGACCGCCTTGCAGAAGTACGCGTAGCGCTCACCGTCATCAAAGCTGCCGTACAGCGAGGTGCGCTTGAAGTAGTATTCGTTATCAATGAAGTAGTAAGTAACGCCATCTTTGTCATATGACCACACGCCGCAGTATTGACGGCGCCAGGACAGCGAAACGGTAAACTCCGCTACCTTAGTCATCTTATCCTTATACTTTTCGGCAACCGCCTTGTACATGGGAATCACCACACGCACATCGGTATCGGGCTCGGCATGCTTGAGCGACGCGGGAAGCGAGCCCAGCACGTCGCCAAGCCCTCCCGTTGCCGCAAACGGCAGCGCTTCCGCGCCGACATATAGAATCTTTTTCATAATAATTATCTCCTTTCGGGGATCATAACTTAGATCATCTTTCCTTTATCAATAAAGAACGGCAGGGATTCGTGTCCCGAGAGAATACGTCCGTCGCGGATGACCACATTCTTATCCGCCACAACGCAGTTAAGGAACACATTTTCACCCGTGACCGCATCCTGGAACAGGATGGAATTCTTGACCGTAGTGCCCTTTCCCACCTTTACGCCACGGAACAGGATGGAATTTTCCACGGTTCCGTCGATCACACAGCCGTCCGCGATGAGGGAGTTTGATACCTTTGCGGAATCGTTATACTTCGCAGGGGCAGAGTTTCTGACCTTGGTATAGATCGGGCGGTTCTTGACGTTAAAGAGCTGATCGCGGTTCTTGCTGTCAGAAAGCAGCTCCATTGAGTGCATATAGTAGTCCTGAAGCGAGTTGATGGTAGCAAAATAGCCGTCGTACTTGTAGATACGGTAGTTGCGTCTCGCCGCACCTCTTGCAAGCACGTCACGGTTGAAGCTGGTATAGCCGTGAGCGATGGCATCGAGGACGATGCTCTGCAGATACTCGCGGTTTACGACGAAAATATTAAGGTCGATGTCGCGATATCCCGTAACATTCGGCGGATATGCGTTTACATCGGTGATACGCCCCGATTCGTCGGAATCCACGATAACGTTGCGCTTGCAGGACTCCTTTGTAAGCAGTACCCGCTTGACCGCCATGGTAATATCCGCATTGTTGGCGATGTGGTCGTTTATCATATCGTTTAAGTCGATGTTGCAGATAACGTCGCAGTCGGAGAGCACAACATAATCCGCATTAAAGCGGGATACCGAGTAGTTAACGCTCTTAAGCGCCTCAAGACGGGTGTTGTACAGCGCGTTCTGATTATTTGAGAACGCCGTCATATAGGGCGGAAGCATCTTGATACCGCCCGAACGGCGGGCAAGGTCCCAGTCCTTACCGGAGCCGATATGGTCCATGAGAGACTGATAATTATAATGTGTGATAACGCTGATGGAGCTGATACCCGAGTTGACCATGTTTGACAGTGCGAAGTCGATGAGACGATAACGACAGGCGTAAGGAACGGATGCCATTGTACGGCGGCGCGTAAGCTCGGGGATGTTTTTATCGTGAAGATTCGAGAAAATTATACCTTGTACTGACATTTTAGTTTCTTCCTTTCTTACGCTTTCAGTTTTTCATCTAAATATGCGGCGTTTACCATATCTCCCGCGGGTATCACGGTGCCGTGCGGAATGGTAAGATCACTGCCCACAAGGGTAATGCCCTTGCCGCTTTCCTTGACCTCTCCGATCTGTGCGCCTGCGCCGATCTCGGTGTCGCCGTCGATGATGGAATAGTATACCGAAGCGCCCTCGCGAATGACGGTATCATTCATAATGATCGAGTTGCGTATGTACGCACCTCGCGCCACCTTTACACCGCCGAACAAGACGGAATTTTCCACAACGCCGTGGACTTCACAGCCCTCTGTGATGATGGAGTTCATGACCTTAGCATCACCGCCGATATAATGCGGCGAACGGATAAGGTTTCTTGAATAGATCTTCCAATCCGAGTCGAAGAGGTTGAACACCGGCTCATCGCCGAGAAGATCCATGTGTGCCTCCCACAGGCTCTCGATGGTACCAACGTCCTTCCAGTACCCCGAGAAGCTGTAAGCGTACATGCTCTCACCGCTTGCAAGCATGGCGGGAATGATGTTCTTACCGAAATCATTGACCGAATCCGGATTGTTTTCGTCGGCGATAAGATAATTCTCAAGCAGCTTTTTGTTGAAGATATAAATACCCATGGAAGCCTTTGTGCTCTTCGGCTTTGGCGGCTTCTCTTCAAACTCGATGATCTTGCCGTCCTCATCGGTGTTCATGATACCGAAGCGGCTCGCCTGCTCCAGCGGAACGTCGATGACCGCGATGGTAGCGGCGGCGTTCATCTTCTTGTGGTAATCGAGCATCTTTGAATAATCCATCTTATAGATATGGTCGCCCGACAGCACCAGCACATAGTCGGGATCATAGCGATTGATGAAGTTCAGGTTCTGATATATCGCATTTGCGGTACCGCGGTACCAGTCCGCTCCGTCCTTGCCTTGATAAGGCGGGAGCACCATAACACCTCCGTTCATACGGTCGAGGTCCCAGGGCTGTCCGTTGCCGATATACTCGTTTAAAACCAGCGGCTGATACTGCGTAAGCACGCCAACGGTATCGATATGGGAGTTTACACAGTTGGAGAGGGTAAAATCAATTATGCGGTATTTTGCGCCGAAGGGGACCGCGGGCTTCGCGGTCTTTTCGGTCAGGGTATAGAGTCTGCTCCCCTGCCCTCCGGCGAGAAGCATTGCGACACATTCTTTTTTCTTGTACATGATATACCTCCGGTTGTTATATTTTATTTTAGTCTGTAATTGAGCTCTTTTTAATTGCCGCCGCGGGCTTTAAGATGACTGCGGACAATGCGGGGAGGGTTATTTTTAACTCTCGTGTGCCGTCGAACGCCTTGACGGTATCGAGGACGCCCCTGTTTAATTTACCCGTGCCGCCGTATTCGGCGCTGTCGCTTGCGAACACCTCAAAATAACGGGTATGCTTCATATTGACGAGCGTGAAGCCCTCACGGTCAACCGGTGCAAAGTTCAGCACCACTACGACCTCGCCTCCGCGCTTGTTCTTTCTGCGGTAGGCAATGATATTAAGCTCGTTCATATCGGGATAGATCCATTCAAAGCCGTCCCAGGAAAAATCCCGCTCCCAAAGCGCCGATTCTTCGAGATAGAACCGATTCAGCGCCGCCGTGTAAAGCTGCGACTTCTTATGCATATCGTAGTCGAGCATGAACCATTCAAGCTGATTCTCGTAGTCCCATTCGCGGAACGGTGCGTATTCCGTGCCCATAAAGGTCAGCTTTTTACCGGGGTGGGTCATCTGATAGGCAAGAAACGTTCTGAAGCCCGCAAATTTCATGTTGTAGTCACCGAAATTTTTATCGAGCAGCGACAGCTTGCCGTGTACCACCTCGTCATGGGAAACGGGGAGGATGTAGTTCTCGTTAAGCGAATACATCATGGGGAAGGTAAGCTTTTCGTGCTTGTATTTGCGGTACACGGGATCGGTCATGATATAATCGAAGCTATCGTTTGCCCAACCCATGTTCCATTTGAAGTTGAAGCCCAGCCCGCCCTCGTGTACGGGCTTTGTTATCATAGGCCAGTCCGCGGATTCCTCGGCTATCATAAGTGCGTCGGGGAACTCCGCAAACAGCGTGGTGTTGAGCTTCTTAAAGAAAGCGATGGATTCGAGATTTTTGTTGTCGCCATGCTCATTGGGCACCCATTCACCCGGGTCGCGGTCAAAGTCGAGGTAAAGCATGGATGCCACCGCGTCAACACGCAGACCGTCGATATGGAACTCGCGTAACCAGTAAAGCGCGTTTGAAATGAGGAAGCATTCCACCTCGTTTCGCGCCACGTCGAAGAAGCGCGTGCCCCAAACCTTGTGCTCCATACGGTCACAGCCCTGATATTCATACAGCGGCTCACCGTCGAACTCGCAGAGTCCGTGTTCGTCCTTGGGAAAATGGGCAGGCACCCAGTCAAGTATCACGCCCAGCCCCACGGAGTGCAGCTTATTGACAAAATGCCGAAAATCGTCGGGAGTACCGAACCTTGCGGTGGGAGAATAATAGCCGCAGACCTGATAGCCCCAGGAGCCGTCAAAGGGATGCTCTGCGATCGGCATCAGCTCCACATGTGTGTATCCCATCTGCTTTGCGTAGACAGCCAGCTCGTCCGCTATTTCGCGGTAGTTAAGATAATTCTCGCCCTCCTTGGTAGTCTCGCCGTTCCTTGTTTTAAAGGAGCCGAGATGTACTTCATAGATATTCATCGGAGCCGAGAAAAATTCGGGAGACTTGCTTCCCTTGCCGATAACCTCGCGTGCGCGCTTTTTAAGCCACGGCTCGTCCGACCATGCAAAGGGCTGCTCGGAACAGATCTTGGATGCGGTTCCCTTCAAGGTCTCGGAAGCGCGAGCATAGGGATCAGCTTTCAGGTGTACGCCGTTTTTGCCCGTAATGCGGTACTTATAGTTTGCGCCGTCAAGCGTGATCGCCGAGGCGAGCACATATTCCCATATGCCCATATCGGTAATACGCTCCATTGGGCATACGGGCTTCCAGTCGTTGAAATCGCCCACCACCTCCACTCGCTCGGCGTTCGGCGCCCACACGCGGAAGGTGTACGTATATCCGCCGCTCTCGGATCTCGCATGACAGCCGAGATAATCGTAGGCGCGGAAATTGGTTCCTTGATGGAAATAATACGCCGCCAGGTCACTGCCGGGATTAATTTCGGTTTTTGTTTTTCCTTTTGCCACTTAATCAGACCTTTCCTTGAGTTTTTATTTCCGATTTTATCAAAATGTCATTTCAAATTAAAGTATACCATAAACGAGCATAAATATTACGTCGAAAAATATCGTAAGGAACAATGTTCCGAAATTATTCTAAAAGCCCATCCCGCGCACGATGCCGATGACTGCAGTGCCGTAGCGCATCGCCTTTTCCTCACCGATGCCCCGCACACGCATAAGCGACGCCATGTCGGTGGGACGTGCGGCGGCTATCTCACGCAGTGTGGAATCGGTGAAGATCACATACGCGGGTACACCGCGTTTTTCCGCTGTCTCTCGGCGGAACTTGCGAAGTCGTTCATAAAGCTCCGCATCTACGGGAGACATATGCAGAGTTTCGGGAGCGCGCGTCTTGCTTTTACTCTTTTTCTCGGATTTTTTAACCTTCAGCGTCATGCGATTTCCCGAGGCAAGATAATTATCGAGTGCGGGAGAGATTGCGAGTACGGGATATTGCCCGCTGCTTCTTACAAGCAGTCCCGCCTCTACCATGCGGGAGATAACATCACGTATAACAGAGGTTGAAACGTGCTCCAAAAAGCCGAATCCCCGCTCGCTTGTAAAGCCGAGCGCGTCCATGCGTCCGTTATCGATTCCATGCAGGAAATCCGCGATAAACACCGCGCCGAAGCGCTCGCCCGTAACATCCACCGCCATGCGTACCGCCCGAACGATGTCCGTCACATCCTGCACCTCATAATCTCCGCGGCAGGAGGAGCATTTTTCGCATTTTTCGGTTTTGGGATTCTCGCCGAAGTACCGCAGGATACAGCTGCGCAGGCACGCCGTGGTCTTACAGTAGGAGATCATATGCTCAAGCTTTTCAAGGCGGCGCCTTTTCGCCGCTTCAAGCTCGGCGACATCCGATAATTCATCCTCATCACCGCCGTTTTCGATAAGAAATTTCGCAGTATGTATGTCGGCGGCGGAGTAAAGCAGTATGCAGTCGGCTTCGCTTCCGTCACGTCCCGCTCTGCCCGCTTCCTGATAATATGATTCCATGGACATCGGGAAATTATAGTGTATTATAAACTCTACGTCGGGCTTGTCGATACCCATACCGAAGGCATTGGTCGCCACGATGATGGGACGGGCATCACGAATAAATTCATCTTGATTGTTAGCCCGCTCCGCGTCGGACAGCCCCGCGTGGTACATCGTGACAGGAAAGCCCGCATTCAAAAGATGCGAGTATATCTTTTCCACATTTTTGCGGGTCATGGCATATATGATGCCCGATTTGTTTTTGTTTTCTTTAAGATAGCTTTGTATATAATCAAGCCGAGATGCGGTCTCCACCACACCGAAATAAAGATTGGGACGGTCAAAGCCCGTGGTGATCTCATAGGGGCGCGCCAGTGCAAGCAGTGAGCGCACGTCATTCTTGACCTGCTCCGTAGCGGTCGCAGTAAACGCCGCCACGACCGGGCGGCGCGCAAGACCTTCAACGAAGGTGGATATATGCGTGTAGCTCGTTCTGAAATCGTGTCCCCATTGGGATACGCAGTGCGCCTCATCGACGGCGACAAGGGAAATGTTAAGGTTCGACGCCAGCTCCAAAAAGCCGTCGGTCATAAGTCTTTCGGGCGCAACGTAGATTATCTTGTAAACGCCTTGTCTGATATTCGCAAGCGCCAAGCCATACTGACGTGCGGTCAGCGAGCTGTTGAGATATGCGGCGCGGATACCGTTCTGGTTAAGCGCTCCCACTTGATCCTTCATCAGCGAAATAAGCGGTGAGATCACAAGCGTGATCCCGGGAAGCAATATCGCGGGGATCTGATAGCAGATCGACTTGCCCGCGCCTGTCGGCATGACCGCCAATACGTCGCGTCCCGCCAGGATATTGTCGATTATCGGCTCCTGTCCTTCACGAAAAGAAGAATATCCGTAAAAATTTCTCAGCACGCTGTATTTGTCCGCCATCCCGATATGAGTCTCCCGATTGCTTATATTATTTTTGATATATATATTATACAACATTTTTCACTAAAAGTAAAGGGATTTGAGCTCAAATGAATAAAAAAAGGAGCGCTGAGCGCTCACAATTTTCTGTGCATACTACACAAGTTATTTTGAATATTTTGTCTCTTTTGCCGATTCATATTTACGCTTGGTAGCATTTCCCCCACGTATGTGACGTTCGGATTTATTGGTGTCAAGTATCTTTGCCGCTTCGGCATACAAAGCGGGGTCCAGTCTTTTAAGTCGGCAGGAAACATCCTTATGTACAGTGGATTTGCTGATCCCGAACGCCGCGGCAGTGCTTCTTACCGTGCTTTTTTCCGCTATCAGGTACTCAGCCAGTCTGCGCGCTCTGTCATCTGTGTCATAAAACAAGGTGCTCACCTCGATATAGTGTTGTTTGCCCTAACACTATATGCGAGAGGTGGACATTTGATGACAAGAATTAATAGTTGTACAATTTTACTGCGGTTTTTTGTCTATTTCGCTGATTTTTTCGATTTATGCAATTATTTTTCCACTTGTAGGCTATATTGCACAATTATAGTCGATAGTTTATGTGCAATTCGCGCACAAGCCTCATCAACACACAGGTCGAGCGAATCCACATATGAGCTGTCTCGATGCCATAATATCACAAGATCACCAATAAATCAATCACCAAGCCGAATAGTTTTTATTTTATTCACAAAATGTACGCTTTGAGTACATTTTTCATGCGTCTAAATTAGGTATAATGAAATAGCTACACCGACGCCGCCACAGTCTTTGGCGGCATTTGCCACGTTTTTTGAAAGGATGTACACATGATAAATAACCACATTCGTATGGCATTCGGCGCCCTCCTTACCGCCGCGATGCTCGCAAGGCTTCCCCTCTCCGCCCTCTCCTATACGGGTCTCGGCGAGGTCATCACGATCAAGCGCGACACCGTGGGCGGCGGACTGTATTACAGTAAGCTTGAGTCCGTGACCGAGGAAGGCAAGCCTCAGCAGTCATACATATTTGAATACGACTTCAGAGCAGGCGGAACGCTTCCCATCGTGCGCTTCGGGAACACCGTCTACGGCAAGGATCGCCTGGGCTCGCTCGTAACGACAGCGGGCAATGAAGGCAAAACAGTATTCGGAGCCATAAACGGAGACTTTTACAGCATGCAGACGGGTGTGCCCATGGGCGTAATGATAGACGGAGGGAAGCTTATTACCACCGATGACGCGAAGTACGCGCTGGGCTTTCTTTCGGACGGCTCCGCCATCATCGGCAAGCCCGAGATAAGCATGACCGTAACCAATCTCACCTCGGGCGGAGAGGCAAAAAAGATAGATCATCTCAACAAATTTCCCACCATTTGGGGCGTTTACATGGTCACCGGGGACTTTGCTTCAACAACGCTTTCCGCAACGGAGTCACTGGAGCTCGTTATTGAGCTTGACGGGGATATCACCGCAAGCGGTTCGGTGGAGGGAGAGATCAAGGACATCATCACCGACAAATACAATATAGAGATCCCCGAAGGCTGCGCTGTAATAACCGTGTCGGAGAGCTGTGAATCCTACTCGCTGTTCACCGACTTTAAAAAAGGCGACCGTATCCGCATTGACACAAAATGTGCCGAAATTTGGGACAGGATCGTTACCGCGGTCGGCGGCGGTGACATGATACTTGAAGCGGGTGTAATGCCCGAGGGAATCATCGACGAGGATCACGAAAAGACCGTCAATCCGCGTACTGCGGTAGGCTTAAAGCCCGACGGCAATGTAGTATTCTTCGCCGTGGACGGCAGGACCTCCGCATCTCGCGGATTAAAGATCGAAGATCTGTCCGCCGTCATGGCAGAGCTCGGCTGTACCTACGCGCTTAATCTCGACGGCGGCGGCTCCACCACAGTCATGGTAAAGCCCTCGGGAAGCGCCGATACGGCGTACGTCAACACGCCCTCCGACGGAAGCTACCGCTCAATTTCAAACGGTATTCTGTTTTTGAGTGCAAATGAATCCGACGGCAAGCCCGCGGCGCTTAAGGTCACCCCCAACACACCCTACATCCTGCGCGGCAGCACCATCACTTTTACTGCAGAAGCGCTTGATTCATCTTACATGCCCGTAGATGTGAACTTTGCTCCCGACTCGCTTGTTACCGCCTTTGCCGAGGAATATCCGGAGGACATCGGCTCGGTGTCGAGCTGCAGCTTCACGGCAGGACTGACGGGCGGAGAATATCGACTGAAGGTAACAAACGGCGATATTTCGGGCGATGTCAGTGTTATCGTAAAGGACAAGCTCGACGAACTCACGGTCACTCCCGAAGCAACACAAATAAAGCCCGGCACACTACTCACGCTTGATATCGAGGCGATATCCGGCGGCAAGTCTCTTCACTGCGATGCGGGTTCATTCTACTACACCTTAAACGGCACACATGATGTTCCCGACCCGGGGGCTTATCCCGACGCGATGATAATCTGCGATCTCGGTTACCTTGACAAAAACGGCAATTTCCAAGCCTTTGGCGGTGAATATGAGGGCGAGGTGGAAATAGGCGTATGGTTCGACGAGTTTGTGCGATATGTAAATGTCACTGTCAGCGACAAGTCGCATGTTATCTCCGATTTCGAGGATGACGCCGCCATCGACGGATTTGAGCTCACCACTCCATCAGGCGATGCTCATATAGTTCCCGCAAGCCACGGCTACAAGTCAGAGCGAGGGCTTGAGGTGGGCTTCACCTACAATACCGAGGCGCAGAGCAAGGTGATGGAGCTGAAGCTTCGTGAAGAAGTTCCCATGTCATCGGATGCCGAAAGTATAAAGCTGTGGATCTACGGCTACACCACGGGAGTGCTGAGTGCTTCTGTGCGCGATGAGGACGGAAATGTGTACGACCTCTCCTACACAGTTACTAAGGACTATTCAAAGCAGCTCGGCTGGCGTGAATTGACCGCCGAGATCCCCGAGTCATTAAAGAGCGGCACACTGCATCTCGCCTCCCTGCTGACCGTCAACGATTCGGGCAGCTCGCAGAGAAATTATGTTATCGACGATGCGCTTATTTATTACGGAAAGGCGGCGGAGCCTGCGCTTACGGGACTTGACGAGCACTGGGCGGGCGAGTATCTGAACACGCTTTACGAAATGGGCGTTATCCAGAACTTCGACTGCACCGAATCGGGTGGTGAGCTGTACTACGAGCCCGATCTTGCGCTGACCCGTGCTGAGTTTGCAAAGATACTGGTGCTCTATACAGGTACCAACGCGTTCCCATATGTAAATGAGGGCGCAGCACTTGAAGCAAACACACCTTATGACAAGGTGCCCTACATCCGTGCGGCACTTGCAAGCGGTCTGATGAGCGGCCGCGGCACGACTGATGACGGCACGGTAATATTCGATCCCAACGCTACGATCACCCGTGAGGAAGCCTTCAAGGTCATCGGCACCCTGCTTGACGGCAACGCCGCCGAGCTCACCTTCACGGATTCCTCCGCCATCTCCGACTGGGCGCGTGACGGCATCGCAAAATGCGTAGGTGCAGGCATTGTCAGCGGCTACGCGGACGGCACACTTCTCCCCTCCGCCACCATCACACGCTCCGAGCTCGCGGCGGTGCTGGTGAAATTGAGTTGAGGAAAACCATATCTGATACAAAACGGACTGCGTACGCAGTCCGTTTTGTATTAAACTATGTAATTATTTTTTAAGCGAATCGCGGATCTCGCGAATATTCGCATAAAATTCCTCCAGCGCCGCCTTTTCAGCTGCCGCTGCCGCATCTGCCGCTGCCTTAGCCTCGGCTGCCTTAGCATCCTCTTCAGCCTTCTTTGCAGCCGCTTCGGCTTCAGCCTTAGCAAGTTCCTTGGCGTTTAACTTGCGCTCCATGGATCTGATAAAACGTACCGTCGCGAAAATGCAGAGTGCTATGATGAAGAAATCAATTATTGCCTGGATCCACAGACCGTAGGAAATAGCGATCTCTGTTACCTCGGCAATACCTGCTGCCTCATCTGCGGGAACTGCCTCGCGAAGGACATATTTCCACTCATCAATGGACACGCCGCTGGTAAAGTATGTCATTACGGGGGTGATGATATTCTTGACAAGTCCGTTTACAATGGCATTGAATGCGGTACCGACAACGACACCGACTGCCATGTCGAGCACATTGCCCTTAGTGATGAATTTCTTGAAATCGGAGAAGAAGGTGACCTTTTCACCCTTTGCTTTGAGTGTTTCCTTGATATTTCCCATGATAAAGCCTCCAAAAATAAATAAATGTTACGCAATTGATTATATCAGATAATTAACATTTTGTCAATAATAATCGCAAATTTAATGCGTAAATGACTCATCATTGGTCATACGGGTCTCGGTTGGCGTTTTTCCGATGATAGATTTGTAGGTACGGGTAAAATATGACATATTCTCAAAGCCGCACATCCTTGCCACCTCGCCTATGGAGCATCCCGTGTCGCGCAAAAGCCGTTCCGCCTCGCGGCAGCGCAGATTGTTTATATATCTTACCACCGTATAGCCCGTTTCGCTGTGGAACTCGCGGCAGAAATAATATTTACTTACATTTACGTTTTCTGCCAACCTGTCAACAGTCAACGGTTCGTCATAATGGGACTTTATGTACCCGATGGCACGCTTTATCACGCTTCCGCGTACACGCTCGTTGTCCTCACGCCCGGAATACGCTCGGCACAGCTCCACCGCCAGTGTCAGGATCGCCGCCTTTACCGCCGCATCGCCGAAAGCATCGCCGTCGCGTGCCAGCTTTACTTCCCGTTCAACGTTTTTAAACAACGCGGCAAAGCTCTCGTCTCTGATCACACACTGAAATCTGAGTGTGGACACATCAATGCCGTTCCGTGCAAGGAAATCGGTGTCAATGATCAGGCAATCATGCTTGGTATCACCATTTATCGGCGATGCGTGGAGTGCGTTGAAGCCAAAAACCGCAATATCATGCTCGCAGACGGCATATTCCTTTCTGTCGCAGATCACGGAAGCATCACCGTGAAAATACAGAATTTCGATATTCTCATGCCAGTGCGGCATGATGCCGCAGTTTCCGAGATGGAAAAGATACGGCTGTGACGGATCGCTGAGCTTGTGCTGCTCATAACGTATCACGGAAGATAATGATTTGTTTGCCCCTGGCTCAGCGCATTCGCAGCCGTTATCCTCAGTGCATGCAGTGCATGATAATTCGTTTTCGTACATTTCATAACCTCAAAATGGCAATATTGTGTCAAACAAAAGCAATATTGGATATTGCAATCGCAGTAATTTTATTATATAATAAACTCAGAACGATTGCAAGTGAAATTTCAAAAAATTAAATAAAAAAGCAAAAAAGGAGAACCATCATGTACAAATTTCCGATAGGCGTAGTACTCGAATCCTTCCGCCTCCCTACCTATGAAGCAGTAAAAAAAGCTGCCGAGCTGGGGCTTAACGGACTGCAGATGTACGCCACCAAGGGCGAAAACGCCCCCGAAAACCTCTCGGGCGCCAAGGCTCGTGAGCTGCTTTCCTACGTAAAGGATAACGGGCTCGTATTTTCAGCGCTTTGCGGCGACCTCGGTCACGGCTTCGGCAACGCCGAAATGAACCCCGAGCTTGTTGAAAAGTCCAAGCGCATTCTCGATCTTGCCAAGGAGCTGGAATGCAATATCGTAACGACTCACATCGGCGTCGTTCCCTCCGACCCGAATCATGAGCGCTACAAGGTAATGCAGGAAGCCTGCGCAGAGCTCGCCGAATACGCTGACTCCGTCGAAGCGCACTTCGCCATCGAGACCGGTCCCGAGCCCTCGGACGTGCTCAAAGCCTTTCTCGACAGCCTCGGCTCCAAGGGCGTCGCCGTAAACCTCGACCCCGCTAACCTTGCAATGGTGGTCGGAGACGACGCGGTGCATGCAGTCAAAACCTTAAAGGATTACATAGTTCACACTCATGCCAAGGACGGCAGAATGCTCATAAAGGGCAACCCCGAATACATCTACCGCGTAGTCCATCCCGTTCCCGCAGAAGCGCAGGGTATCAAGTATTTCGAAGAAGTACCGCTGGGTACGGGCGACGTATGCTTCCCCGACTATCTCGCGGCACTTGAGGAGATCGGTTACCGCGGTTACCTCACCATCGAGCGCGAGGTAGGCGCTACTCCCGCGGCGGACATAGACCTTGCGGCGAACTTCTTACGCAGTATCATAAACAAGTAATATTTCAAGTAATATTTTTAGAACAATTTTTGGAGGTCACAAAATGAAAAAGCTCAGAGTCGGCATGATAGGTGCCGGAAACATCGCAAACACTCACCTTGAACGCTACATAAAAAATCCCAATGTGGAGCTCGCCGCTATCTGCGACATCAACGAGGCGAAGGCTAACCGTACCGCAGACAAGTTCGGTATCCCGAACCGCTACAATTCCGTCGCAGCAATGCTGGCGGCTGAAAAGCTTGACGCGGCAGACGTCTGCGTCTGGAACTGCGCTCACGCGGAGTGTACCATCGCGGCGCTCAACGCAGGTCTCGACGTTATGTGCGAAAAGCCTATGGCAATGACTGCCGAGGAGGCTCAGGCAATGAAGGATGTCGCCGACAAAAACGGTAAGCTGTTAATGCTGGGCTTTGTTACCCGCTTCTCAACCGAAGCGCGCATCGCCAAGGATTTCATCGACAACGGTGAGTTGGGCGACATCTACTACTCCAAGGCGACCTATGTCCGCCGTCACGGCAACCCCGGCGGCTGGTTCTCCGACAAGTCCCGCTCCGGCGGCGGTCCCATCATCGATATCGGTGTGCATCCCCTCGACCTCACCCGCTATCTGATGGGCAATCCCAAGCCCATGTCGGTATTCTGCGTTGCCGCAAACGAGCTTCACGAGGATCGTGCAAACTTAAAGACCCGTGTGGGCTGGTACCCCGAGGGAGCCGACCCCAAGAAGGATGTCTGCGACGTTGAGTCCAGCGCTGTCGGTATCATCCGCTACGAGAACGGCGCATCCACACTGCTTGAGTGCTCCTACAACCTCCACGCTCCCTCCAAGGGCGACAACAACGGCAGAGTGATCTACGGCACCAAGGGAGGTCTCAATATCGACGATATGAAGTTCTACACCGACATCAACGGCTTCATGGTAGATGCAGAGATCAAGGACATCAAGAACTACACCGAGGCAAAAGATATGTTCCAGGCGGAGATCGACCATTTTGTTGACTGCTGTCTGAACGGCACCGAGTGCATCTCTCCCGCCGAGGACGGCGTTGTCATCATGAAGATACTGAACGCACTGTACGAGTCCGCAAAGACGGGCAAGTCTGTGGATATCATCTGAGTGCGATAGACATGATCCCCTCCGCAGTTTAAAACTGCGGAGGGGACTTTTTTACGTAAATCAGCGTTTTATCCGAGCTTTCAGCGCACCGATCATCACCGACACACCGACACAGACGGTAATAGTGACAACAAAGGCGAAGAAAAGATGCACAACGAAGGTAGTAAGCAGCGAAACATCCTTTCCGCCGAGCAGAGCCTTCCCGAAATACAAAAACAACGGATGCCAGAGATAGATGGAGTAAGAGGCGCGGTCAACAAACAGAATGGGACGCGCCGACAGCACAGGTACCTCTGCTGTTCTGCAGGTGATCGCGAACAAAAACGTCACGGCACACATGATGTAGAAAACATGAACGGTCTCAAGCCAGTATATCGAGGTCTTGCCCGAAAAATGCAGATAGGAAAGCCCGCCGTTCATTACCGCCGCGAATATAAACAGTACCATAACGCCCTTCCATCCGCGTGAGAGCACATCTTTAACCTTCTCATAATGCTTGCCGACAATAAGTCCCGCCATCCACCAAAGAATATAGGTGGTAAACACGCGGTCCGCATAGGGGAATATACCTCCCTTATAGAATATCGCTATAAAGTCGGGCAGATATTGTCCGAATATCCATCCGAGCGGTACCGCTGCCACAACCGACAGCATCGCCCACACAGGCTCCGAGACTTTTTTTAAAATAACTCTCCACAGCGGTGCCAAAAGGTAAAACTGCATGATAGTCACCACAAAATAGAAGTGTCCGCACATGTTTCCGTCAAGGAGCAGCTTGAAAAATTCCCCCGCCGACGGCTGCATGTAATTTAACAGTACAAAGTAAACAAAATATATGATCGTCGCGATTGCATAGGGTATCCACACCCGCTTTATACGTCCAAGCATGTATCGTCCGTAGGAAAAGCCCTCTTTCTCGGCGCCGAGGGCAAATTTTACTGCGGAAAGGAATATAAATCCCGGCACTGCACAGGCGGCGAGTCTCCACGCAGGCAGCAGCAGTGCGTATCCGAGGGAGGTCTTGTCCGCCGATGTGACTGCTGTGGACGCGGCATGGATGAAAATAACAAGCATACACAGTATAACATTCATGAGCGAAAGCTCGTGTTTTCTTTTTTTCATGGCGTATTTCCTTTATGTTCGGTATTTACAATTATTGTAGCATACCGAGCGCGCTTTGTCAAGAAAGCATTGAATCGTTAATTTGATAACAACTTGTAACATAAACGTTTTCGCTCTTGACATTATGGAATTTATTTGTTACAATATAGAGTGAGATATTGTTTTGTAAACAAAAATCATCTCGAAATTCAAAGCAAAAAAGAGGTTAGATAGCAATGTCCGAGGACATCAAAAACACCGAAAAAGGCGGAATTTCCGTCGAGATCGAACACATATTTCCGATAATCAAGAAGTGGCTATACTCCGAGAAGGAGATCTTCCTTCGCGAGATTGTTTCAAACGCCTGCGACGCTGTTACAAAGCTGAAGAGGCTTACCTCTCTGGGCGAAGCACAGATCGAGGACGATAAATACAAGATCACCGTCACCATTGACAAAGCGGCTCGCACACTCACCGTTTCCGATAACGGTATCGGCATGACCGAGGATGAGGTACGCCGCTATATATGCCAGATCGCGCTTTCGGGTGCACTGGAATTCATCGAAAAGTACGAGGGCACCGATAACAAGGACGCCGCCGCAGACGGTATCATAGGTCACTTCGGTCTCGGTTTCTACTCCGCATTCATGGTCAGCGATACCGTTGACGTTATCACCCGCTCATACACCTCAGAGAATGCCGTCAAGTGGGTATGCTCCGAGGCGGGCGAGTATGAGATCACCACCGATTATTTCCGTGCCGAGCGCGGTACGGATGTCGTCATGCACATCATGGCGGACGAGTCGGAATTTTTAGAAGAATACCGTATCCGCGAAATGCTTGACAAATACTGCTCCTTCATGCCCGTTGAAATTTATCTTGACGTGGTAAAGCCAGAGGAGGATAAGGCTGACGAAAAGTCCGAGGACAAGGCTCCCGAGGAGCCGAAGCCCGTCAATGATGTAAGTCCGCTGTGGCAGAAGAATCCCTCCGACTGTACAGACGAAGAGTACGACGAATTCTACCACAAGGTATTCCGCGATTACCGCGAGCCGCTGTTCCATATTCATCTGAACGCGGACTACCCCCTAAACTTCCGCGGTATACTCTACTTCCCCCGCCTCGCTCACGAATACGACAATCTCGAGGGTCAGGTCAAGCTGTACTACAATCAGGTATTCGTTGCGGACAACATAAAGGAGGTCATCCCCGAATTTCTTCTCATGTTAAAGGGCGTACTGGACTGTCCCGAGCTTCCTCTCAACGTTTCGAGAAGCTATCTTCAGAACAGCGGTTATGTGGCGAAAATTTCGGCGCACATCGTCAAGAAGGTGGCTGACAAGCTCTGCTCCATGTACAATTTAGAGCGTGAGAACTACGAAAAGCTGTGGGAGGACCTTAAGACCTTCGTAGAATACGGTTGTCTGCGTGACCGTAAGTTCTACGACAGAGTTAAGTCCGCTGTCATCTACGCTACAACCGACGGAAAGTACGTCACCCTTGACGAATATCTCGAAAAAGCCAAGGAAAAGCACGAAAAGACTGTTTATTATGCCGCAGATGTGACCGCGCAGGCGCAGTATATCTCCATGTTCGCCGCCGAGGGTATTGAGGTCGTAGTGCTCGACAAGATGATCGACACTCAGTTTATTAATATCGTCGAGCAGGAAAACGAGGGCGTAAAGTTCGTTCGTATCGACGCAGATGTGGCAGGTGCGCTCAAAGCGGAGGGCAATGCCGAAGCAAATGAAAAGCTCACCGAGATATTTAAGGAAGTCAGCGGCAACAGCGAATTAAAGGTCAGCTTCGAGCTTTTAAAGAACGAAAAGATCCCCGCCATATTAAACATTTCCGAGGAGACCCGCCGCATGGAGGACATGATGAAGATGTACCGCCGCGCGGGCAGCGATATGGGCGATATGAAGTTCCCCACAGACACGAGCCTCGTTGTCAACGCAAACAGCACGCTTATCAAGCGCCTTGCAAATGAAGCGGAAAATGATACGGAAAAGACAAAGAAGCTTGCAAAGCAGATCTATACTCTCGCATTGCTTGCCCAGCGTCAGCTGAATGCAGATGAGTTGCAGACCTTCCTCTCCGACAGCTTCGACATGCTGGAAAACATCTGAGCTTAACTTACCGGCAAAGGAGACAACTCACAATGCTCACTCTTCCTATTCCACTTCTGCTTGTAATTACCATTCTCACCTCTGCGCTGATCTCTGTAACGCGCGGCGCATATTCCAAGAATCTCCCTGCCGACGACCGAAATCTGTGGTTCTTCAATTTGGTACAGAGCGTCTGCTGCGCACTTATGATACTGCTCGTTATGGGCGGAATTGGGAAGATCAGCGGATACACTGTGATGCTCGGTGCCATCCTCGGTGCCGTCTCCGCCTTCCAACTTCTATTTAATTTAAAGGCATATTCCGTCGGACCGTTCTCCTACACAATGGTCATTGTCTCACTGTCTACGATCATACCTACGGTCAGCGGATTATTCTTCGGTGAGACCATAAGCCCCGTACAGTGGATCGGTATAGTGCTCATGGCAGTTTGTATCATACTCTCCCCGGATTCCGAAAAGGGTGCGCATGCAAAAAAATCAGGTGTCCTTTGGCTTTTATTCTGCATCCCCGCCACACTGCTTTCCGGTACCGTCGGCGTACTTCAGAAGATACATCAGACCTCGGCACATGCAAGCGAAAAAGCGGCATTTCTTGTATCGGCTTTTGCAGTTTCGACCGTGATCTCACTTATATTCCTGCTCTGCTCCCCCAAAAGTGCGGGACACGAGTACGGCACAAAAAAAGACAAAATAATCAGAGTATTGCTCCCTGTGATCACAGGTGTGGGCTTTGCGTTCCCCCACACCATCAACCTGTACCTCGCGGGCGTACTTACCACCGCTGTAATGTTCCCGCTGGTCAATATCATCCCCATGGTGCTCTCCACCATTACGGCGATGTTAATGTTCCGAGAAAGACTTTCGCTACGCCGTTGGATCGGAGTTATAATAGGAGTTATCTCAACGATCCTTGTCAGCGGAATGATCACAATATGATACCGAAAGAAAAAGGTGAAGCAAAATGGCATCTGTATACGGCACCAAATTAAAGCTGTCGGTCTTTGGCGAATCCCATGGCGACGCCATCGGCGTGGTTATAGACGGATTTCCCGCAGGCTTGAAGCTCGATCTCGACTATATCGGCGCTTTTATGAAGCGCCGCGCACCCGGCGGCAGCTTTTCGACCAAGCGCACCGAGCCCGACATCCCGCGTATCGTCAGCGGCGTGTCGAACGGCTTTACAAACGGTTATCCAATCTGCGCCGTCATCGAAAACACAAATCAGCATTCGTCCTCCTATCAGGATAAAATGACGATACCGCGTCCGAGCCATGCAGATTATGCCGCCGCCTTAAAATACGGCGACCATGTTGAACTGCACGGCGGCGGACACTTTTCGGGCAGACTTACCGCCCCGCTAACGTTTGCGGGCGCGCTCTGCTCCCTTTATCTGGCACGGCACGGTGTAGAGATCGCCGCGCATATTAAACAGATACTCAATGTTTCCGACCGCTCCTTCGCTGACAATGTCACCGCAGACGAGCTTCGGGAGCTTAAAGGGCACTCCTTCCCCACCCTCGACCCGATGGCGGCGGAAGCCTTTGCCACCATCATCAACTCTGCTCGTGACAAAGGCGATTCCGTGGGCGCGAAGCTCGAATGTGCCGCTGTGGGACTGCCTGCGGCGCTGGGTGAGCATATGTTCGAGAGCGTTGAGGCGGAAATCTCACAGCTTATGTTTGCGATTCCCGCCGTTAAGGGCATCGAATTCGGCGCGGGCTTCGATTTCTGCCGTATGTATGGCTCCGACGCCAATGATGCGTATGAATACAAAGATAAAAAGGTAGTTACAAAGCAGAACAACTGCGGCGGTATCGTCGGCGGCATGACCACGGGTATGCCCGTGACCTTCTCCGTGGCGATAAAGCCCACTCCGTCCATTTTTCTCGAACAGGATTCGGTGGATATGCAGAACAAGTGTGACGCCAAGCTGCAGATAAAGGGCAGACATGACCCTTGCATTGCGGTACGCGCCGTCCCCGTTATTGAAGCCTGCACCGCTATTGCACTGACGCAGCTCATGCTTAAAGCAGATGGGAGGAAGCTCTGATGGTACGGGAAAGTACAGCGGGAACCGTGATCGGCGAAAATCTCGCGCTGCTTGCGGAGGAAAGCACCTCAGCAGACGAGCGAAAGCTCGCCTGGCTTCGGGATCTTGCGATGCTGATGCTCCGACGTGACTCGTCCATATTCGGAGAGACCCGCTCGGATGATTTTTCCGCGCTGTTTGAGAGCACGCCGATGCCTGAGGACATCCCCGAGGATTTTTTGCATCATGCCCGATTCCGCAACCGAGCGGCACTGTTTTCCGATAAGCTGACAGTTTGCAGATTTCTCGCCGAGGAGCTTGAGCGGCGCGGCGTAAAGCTCCTTGAAAGACTGCTCGGCGACGATTCTTATAAAAGCTCTCCAAAAATAGCATACTTTAAAAACGCGTATGCGGATGCGGCGTTCCGCATTTTCTCCGATGTCCTTGATACTCCCTCCGTCGTTTATGCACCTGATTTCACCGCAGTCTGCGAGGAGGTTTATTACGGCAGAGCCGACATGTGTATGCTGCCCCTTGACAGCTCGCGTGATGCCAAGCTTATAAGCTTTTACAGACTTATCGACAAATATGAATTGAATCCCGTGTTTTCCTGCGACGTGACAACGCCCGACGGCAGTGTCACGACCCGCTATGCGCTTCTCAAACGCGCCATCGCACTGCCTGATAAGACAAAGCGAAGCGGCTGTTTCTTTGAATTCAGTCTCGTCCCCGATGACGGTGCCACACTCGGCGATGTGCTGAGCGCCGCCGCCGAATGCGGGCTGACGCTTTATAAGGTAGACTCCATTCCGCTGACCTACAACAGCAGTGAATTTTCCTGCGAGGTAATATTAAAGGTCGGCGACGCACCCGGACTCGATGCGTTCGTGTTATTTCTCACTCTTGCAATGCCTCAGTATGAACCGCTTGGAATATATCCACATATACGACAAGGAGAATGATGATCATGCGCAACTATCGTGAATTTATCCGTATGCTTTCCCGCGAGGCGGGCAAACCCACACTTTTTGAGCCTTACCCGTCAAAGAATCTCATATCACAGATAATCTGGCGCGCAGGCAGCGGTCTGTGGGACTCCACGCAAAACATGGTATCCACACTTATCTCGTTTTATGATAACATCGGTGCCGACACAGCCGTTATTCCTGCAAGCAAAGATAATATAAACGATGTGCTTTCCTTAGGAAGTGAGCTTACCGACGGCATTAAGTTTACCATACTTTCCGATGACATAGAGGCGCTGAAGGCGGCTGATTCACATGACTCCGTATGTGCCCTCGCCACAAAAAATCCGCTGGTCTACGGCAAGGATCATACAAAGCCTGTGATCTTTATTGCGGGACGTGACGTAATACTCGGAATCGAAAGCTCCATTGAGCGCGGTCTTGCAGGTGTTTACATAACCGAAAATATGGAGCTTCTTTGGAAGCGCTACGGTGATAAGATCGCACTGCTCGGCGGACTTGCCGACAGTATCGTAACGGCGGCACCCGCGAGGATCTACGAGCGTGTCCGCGCACTTCACGAAATGACAGGCGGCAAGGCGTATGCCATCGGTACGGGACTTACAGGCGCCGATGCCGATTATCTTGGATTTATTTCCATGCTTTATATGTATAATACTCTTTCGGAAAATTAAAAATAATTCAAAAGGATACTGCATAAAATGAAAAAGACACTTTCCTACACCACAAGCGGCACCTGCTCGCGTCAGATAGATATAGTAACAGAGGACGACATCGTCGAATCCGTAAAATTCGTCGGCGGCTGCTCGGGCAACACCCAGGGTGTTGCGGCACTCGTTGTCGGAATGCACATCGACGAAGCCATTAAACGAATGAAGGGCATTAAATGCGGCTTCAAGCCCACCTCATGTCCCGACCAGTTAGCGTGCGCGCTTGAGGAGATCAAGGGACAGTAAGATAACGCACCTGCACGAAATGTGAAATTCGCACTTTGTGCGAGTGAAATTTGCCGCATTGCGGCAAGTGAAGCTCGTCCGCCGAGCGGACGAGTTTCGGGTTGATTTTGCACCAACAGAAACGGAGAATACTATGACTTACCAAGAAAATTACAAGCGCTGGCTGGACAGCGCAAAGGTCGATGAAACCACAAAGGCTGAGCTTCGTGCCATTGCGGGAGATGATGAGGAGATAAAGCTCCGCTTTATCAAATCTCTCGAATTTGGTACTGCGGGACTGCGCGGCACCATGATGGCGGGCACCAATGCCATGAATGTCTACACCGTGGCGCAGGCGACACAGGGTCTTGCCGACCTCATAAATGAGCTCGGCAAAGCCGAGCGCGGTGTTGCCATTGCTTACGATTCCCGCAACAATTCCGAGCTCTACGCTAAGACCGCGGCAAGCGTTCTGGCAGCAAACGGCATCACAGCTCACATTTTTGACAGTCTGCGCCCCACGCCTGTGCTGTCCTTCGCAGTGCGTGAGCTTCACACGATCGCAGGCATCAACATCACCGCCTCCCACAATCCCAAGCAGTACAACGGCTATAAGGCATACTGGGAGGATGGCGCACAGCTTCCGCCCGATCATGCGGCGACTGTATCGAAGTCCATCGCCGAGGCTGATATCTTCGACGATGTAAAAACCACCGACTTCGATAAGGCAGTCGCTGACGGCATCATCAGATTTATCCCCAAATCGCTTGACGAGGCGTATATGGAAAAAGTCATCGCCGAGGCGGTAAATCCCGATGTTATCAGAAAGGTTGCTGACGATCTCGAGATCGTCTACACCCCCCTGCACGGTGCGGGTCACAGCATGGTGCCCGAGGTGCTTCGACGCGTGGGTCTCAAGCACATCGACGTGGTTGACGAGCAGATGGTGCTGGACGGAGACTTTCCCACAGTGGCGTATCCGAATCCCGAGGTTGCGGATGTATTCGAGCTTGGCATTAAGCTCGCGGAAAAGGTACACAGCGACCTCATTATCGCCACCGACCCTGACGCAGACCGTGTCGGCATCATGTCACGCGACAAGTCGGGCAAATTTGTCCGTCTCACCGGCAACCAGGTGGGCGCGCTGCTGCTTGACTATATCATCACCGCATACGAGGAAAAGGGCATGCCCGAGAATCCTTATGCCATCAAAACGATCGTCACCACCGATATGGTAACGAAAATCTGCGATGAGCATAATATAAGGCTCCACAATGTGCTGACGGGCTTCAAGTTCATCGGCGAGGTAATCAAGCAGTACGAGACCACGGGTCATGACAACTACATTTTCGGTTTCGAGGAAAGCTACGGTTATCTTAAGGGCACCTATGCCCGCGACAAGGACGCGGTAGTTGCATCCATGCTGCTCTGCGAGATGGCGGCGTATTACAGCACCAAGGGTATGACCCTCTGCGACGCGATGCAGGGGCTGTATGACCGTTACGGCTACTATGACGAGGGTGTGGCAAACATCTATATGGACGGTCTTGACGGTATCGAACGCATGAAGAAGCTGATGAACGATCTGCGTGAGAATCCGCCCACAGAGCTTGCCGGCAGACGTGTTATCGAGCGCCGCGACTATCTTACCGATACCGTGCTTGACATTGACACAGGCAAGGTAACCTCCACGGGACTTCCGTCCTCCAACGTGCTCTACTACGTTACCGACTGCCGCGACGTTATCGTCATCCGCCCATCCGGCACCGAGCCGAAGATCAAGATCTATATCCTTGCCCATGATGAGACCCTTGAAGCAGTCAAGGCAAAGATAGATGACTACAAAAAGGTCACGGACACCTGGGTAGATTAGAAAATCAATAAAAACCTATGCCGACAGACGGAGTTATCCACTGTCGGCATAGGTTTTTATGTATTACCGCTCTTTTTGTATTTCATTGGTGCCATTCCCGTGTGCTCCTTGAACACGCGGCTGAAATAGGATGCACCCGAAAAGCCAACTCTCTGTGCTATTTCCTCCATTGAAAGCTCGGAGACCGTAATGAGTTCCTTAGCCCTCTCCACGCGACGCGCTTTAATATACTCACTGACCGTACAGCCAAAGTGCTCATGAAACCTTTTATAAAGCGCGCTTTTTGATATGTTGGAGTTTTTGCATATAGACGTAACCGAGAGCTCGCCCTCGAGCTCGGTATTTATGTAGTCCACCGCGGCTTGTATGCTCTCGGGCACACTCGGTCGAAGCATGTTTTTAAGCAGTATGTATTTCGCCAGCATTATAGCCACGTTTGAGATGCTTTGAATCTTCTCAATACCGTAAGTGGGGATAGCATCGTAGCAT
Organism: Clostridia bacterium; assembly: GCA_017482055.1. Classification (GTDB taxonomy): domain Bacteria; phylum Bacillota; class Clostridia; order Oscillospirales; family CAG-272; genus Flemingiibacterium. The sequence continues at coordinate 127,526 of JAFUOH010000010.1, forward strand.
TTGCTCATCACCTCTTCCTCGCCGCAGGACGAAGTTGCGGTATCCGAATTGAGGAAATCACCGCTCGTCTTCATTCCGCCGAATATGATGTAGCCTATTATCACATCGTCAAGAAGAAGCGGTATGACCACATTCAAAAGTCCCGCATGGCATATGGACATTTCGGTCTTTCTGCTTGCTCTGCACTTTTTCAAGAGATGCTCATCGGACATACGGCATGCTGTCTTTCCCTTTTCCGTACACAGAAACGCCTTGCAGTACTCAAGGTCCGGAGTTCTGTATTCACACGCATAAGTAAAATCCGGTTTTAAAAGCTGTGCCTCGATTCCCGTTGCAATTCGGAAATCACGGAGCACGGCTGTTATTTTTTTCACATCGTAATTTATTATCATCTCGTACTCTCCGAAACGGTATTCCTATGATTATTATATACCGCCGCGGTATTTTTGTCAATATTTTTTCAAAATACGGAATATATTTAAAAAATCAAGGAAAATATCAGCTTTTTATTTTTTCTGTTTTTTGCTATAATGTATACGTAAAGCAATTTGGCAACACTAATTTTAGTAAATGGAGGTAATACGGCATGTCAAAGCAAACAACGGATTTCAGATACAATACAGGCGCCACTGCCGTGCCGTGGGCAGCTGTGGGCGAAAACTACAACGTGTCTGACTTAATGGAGATCATCCGCTTCTTGATGCAAGGCGAGGGCGAGGAATATAACAACGCCATCAACGCGGTGTGGGAGCAGCTGAAAAAGCTTGACAAGCTGTCAACACCGCCCGGGAAGCTGTCTCTCGGTTCCAAGGTAGAAGAAGCGGAGGCGAGGTGCAACGAGTACCTCGGTACCACCACCTCCACCTTTGTTATGAACGCCACCGCAGGCTTTGAGATAGCGTACAAGTATGCAAATCTTAAGCCGGGAGATGAAGTCATCGTTCCCGCGATCACATTTGTGGCTACGATGGCATATCCGCTGGCAGTAGGCGCAAAGCTCGTATTCGCGGATGTTGATCCCAAGACGATCAATATGGATCCCGGGGATGTAAAGCGCAAGATAACCGACAAGACTAAGATGATAGTCCCCGTACATATCGGCGGATATCCCGTTGACCTTGATCCCATTATGGAAATCGCTCGTGAGCGCGGCATACTCGTGCTTGAAGATGCGGCACACGCCTTCGGAGCGATGTATAAGGGCAGAAAGATCGGTACTATCGGTGATTTCGCTGGTTTCTCACTGCATGAGGTCAAAAACATTACCTCCTTCGGTGAGGGCGGTATACTTACCGCCAATATTCCGAATTTCGGAGGTGAGTTAAAGCGTGCGCGCTTCCTCGGTCTTGATTTCACCTGTCCCATCAAGGATTGGCTCTACAACATCACTCCTATTCAAGGCAAGGAAGCACCATTCGTCCCCGGCAACTCCTCAGCCACGGAGATTCAAGCACTGGGGCTGTGTCTCCAGATCGAGCGTAACGAGGAGATAATCGAAACCCGAAGAAAAGCGGCAGCGTATCTCACCGAGCGTTTCAAGGAAAACGATGCGATCATAGGTCAGGACCTCGGGAGCGAGGACATCAAGCCCACCTTCCACCTTTATCTCTTGCAGATAGATCCCGAAAAAGCGGGCGGCGACATTCAGGTACTAAAGAAGAAGTTAGAGGGAAAGGGCGTGACCCAAATAGCGCACTTCGGTCCGCTGTACCGCTTCAAGATAGTAGCGGATATGGGCTACGATCCCGATGAGATCGCAAAGACCTGTCCTGTTTGCGAAGAGCTGTTCTACAGAAGATACACGCATCTCCCGCTGTACGGACTTTCCGATGATCAGCTTCGCTATATGGCTGATGCCGTGCTTGAAGCTGTCAAGGAAATGCAGGAAGGAAAATAATAATGTTAAGGAGACAAAACAATGGCAGAAAATAAATTCATGTGGTCGCATCTTGTACACCTCGGTTGGAACTGCTGGAACGAGTTCGGAGTTACCAAGGAGCGCGAGCATCGCTCCACCCCATCCGGAACTCATACGCTTCTGTTTGACCGTCCGCTCTGGGACGCTCATATGCAGGAGCTTCGCGATATCGGCATCAATACCCTTATCGTTGACGTTGCCGATGCCATGAGATTTGAATCCCACCCCGAGATCGCTATTGACGATTCCTGGACTCATTATGAGATGAAGAAGGAAGTAGAAAAGCTCAAGGCAATGGGTTTTGAAGTTATTCCGAAGCTCAACTTCTCCGCCGGTCACGATGTATGGCTCAAGGATTATTCTCATATGCTTTGCACCGATATTTACCGTGAGGTATGCCGTGACCTTATTGATGAGGTCTGCGAGGTATTCAAGCCTAACCACTTCCATCTCGGTATGGATGAAGAAACTGCGGTCAATCAGCGCAACCAGGACTATGTGGTAATCAGGCGCGGTAACTTCTGGTGGCGTGACTTCTATCATCTGGTTGAGTCCGTCGAGCGGAACAACTGCTCAGCATGGATCTGGTCCGACCGCGTGTTAGAGTACGAGGAGGAATTCTTTGCTAAGATGCCTACCTCCGTTGTTCAGAACAACTGGTATTACTGGGGCTGCTTTAAGGAAGGAGATCCGGAGTTTAACGAGAAAAGGCAGCAGCATATAAATACATTCTACCGCATGGATAAGCTTGGCTACAAGCAGGTTCCCGCAGGAAGCATCTTCTTCACCGAGGACAACTTCGAGAAGCTTACAAAGTTTGCTCTTGAAAACATTTCAAGCGAAAACCTTATGGGTATGATGCAGACCGTTTGGGAGCGTATTGACAAAGACTGGATGCACGTTCACAAGACCGCCCTTGACAACTACAGAAAGACCATCAAGCTCTATGGCGAGCGCATCGACAAGCGTTGAGATCAAAAACGAAAAAGCACCGCAGATGCGGTGCTTTTTTATTCTGGGGTGAATGAAGGGGGTCGAACCCTCGACCTCCAGGGCCACAACCTGGCGCTCTAACCAACTGAGCTACATCCACCATCTCTGAGCAGTTGAGCATAACGCTCACTGCCGTTATGTTAACCCGAACAGTGTACACCTATTCGGGAATTGGCGTACCTGGAGGGACTCGAACCCCCGACCTACTGCTTAGAAGGCAGTTGCTCTATCCAGCTGAGCTACAGGTACATAGCCATACTCAATCAACATACAATATTATACACTATTTGCGAGCGTTTGTCAATAGGTTTTTGAAATTTTTCAAAAAATAATATTTTATCGAAAGTGCGATCTTACGTTGTGATATATTATCTGTTAATTCGCGATTGCCGCATATACTTTGCGGTAAAATTGTGATATAGTACATCATTTTCGACGAACATTTGTGATAATTGAAATTGTTTTTTTGAAATCACTGTGCTATACTGTACTTGTGCACAATAAATATTTTGGAGGTTTACAATGAACAAACACAGATTTTTATCCGCGCTGCTTGCACTTCTTATGCTATCGGCGACAGCGGTAGGATGTGGCTCGGACACGGGAGTAAATGATCCCGCCACCGAGACTGCCGATGGTAATACCACCGATGAAGCCGTCGAAACAAGCGTGCTCGACACCCTCGACTACGGTAACGAGACTTTCACCATCCGCATGAGCAATTCCATCTTATCCAGCCACGAAATGATGGTCGGCCCCGAGGAAGCTAAAGGCGACGAGATCGATATTGCGACCTACAATCGTAACATGGAGGTTGAAGAGCGTCTCGGTGTCAAGTTCGCCTATGAGTACACCGACAACAACTGGGACACCGTCGCAGCATCCGCACGCCAGTATATAATGAGCGGCGAAGACACCTTCGACCTCATCGTAGATGACCAGCTTGGTCTATCCACGGTAGCCGCCGAGGGGCTGTTTGTCAATGCACTTGACTGTAAATACTTCGATTTTGATGAGGACTGCTGGTGGTACGACTATATGAAGGAGATCTCGGTAGGCAACGACGAGATATACATGCTTGTCGGCGATTACTTCATCAACGTACTTGATCGTGCATTCGTTATCTACACCAACATGGATATTCTCAACGATGCTGTCGGTATGACCAAGGAAGAGCTCTATCAGACCGTACTTGACGGTAATTGGACATACGACAAATTCAACGAGCTCATCACCAAAGCCTACAACGACGAAAACGGCAACACCGTCCGTGACTCGGACGACCGCTACGGTCTGCTGATCTCCAACAAGGCAGGCTCCATGATCTCCTTCGTCTACAGCTCCGATATACAGTTCATCACCCGCGACGAGGACGGCTATCCCGAGCTTTCCATGAACGGCGAGCGCGCACAGCAGGTTTTCGAAAAGCTCCGCACCATCACCACCAACGAGAGTACCCGATTCAACAACGTCGGTATGGACACCTCCGACCAGACCACCATGTTTATGAACGGACAGGGACTTTTCGTGGTCGACTCCTGTTTTGCGGATTTCAAGAAGCTCCGAGACATGAAGTACGACCTGGGTCTTGTGCCCTACCCCAAGGTAGATGAAAATCAAGAATCATACAACACCACCATGTGGGACGTTTCCGAGGTAGGTGTAATCCCCACTACTGCAAAGGATCCCGATATGTCCAGCGCCGTAGTACAGGCGCTGTGCGAGGCGTCCAAGGAAATACTAATTCCCGCTTACTACGAGACCGCGCTCAAGGTCAAGTACACCCGTGACGACATCACAGCCCGGGTGATCGACCTCATCTACGACAACATCAACGGCTCTTTCCCGTTGGTATATAATAACCGCTCCGCCAACGGTATATTCCTGGACAGCATCACAAAGCCCCTGCAGAACGGCGGCGATGGTATCGCGTCCGCATATGCGGAGCTTGAGCCCGGTGCCATAACACAGCTTCAGGAGCTTGTGGATCTCTACAAGGACCGCGAGCAGTAACATTGCCAAAGCAAGCGGCTTCTTAGTTGACTTTTTCGAATAAACGTACATCACACGATCCGCGGGTACGTCCCCGCACGATCGTGTGATGTATTTTTGCGAATTTTGCCCTGTCGTCCGACGCGGTCGGCACCTGCGACAGAACGTTTTGAAACTTGCAAAGAAACTGCTCATTTCAAGGCTGAAAAAGATCGAAAAAACCGCTTGACAAGTGAACATTAATATGCTATACTACGATTATCAGAAAGCCAAGGAGGCTAATGAAAATGGCAGTAATTGGGCGCGTTTTTAATATACAGCGCTTTTCGACACATGACGGTCCCGGCATACGCACGACCGTGTTTTTTAAGGGGTGCAACCTCCACTGCAAATGGTGTCATAACCCCGAATCTATTTCCATGAAGCCGCAGTTGGAGCTTAACACCGATCTGTGTATCGGATGCGGCGCATGCTTTCATGCATGTCCGTTCCATATGATAGACGAGAGCGGCGCGCATATTATTGACCGCTATAAATGCACAGGCTGCGGTAAATGCACCGACACCTGCTACGCCAAGGCACTTACACCGGTGGGCAAGGATACCGACACTGATGAGCTGATGAAGGATATTCTAACCGATAAGATGTACTTCGATCTATCAAACGGCGGAGTCACATTCTCGGGTGGAGAATGCATGATACAGCCCGATTTTCTCTCCGAGCTTGTGGCTCAATGCCGCAAGGAGGGTGTACATACTGCGGTGGATACCGCAGGAAATGTTCCGTGGAGCTATTTTGAAAAGGTAGATGCGGATATGTATCTTTATGATCTGAAGGCGGTCGATCCGACACTTCACAAAAAGCTTGTGGGCGTTGACAATAAGCTGATACTTGAAAATCTCAAGCGTTTGTCGGATGCAGGCAAGCGTATGTGGATACGTATTCCTTATGTCCCAGACTGCAACGACGGCGAGATCCCTGCAATGGCTGAATTTCTTCGTGGCATCACCGCAGAAAAAATAGAACTGCTTCCCTATCATCGTCTCGGTGAGGGAAAATACGATTCGCTCGGAATTGAGCGCGGAGATGCCATCAGAACCCCCACAGATGAAGAGCTTGACCGCGCGGTTGAGTATTTTAACGCCCACGGAGTAAATGTTATCCGTCAGTAACAGATTCCGCGCTGCGGATGTCTGAAAAAACAAAATATAATTAATTTAGGAGAATGATTATGAATACAGCACCATGCAAGCTCTCGCCCTTGTACGATCGCCGCATAAAAGGGCTCCATGACGATAAGATGGAGATCAATAAAAAGAAGCTTGAGCACTACGGACACTACAGTACAGACGACCACGGTTTTATTTATGACCCCAACTTTACCTTCTCATTCAAGAGCGAGCGCGAGGACGGTATCGTCCGCGGCTTCCGTCAGATCGGTGCCGCTATGCACGGATTCATTGACGCTACTCCCGCTTATGTAAATAAGCACAGCGCACTGGCGGGCGCGTGGTACGAGACCATCACCAGATTCGTACCCATTGAGTTTGCTCCCGAAGATTATCCCGACAAGGAAGTTGTTGAAACATGGGAAAAGTATCATCCCCTGCCCGGATTCACAGGTATGAATCACTGTGCTCCCGATATGAAGATCGGCTTCCAGCTCGGTTGGGGCGGACTCAAGAAAAAGCTCGAATATTACCGTGATTTCAACAATCCCGCAGATACCGCATTCTACGACGGCTCGATCGAGCTTGTGGAGGCAACTCAGGCGTGGGTAGCAAGACTTGCAGGTAAAGCATTTGCAATGGCTGAGGAGGAGACCGATCCGGATGATAAGCAGAACCTTCTCGAAATCGCCAACATGAATGCATGGCTGGTTGAAAATCCTCCGCGTAATATGCGTGAGGCGATCCAGTTCACCGCTCATTTCCAGACCATCGACCGTATGTACTTCACCGGCGGCGCTCTTGACCAGATCGACGAGCTGTTCCGTCCCTTCTATGAGAAGGAAACAAAGGCGGGAACACTTACCGATGAAGAGGTAGTATGGTATATCGCCAGCCTGTTCTTCAACGACACTCACTATTCTCAGATTGCAGGTCTTACTCCCGACGGCAGCCGTGATATGACCAGCCGTATGTCCTTCCTTGTTCTCGACGCTATGCATTATCTGCATATTCCGATAAATATGGCGCTCCGTGTACACGACGGTGTAAACGACACGCTTCTCCGCCGTTCTCTTGAGTATACTCTTATGGACGGAAGCGGCGTTGACTATTCGCTTAACATAGGCTGCGAAAAGGGCTATGCAAAGATGGGCTACCCCGAAGAGCTCGGACGTATGCGTGCAAAGGTCGGATGCAACTGGACAGCTATCCCCGGCTATGAGTATCCGCTTCAGGATGTCACCCGTGCTAATCTCGCATGGCCGCTCTACTATGCACTTCAGGATGCAAAAGCAGGCGAGCGCTCCCTTGATTATCTGTGGGAACGTTACTGCTATCACACAGAAAAGGTCGTTGACTCCATCAAGATGGGCTATGACCGCCACTATGAGGTAAAATACCGCAACAGACCCGAGATCGTTTCCAATCTGTTCATGCACGGTCCCGTTGAGCGCGGACTTGACTGCTCTCAGGGCGGCGTTGACATTATGAACCTCAATATAGACGGTATCGGTCTTACCACCGTTGCCGACTCCATCGCGGCGATCGAACAGCGTATCGTTGGCGAGGGACGCATTACTTGGGATGAGCTTTTTGAAGCGCTTGACGCTAACTGGGAGGGCTATGAGAATATCCGTCTCATGATGAAGAATATCAGCCGCTTCGGCGCTCCCGATTCTCCAGCGGAAAAGTGGGCTATAAAGATCCGTGATCACTATGTACATGCTTGCAGAGATAAGAATACTCCCAAGCACAACATTCCGATCAATCCCGGCATGTTCTCTCACGGTGAGGTATATACATTCGGACGTGATCTTCCCGCAACCCCCAACGGTCGTTTCTTCAACGATCCGATCTGCCACTCCAATGAGCCCGACCCGGGCTTTGCACAGGGGCTCAATACCTTCTCACCTTCGCTTAAAGCTACTGCAGTCGGCAAGGTACAGCCGGGTTACGGCAACTCTTCGCCGCTCCACCTGGATATCGACTCCGATATGTTAAAGGGCGAGGCAGGAATTGACGCACTGGTGGCACTGATACATACACACAACCACATGGGCGGTACGCTTATCAACCTGAACTGCCTTACAAAGCAGACTCTTATGGAAGCACACGAGGATCCCACCACTCACCCCGATCTGGTGGTTCGCGTTACCGGCTACTCCGCGTTCTTTATCTCCCTCTCTAAGGAATACCGTCAGCAGATCGTTGACCGTTTCCTCTCGAAGCAGTAATATGCAAGCCGCCGTGCAGTTTTGCGCGGCGGTATTTTTTCTTGCTGCGCTGACCGACAATTCACAACCGAATGTCATAAGGTGCCCGATATATGCAATATTGTGTCCAAAACCCCAAAACCGCTTGACAAACACTCCCCGGTGTGTTAACATTAAGAAAAAATGATATTTGGAGGCAGTCATGAAAACAATAGACTTCGGCGAGCTCATGTTTTGCGTGTCCGATGACAGCAGGCTTTTACTGACAAAATGCTTTGGGTGCGACAATACCCATCTGACAGGCGGTACCACCGACCTGAGCATTTGTGAATTTGATATCGCGGGCGGCAGCACTTCGGGCAGCAACCATCTGCACGGCTCAAAGGAAGCGCGTAAGCTCCGTTACGTGAGCCACTGTGAGGACGGAAACACACTGACCATCATTCAGCGCTCGGATATCGCGGAGGTCACTTCGGTATTTACAAAATATGATAACACCAACGCCGTAAGAGTGACGCAGACGGTCAAAAATCTGTCGGATGAGCCTATGTGCCTTGAGCTTGCAAATACCGTAGGTATACACTTTGCAAAGGACGCCATGGCGGAGAATAAGGACTGGTATTTCCACAAGTTTACCAATGCCAGATACACGGAGGCGCTTCCCGATGTACGCAGTCTGTTCGAGCTTGGCATGCAGTGGAAATACGGTAATTTCCGCGTTAAAAATTACGGAAACGCTTCCTCAAGCTACAACCTGCCGCAGGGTATTCTGGAAAACCGTGTGAGCGGCGATCATCTGATGTTTCAGATCGAATCGTATCATGACTGGTTCTACGAGATCACAGTCAAGGGCAAAATGTTCACTCTGCAGATAGGCGGTCCAAGCGCCAACTGTCATCAGTGGAACAAGGTGTTGGTTCCCGGACAGAGCTACACCACTGTCCCCGTAGCACTTGCGGGCGGCAAATCGCTTAACGCGGTGCTCGCCGAGATGACAAAGTACCGCCGTTACATCATCCCCCACTGCGAGGCAGACAAGCATCTGCCGTCTATCTACAACGAGTATATGCATTTTTCGTGGGACGACCCCAACGCCGCGCGAGTACATATGATGGCGCCATACGTTGCCGCAAGCGGCTGCGAATATTACGTTGTAGACTGCGGCTGGCACGATTCAAAGGAGATCACAAAGCCGCTGGGCATGTACAACAAGTTTGGCACCTGGTATGAGGACAAGGGGCGTTTCCCCGACGGTATCCGCGCCACCGCGGAATATGTGCGCTCCCTCGGCATGAAGTTCGGCTTATGGATCGCTCCCGAGGTCGTGGGCAACGAGAATTTTAAGATGCTTGAGTACTATGATGACGAGTGCTTCTTTACAAGAAACGGTAAAAAGATAGCGAGCAACACGGGCTACCTGCTTGATTTCAGAAACCCCAAGGTGTACGATTATATGTCAAAAACGCTTGACCGAATGATCGACGAGTACGGCTGTGATTACATCAAATTCGACGGCTGTCCCAATGCGGGCTTCGGTACGGAGCTTGACTGTACCTCGCCCGGTGACGGCTTGGAAAAAGCATATGAGGCGTTTCTCGCATGGACCAAGAATGCGATGGAGCGTCACCCGAACGTTATCTTCGAGGATTGCGCGGGCGGCGGTCAGCGTATGGACTATCGTGCGCTGTCGATATTCAATCTCATATCGACCTCCGACCAGACCTCCTATGCTCATTACCCGTACATCGCGGGCAACATTACGGCATCGGTACTGCCCGAGCAGGCAGCGGTATGGAGCTATCCCGTTGACAGCGCACTGTACGACCCCGAAAACGAGGACAAGGTAAACGAACGGGTGACAAAGGAGCGGGTAGTCATAAATATGATCAATGCCCTGCTCGGTCGTATCCACTTAGCGTCTCGCTTCCACCTGCTTGACGAAGAAAAGCGCGCCCTTATTAAGGAGGGCATCGACATGTATAATCGCATGACTCCCGATAAGCTTCAGGCGGTACCGTATCTGCCGAAGGGCTACTGCATGTTCGGCGATACTCTCGTTGCGGCGGGGCTCAAAACCGACAGCAAGGTATATCTTGCCGTATGGAATCTGAATGGCGAGCGTCATGTTAAGCTCCCCCTTCCCGAGATCACGGTCAAGGATGTAGAGGTCGCTTATCCCGTATCGCTTGAAACCAAGTTCACGTTTGACGATTCATCGCTGACCGTTGACTTCACCGAAAACGAACAGGCGAGACTGTTCGAGATCACACTGAAATAAAACGTCCCCCGCTGACTGCACCTACAGTCAGCGGGGATGTTTATGCGCAGTCAAACGCTAATCGTCATGGTTACAATTGTGGCGCGCATGTACAAAAACTCATAAAACAGCCGAAATGTAAAGTAATATACCGATAACGCTATTGCAAAACACGGTAAAATGTGGTACAATATTTAAAAGAAAAACTTTTGCGGAACGGAGATATCAAAAATGGAATTTCTTCGCAGGATCTATGCCCCGGACTACATGGTAAAGCCCGAGCAGAAAATGCAGGAAAAATACTCAACAAGTGAGTTTTATCGAAGCTTTATTAAGATCGCGTGGCCTGCGGTAATGGAATCTGTGTTGCTGGGACTCGTGAATTTTATCGACTCTATAATGGTAAGCACACAGGGTGCGACGGCAGTGGCTGCAGTGGGACTTACAACGCAGCCGCGTATGCTGTTTTATGCAGTATTTTTTGCACTCAGCGTCGGTGTCACGGCGATAGTATCGCGGCGCAAGGGCGAAAACGACCGCGAGGATGCCAACAAGTGCCTCGCGCAAGCAGTGTCGCTTTGTCTCATACTGGGCGTGATACTCGTCGGAGCGGCAATAATATTCGCAGAGCCTCTGCTTATATTCAGCGGTGCCAAGGAAGACACGCTGCCGATGTCGATACCGTATTTTCGCATCACAATGGTCGGCATGTTCTTTACGTCTATCGGTCTGATGATAAACGCAGGTCAGCGCGGCTCCGGAAACACCCGTATCTCCATGACCACAAACATGACGGCAAACATCGTCAACTGCATTTTCAACGCTCTGCTTATAAACGGACTGTTCTTCTTCCCGAAATTAGGCGTTACGGGCGCGGCTATCGCAACCATGCTCGGAAACATGGTGTCCTGTGCAATGTCTGTATATTCCGTATCACGAAACGGACGTTTTTTACAGCTCAAACCCACGATGCTGTTCAGATTCAAGGCGGAAAGCTTACGGCTCATAGCAAAAATATCAAGCTCGGCAGCAGTGGAGCAGGTATTCATGCGCATCGGCTTCTTCACGGTAGCCAAGCTGGTCGCCGAGCTCAGTACCACCGAATTTGCTACACACACCATTTGTATGAATATTATCAATCTCTCCTTCTGCTTCGGTGACGGCCTGGGTGTTGCGGCATCGGCATTGGTAGGACAAAATCTGGGACGGCGGCGTCCCGATTGCTCGATAATTTACGGTAAGACCGCTCAACGTATCGGTATATGCATCTCCATACTGCTCATGCTGTTATTCACCTTCGGCGGCGAACTGCTTATGAAAATGTTCATGACCAAGGTTGAGCCCGAGGCGGCAACGATAATCAGCACAGGCGTTATTATACTGCGTATAATCGCGCTCATTACCCCCGCACAGGTGTCACAGGTCTTATTCAGCGGATGTGTGCGCGGTGCGGGCGACACCAAATACGCGGCAGTAGTCAGCCTTGTGTGTATCGCCTTTGAACGTCCCGTGCTGACATATCTGATGTGCTACGTGTTCGGATTCGGCGTAATCGGCGCCTGGATCGCGATGTTGATCGACCAATACCTGCGTCTCGCCTTCATGGCACACCGATTCTCCGGCGGCAAATGGGCAAAGGTTAAGGTTTAGTATAGGTTTAACGTTTATATCGCAAAAAGTACCGGCAGAGAGCTCGCAAACGCTCTCTGCCGGTACTGTCACATGGAGGAGGTATGTTCAGTTTTTGTCGCTTGGCGTACCACCGCCGTGATGGCAAGCGGAACAGCCCGCACAGTTACCGCCGCAGGAATGATGTCCCTTTTTCTTTTCGCGGTACATATATACGACGATCGCCGCAACTGCCGCCGCTATGACAAGGGTTATAAGTATCGTTGCGAGGTTAGCAATAAGCCATTCTAACATTTTCTTTCTCCTGTGGGTTGTAAGCAAAATCTTTAGTGATCACGGATCTGTGATCTAACGATTATTTCTTGGAAACGCTAATCTTCTGTTCAAGGGTGTTCGCTTCCTTGTAGGGGCGAACGAGAAGGAATACGAGTACTGCGAGTGCGAGGATAGCCGCGATAAGACCGATGATGTTAAGACTGCCGGTAAATACAGAACCGATCTGGTAAATGATAAGCGATACCGCATATGCAAAGATCGTCTGATAACCGATAGCGAACCATGTCCACTTTGCGCTGTTCATCTCACGCTTGATCGCACCGATAGCCGCGAAGCAAGGTGCGCAGAGGAGGTTGAAGCACATGAAGGAGAACGCCGCCAGCTTGCTGCCGTTGAAGAACTCCTGACCGATGATCTGAAGCTCTGCGCTGCCTTCTTCAACAAGTGCGAATGCGAGATCTGCATCACCCATAGAGGAGAGCGAACCGAATACGCCGACAACCTCTTCCTTGGCAACAAGACCGAGAATGGTAGCAACAGCTGCCTGCCAGTTGCCGAATCCGAGAGGTGCGAAGAGAACGCCGATGGGAGTACCGAGAACTTCAAGGATGGACGCACCTGCGTTGTCTTCGGTGATGTAGTGGAAGCCGCCCTCAAAGGAGAGACTGTTGAGAACCCAGATAGCGATGCTTGCAAGCACGATAACGGTACCTGCGCGCTTGATGAAGCTCCAGCCACGCTCCCATGTAGCACGGAGAACGTTGGTAGCAACGGGTGCATGGTACGCGGGAAGCTCCATTACGAAGGGAGCGGGATCGCCGGCGAACATCTTGGTCTTCTTAAGAAGGATACCGGAGATGATTACAGCCGCAACACCGATGAAGTAAGCGGAGGTAGCTACCCATGCGCTGTTGCCGAACAGTGCCGCTGCGATGAGACCTACGATAGGCATCTTAGCGCCGCAGGGCATGAAGCCTGTGGTCATGATGGTCATCTTGCGGTCACGATCCTGCTCGATGGTACGGGATGCCATGATGCCGGGAACGCCGCAGCCGGTCGCAACCAGCATAGGAATAAAGGACTTGCCGGACAGACCGAACTTTCTGAAGATTCTGTCCATGATAAATGCTACACGTGCCATGTAACCGCAGTCCTCAAGAAGTGCGAGGAGTACGAACAGGATGAGCATCTGAGGAACGAAGCCGAGGACAGCGCCGACGCCGCCTACGATACCGTCCATGAGAAGGCTGTAGAGCCATTCTGCGATAACGGGTGTGCCTTCTGCGTTGAGAAGCACGAGGTCGAGAAGCTCGGGGATGCTCAGCCAGTTTGCCATGAAGGTGTCCGGGTAGGTCTCGGCAAACGAGCCGAACAGACCATCGTTCATGAATACTACTGTCCAGTCGCCGATGGTGCCGATGGAAAGGGTGTATACAAGCCACATAACGACAACGAAGATCGGAAGTGCGAGAATACGATTTGTTACGATGCGGTCGATCTTGTCCGAGATCGTAAGCTTGCCCGCGCTCTTTTTCTTGTAGCAGCCCTTGATGATGCTTGCTATGTAAACATAACGCTCGTTGGTGATGATGGATTCGGCATCGTCGTCAAGCTCTTTTTCAGCCGCCGCGATGTCAGCCTCGATGTGTGCCATGGTGCTCTCGGAGATGTTCATCTGCTCGAGAACCTTGTCGTCACGCTCGAAGATCTTGATAGCATACCATCTCTGCTGCTCCGCAGGCATATCATGTATGCATGCTTCTTCGATATGAGCGATAGCATGCTCAACGGTGCCGGAGAAGGTATGCTGAGGAACGGTCTTGCCGTTCTTTGCAGCTTCAACTGCCGCATCAGCCGCCTCGGAGATGCCCGTGCCCTTAAGAGCGGAGATCTCGACAACCTTGCAGCCGAGAGCTCTCGAAAGCTCGTCTATGTTGATTTTGTCACCATTCTTGGTAACAACATCCATCATGTTGATGGCAACAACCACGGGAATGCCAAGCTCGGTGAGCTGAGTTGTTAAATAAAGGTTGCGCTCGAGGTTGGTGCCGTCGATGATATTCAGAATAGCATCGGGACGCTCGCCTACGAGGTAATTTCTTGCAACTACTTCCTCGAGGGTGTAGGGGGAAAGCGAGTAAATACCGGGAAGGTCGGTAACGGTAACACCGTCATGCTTCTTTAATTTACCCTCTTTTTTCTCGACTGTAACGCCGGGCCAGTTACCTACGTACTGATTAGCGCCGGTCAGTGCATTAAACAGTGTGGTCTTACCACAGTTCGGGTTGCCCGCAAGGGCGATTCTAAGACTCATTGTGTCGTATCCTTTCTGAAATTTCCGAGGTTAGTCAACGCTAATTAGCACGAGCTAACCACAGATTTGATTTTTACCGAGAGCAGTCGCCCTCGGTATTATTCTACCTCGATCATTTCCGCATCTGCTTTGCGGATCGAAAGCTCATAGCCGCGAACGGTTACTTCAACCGGATCGCCCAGCGGTGCTACCTTGCGAATGGTAACCTCAACGCCCTTGGTAATGCCCATGTCCATGATACGGCGTTTTACCGCGCCTTCACCGTGGAGCTTGACAACCTTGACCGTGCTGCCGATCTTTGCTTCCTTCAAAGTGTTCATCGTCTTTCCTCCTTGATAGATTAGATCATTATCTTCTGCGCCATTTCGCGGCTTATCGCCACGCGCGCTTCTTTGACATTAACAATAATATTACCGCCGATAGAATTTATGATAGTAACGCTTCCGCCGGATACAAATCCGAGATTTTCGAGGTGCTTTTTCACCTCGGGCGAACCGCCTACCTTTTTTATTATATTTTCTTCGCCTATCGGTGCAAATACAAGCGGCATCATTTTGCAAGACCTCTTTTTCCATAGTCGGTATCCCGACTTCGGTATTCCGACCGTTGTGGTATAACGGTTAGTCATCGCTAACCACATATAATTATATACCTTCATTAACAGTTTGTCAATACATTTTTGGCGAATTTTACATTTTCGTCAAATTGGCAATCGGTTAGCCTTGTCTAACTGCAATATTGTATATACTGTACAACTTCTCTTTATTTTAAAATAGTCCCCAATGCTTGAAATATTCATATTTATATGGTATGATATATATAATACTTGAAAACCGACAATGTAAAGGAGGTGCTATTTGTGCGACTGCAGGAGTCCGGGGAGATGTATCTTGAAACCATATATGTATTATCGAAGCAAAGCGCAAACGTCCATTCTATAGACGTCGGAGAATACATGGGCTACTCCAAGCCGAGCGTCAGCCGCGCGATGGGACTTTTAAAAAACGGCGGATACATAAATATGGCTGCCGACGGAACGCTCACACTGACCGAGCTCGGCCGTGAGATCGCCGAAAAGATCTACGAGCGTCATACCGTGCTCACAGCAATGCTGGTATCGCTGGGAGTAGATGAGGAGACCGCATCCGAGGATGCGTGCCGTCTTGAGCATGCCATCAGCGATAAATCCCTTGAAGCCATCAAACGGCATTTCAAAGAGCAAACGGAAATATAAGCAAAAACGACACAGGACTGCCGTACGTTATTCATTCGGCAGTCCTTTTGCAAGACGCACCGCAGAGCTTGATGAAAGCATCGCCGACAAATCCGATTCTATGCTTGAAGAAATCGAAATAAAAGAAAACCTGCGATTTGTGTTGTGAAAAAACGAAAAGATGAAACCGCCGAGAGTAACCGTAACGGTCGCTTTCGGCGGTATTGCTTTATCTTGTCGGAATATTACATTTTCTTACCTAAACTTGTACCGCCTTATCTAAACGACATTGGGGCAAGGGCAGCATGAACAAATCCGTTAAAAGCGGACTTGTAACACGGCTGCCCTCGCTCTTTTATCAGTCGATCAGTGCTTCAATCTCCGCCTTGCGGATGAAGCCTACATTCTTTTTCACCATCTCGCCGCCGTTAAACACCAGCAGAGTGGGAATGCTCATGATACCGAAGCGCTGTGCAAGCTCGCCTTCATCGTCAACGTTGACCTTGCCGACCTTGACCTTGCCCTCGTTTTCCTTGGCAAACGCTTCAAGCTCGGGAGCAAGCATGCGGCAAGGACCGCACCAGGTCGCCCAAAAATCCACGACTACGGGAAGCTCGGACTTTAATACCTCCGATTCGAAATTGTCCTTTGTAATTGTGATCTCAGCCATTTTATATTCCTCCGTTTATTTAGATTTGTAGTAAAGCATGCAGTGGCAGTAGCCCTCAAAATCGGGATCCTTTATCTGCTCGCGGAACTCCTTGCACATGCATTTAAAGTCATCGGTGCGCTCAAGACGACAGGGACAGTAGCCGCCTTTGGCGTCAAGTCCTTCCTTGACAGTTTTAACGACATCTGCATCGGGATTTAATGTTATCTTCATACTAACGCCCTCCTTTTAGGTTAGTTTTAGCATATATCGGCACGGTTATTCGACATCTGCCATAAGCGCCTTATCAATGCTTGCAAAGAAGCATTCATCGCCGAATTCCTCGTACATACCGCTGCGGCGCAGTACCGCTTCGACCTTGCTGTTCATTCCGCAAAATATAACACGTCTGCCGTCGGCGCGCATCTCACGGCACCATTCTTCAAGCGTTTCCACTGAGGATATGTCGATGTCCGGCACACCGCGCAGTGAAACGAGCACCTCTTTTTCACCGCATTCGGTAAGGATTCCCGACAGCTTGCCGATATTGGCAAAGAACAAGTCGCCCGTAACATATACGACTGCACTGTCATCATGTCCGTTTCCAAGCTCACCGCGAGGCGCGAGGCGGGATGCCTCCACTTTAGCTGAGGTGACCTCCAAATGAGCCGCGTTCTTGACAAATACCATCAACGAGAACACGATACCGATAATGATAGCGATCGTCAGATCGAATATTACCGTTGCAAGCATAGTAATGAGGAACTGCAGGATAGCGCCGACAAACTTCTTCTTAAACATATACTTGATAGCATGCCATTCGTTCATGCGCCACGCAGTAACGATAAGCACACCGCCAAGTGCCGACATAGGTACCAGCGCCATAACGCTTCCGAGCAGGAACATTGCCGCAAGCAGCCACAGTGCATGGAATATGCCCGTCAGTCTCGTCTGTGCGCCCGATTTAATGGCTACGCTGGTACGCGCTATAGCCGCCGTAGCGGGTACTCCGCCGAAGAAGGGGATCAAAATATTTCCCGCGCCCTGCGCGATAAGCTCGATATTTGCATCAAAGGGTTCATTCTTCATTCTCGACGCCGAAGCACCGCACAGCAGGCTCTCGATCATACCGAGCGCCGCAACGGTTATCGCCGAAGGAAGAAGAGCAGTCAGCATATCGAGATTCAAGCCCGCAAAAGACAATCTGTCCTCAAGGAACAGCGTTTTCGGAATTTCGCCGACAGTGGCAACGCCGTCAAAGCGGAAGATGACATAGATAACGGTGGAAACAATGATACCGATAAGCGATGAGGGTACCTTTGCGTTCCATTTTTTGGGCCACACTATCATGATAACGACCACGATAAGACCGAGCAGCAGTGTCCACAGATGCGGCTTGAAGCCGAGCGAGCCGTAAGAGATCAGCTTATCTATAGCCGAGCTGCCCTCGGAAACAGTTCCGAAGAAGTTGTCGATCTGTCCGAGTGCAATTATAACCGCGATACCCGAGGTAAAGCCCGTGATAACAGGTCTCGGTATCAGCGACACCAGCTTGCCGAGGCGGAAAATACCGCAGACCAGCAGTATAATGCCTGCGATAATGCAGACAAGGAATACGCCGTTGAGACCGATGGCTTCATTTGTAGCTATTGTGATAAGCACCGCACTCATGGCGCCCGTAGGACCGGAAATCTGGAAAGAAGCGCCCGAAAGCGCACTTATTACGATACCTGCGATAATGGCGGTAATAAGTCCCGCCGCTGCATTTGCACCGCTGGCAACACCGAATGCAAGTGCAAGCGGAAGTGCCACTGCAGCAACAGTCAGACCCGCGAGCAGATCCTTAATAAGCTTTGATGCGTTATACCCCGAAAACTCATTTCGGAGCATTTTGATGTAATTTTTGACCATTGATGTAACCTCTTAATGATATTATAGAATACGTATGAATTTACTAACTTATATTATACACCTATTATTGGTGGGTTGTCAATGCTCCGAGATGGTTTTTTGACATTTTTCATTCCTTTTGGGATTCTTCAGATCCATCATCTTCCTTTTGTTTATAGACCTTGACAGGACCGTCCTTTTCCTTTTCGATGTTTTCCATGCCCGCAGCGGTGATAGTCAGATTAACGCCGGCGGGATTTACCACGACTCCGAAGAATTTGCCGTAGTTCTCCCGTATATCTTCATAAGCTATCATGCACAGCTTAGCTCTGTTTGCAAA
>JAFUOH010000022.1 GCA_017482055.1 Clostridia bacterium
ACTCGTAGGGGCGCATCACGATGCGCCCGTCCATTCGGTATGATTTTACCGTTCGGACGGGCGAAGCAGACGAAGTCTGCTGTGAATCGCCCCTACAGGTTCATATCGAGTTCTTATGCACATTATACACTAAATGCAACAGCCCCTCTGTTCGATCTTTATTATTTCCCCAATTGATATTGCTTCGGCGTAATGCCAAGCACCCTCTTAAACAGCGCGATAAAATACGAATCCGTCTCATAGCCGCAAAGCCTCCCTGTTTCCTTGACGGGGGTGCCTGCCTTAAGCATGGCACAAGCGGCAGAAATTCGCACATTGTTGAGATATTTAAGATATGTCTCACCTGTGGCGGCTTTGAACATCTCGCAGAAATAGCTCTTGTTGTAGCCGAAACGGTGTGAGATGTCATCCAGCGTTATTGACGTTCCGTAATTTTCTTCTGTCCAGGTGATGATCTCGTTTACCTTGGAGGCGGCAGCGGTTCGGTTTACAAGCTCGGCGGCAGTGGTTTTCGGGGAACGGACGGCGAAGATGCGAAACATTTCAAGTATCGTTTGAAGCGCTTCGGAAAAATCTCCTTCCTCGAAAAGGGTGTGAACGCGCCCGATCAGCTCGTCATAACAGTCGTATTCATACAAAAGCAGCTCTGGGGAACGCTCGTATTCACCGAGTATTTCTTTGAGATCAATAAATTTTTTTATGAGCGTGGGGTGTATCTTAATGACCCATACCACGCCGTTGCACGGCGTGTAGTCAAAGGAGTGTACGGTCAGCGACGGAATGTATAAGACCTTTTTGCCGCCTACTTCAAATTTGCGGCCTCCTATGTACGCTTCTCCCACAGCGTCACGGCAGAGAAGTATCTCTATACTTTCCGCAAAATGCGGTGGAGCGATATGCGCGGTCTCGAAGGTCTGCTTTGCCGCCGCCCACGGTCGGGAGTCCTTGTAATCTCTGTGCTCTAAAAGAGCGGTAAATTCTGTGTTCATACTTTTATTGTACCATAAATTTTTTGAATTTGCAAGTGGATGAGAGAATTATTTGGTTTTGGTGGTCCAAGCGTTTTTACCGAAAACGCGGGCGAAGCAGACTGCGTCTGCTGTGGATCGCCCCTGCGGATTTGCACAAAATTGCCGCATACTTGCAGAATATTGCCCATTTTTTGTGAGGCGCTTGACAAACAGCGCGGTGCGTGGTATTATTACCTTGGAAATATTTTTACGGGAGGTAGAAGCTATGCACAGCCCCGAAATGCACGGGTTCCGTGATTTCCCTGTGTGCGATATGCACGTACACTCCACCATGCTTCATAAAGTAGATCGCACGGTGGAAATTTTTCACCAGCTCATGACCTTTCACGACTACGAACGCATTGCGGTGCTCGCCATAAATCAGCATCAGCGTGAAGCCGATCCGGGCAACACATTAAAATCCCTTTACTGCAAGTCTCGGCTGAACACGTCCGACTCACCGAGCCGCGTTTACGCTTACGGCAACATTTTCCCCTTCTACGACGGCCGCGATACCGCCGAGGGATACCTTCGCCAGGTGAAGCAGCTGTACGCATTAGGTGTTGACGGGTACAAGATGTTAGACGGCAAACCGAGCATGCGAAAGAAGCTTGGTCACCGTCTCGACGATGTGGTATTTGACGAGATGTACTCTTTTATTGAAGAAAAGGGCATGCCGCTGACCATGCATGTCGCCGACCCGCGCACCAACTGGGACATCACCAAAATGAGCGAGTACGCCATCAAAAAGGGCTGGTTCTGCGACGAGACATTCCCCACATTCGACGACCTGCGAGGCGAGGTAGAGGGCATACTTACAAAGCACCCGCAGCTGAAATTATGCGTGGCGCACTTCCACTTCATGGGCGACGAGTACGACTACGCCTGCGAGTTTATGGAGAAATTTCCGAACGCGGTGCTGGATCTGACGCCGGGCGGGGAGATGTTCGCAGGCTTTACCGAGCGCCATGATGTGTGGCGGGAGTTTTTCATTAAATATGCCGACCGTCTGTACTTCGGTTCGGACACCTACAACGTGGAAACGGGTGCCACCATGGACACCCTGGAGCTGTACGACGGCAAGCCCGCCTGCTCTTACCGTATAAATCAGACCCGCCGTATGCTTGAGGGGTCGGAGCCCTTTGACGACAAGAATTACGGCAGACTGGTGCCCCTTAGCTTGCCCGACGACGCGCTGATGAAAATTTACCACGACAATTTTGTAGCCCGTCACGGAGAGGCGCGGCAGGTAAACGCGGCGCTTGCGGCACAGAGTGCGGCGGACATACTGACAGCGCTGGAGCACGGTCTTATTACCACCCGCGAAGCGAATGACGATGAGACGGAAATTGAGAACCTGAAGGTCGTCTACAACTATTACAGCAATTTATAATATTAAAGAGAGGAAAAGAAAATGAACAATCCACAGAAAAACGGTTATCTCGAAATGCCCATATGGGAGGGTCACTGCCACTGCATGATGTACCATAAGGCTGAGCGCACGGCAGAGCTGTTCCGCCGCATCATGGAGTACTACGAGTACGAGCGCATCACGATCTGCGCTATCGTAAACGAGTCGGATGCCGATCATCCCGCCGACAATGCGGTGGCGTTTTACGTAAAGTCGAAGCTAAACGCCGAGAAGCCCAACAGCGTGTATGTCTACGGCAATATCGAGCATTACTACGACGAGCGTGACACCGCAGACGGTTATCTCGAGCAGGTGAAGCGGCTTGTTGCAATGGGCGCGGACGGCATCAAGCTTCTCGACGGCAAGACCGCCGACCGCAAGCGCCTTAACCGACGTCTCGACGACCCCATATTTGACAAAATGTACGCCTACATCGTCGAGCAGGGGCTTACCGTCACCTCCCACGTGGGCGATCCCCGTGCCAACTGGGATATCACCAAGGTGTCGGAATATGCCCGCAAGAAGGGCTGGTACTACGACGAGACCTATCCCACCCTTGACGAGCTCTACGCCGAGGTGGACGGTGTGCTTACCAAGTTCCCGAAGCTGAAGCTGAATCTGGCGCACTTCTACTTTATCGCCGACGATTACGACGGAGCGGTCGCCATGATGGAAAAGTGGGAGAACGTGTCCTTTGACCTGACTCCCGGCGGCGAGATGTTTGTTCACTTCACCGCCGACCATGACAAGTGGCGCGCGTTCTTTACAAAGTACGCCGACCGCATCACCTACGGTACGGACACCTACAACCAGGATCCCGGTCCGAGCCTCGACGATTACGAAAACTGTGCTGCGGCGGGCAGACGTATCAATCAGCTGCGCACCATGCTTGAAAAGACCGAGCCCTTCGACGATCCCCATTTCGGTCATCTTGTTCCGCTGGGACTGGACCGCGAGGTGCTTGAAAAGATCTATTACAAGAATGTTCTGAAGAACAACGGCGACTCAAAGCCGCTTGGTAACGCGCTTATCGCACAGTATTGCAAGGATATGCTTTGTGAGCTTGAGAGCGGCGTTATAAAGTCGGGCGACGATAATAAGCAGGCGATGGATGTGGAGAATCTCAAAACTATCGCGGCGTGGTTTGAGAAATAATGGAATAAGAGAGGGGCTGTTGCACTAAACGTATACTGCGTATAACACCGTAAACTCGTAGGGGCGCATCACGATGCGCCCGTCCATTCGGTATGATTTTACCGTTCGGACGGGCGAAGCAGACGAAGTCTGCTGTGAATCGCCCCTACAGGTTCATATCGAGTTCTTATGCACATTATG
>JAFUOH010000023.1 GCA_017482055.1 Clostridia bacterium
GAGCACTTGTAAACGGCTGGTGCCGCGCCTGTGTGGACGAGCTATGTGCAGAGCTGGGACTTGACCGCAAGCGGGATGTGGCTGAGATATACGACATTATCGAGGGCGGACTTTATGAGTGAACTGATTTTGAAAGGAGAAAAAACTATATGGCAAAAATCATAGGAATTATGGGCGAGAGCGGCGCGGGAAAAACCACATCCATGCGAGGTCTCGACCCGACAACCACTTACTATTTCGATTGCGACAAGAAGGGGCTTTCGTGGCGCGGTTGGAAAAAGCAGTACAACGGCGAGGCGAAGAATTACCGCTGTACCGACGATCAGGCGGAGGTGCTTGCGATACTGCATGGCATCAACGACAAGTGCCCCAACATTAAAACGGTCATCATCGACACCCTCAACGGCGTGATGGTGGCGGACGAGATGCGCAGGAGCCGCGAGAAGGGCTATGACAAATGGATGGACCTTGCCGTTGCAGTTTACGGCATCATTGACTACGCGCTTACCATGCGTGATGACATTACGGTGATATTCATCTGCCATTCTCAGACGGTACGGGATGACAGCGGATATATGTTCACATCCATCAAGACCAACGGTCAGAAGCTCTCGAAGATCGGGCTTGAGACCAAATTCCCCATCGTGCTTCATGCGAAGTGCGTATCGGGTGAGTACGTTTTTGAGACACAGGCGAATCTCTCCACGGCGAAAACGCCGCTTGGGCTGTTTGAGGACAAGACCATCCCCAACGATATTACGGTAGTGCTGCAGGCTATCGAGGAGTATGAGAATGGCTAATTTCGACAGCGGAGTCAAGGCTTACATCACGGGAGAGTGCACGGTAAAGGTACACTTTCCCATCGACTATCGCGGCAATGCTGAGGTAAACTGCTACCAGTGCAAGCTGTTCAGCCGCAACACGGGTGTGTGTCAGTTGACAAAGGAGGTCAGCGAGTATCCCACCAAATATATCGGCAGCAATTGTCCGCTCATATTCAGCGGAGAAATAAATGATACAAAGGAGAATTTAACATGAAACCGATAAACAACTACGAAAGCATCCAGGCAAGCACGGATGAGTTTGCAAGACCCGTTCCCGGAGGATATATCATTGTAATTACCGGAGTAAAGGATGTTCCTCTTGATCCAGTGAGCGGCAAGGGCGAATATCTGAACATTCAATATGATTTTGCGGCGGGAGATTTCAAGGGCTACCACCGCGAAATGTCAGAACGCTTCGGTTTTTGGGGCGGCTCTTTCATTCGTTCCTACAAAGAGAAGGCGGTCTCCATGTTCAAGCACTTCACAAACTGCATTGAGGAATCGAATCCCGGCTACAAATGGGACTTTAACGAGGTGGGGCTTATCGGTCGATATCTCGGCATCGTCCTCGGTGAGGAGGAGTACTTAAGCAACAAGGACAACTGCATCAAGACCCGTCTTGCGGTCAAGGCGATAAAAACGCCGAAGCAAATACAGGAGGGTGACTTCAAGGTGCCGCCCATCAAGCGGCTGGACGGTGCGCCCGGGGCGGCTCCGACAGTCTGCGCTGTTCCTGCTGCCGCGCCGCAGAACGCACCGCGCTGGGAGACTATCAATGACAGCGAGCTGCCGTTTTAAGCCATGGATATGAAGCAAATAAAAGCGATCGAGGCGGCGAACAAGGCGCGCATACTGAGAGTGTGCTCCGGTTGCCCCGACCGCAGCGGTATATATTTTCTTCTTCGCGAGGAGGACGGGTTCAAATACGCGTACATCGGGCAGGCGAAACGCCTGCTCACCCGTCTTGCGGGACATCTGAGCGGATACCAGCACATAGACCTGTCACTTCGGAAGCACGGGCTTTATGATGACAACAACCCCACCGGGTGGAAGGTGCATTATCTCGAATACCCGGAGGGTATGCTTGACGAAATGGAGCGCGAATACATCCGCAAATACGCGGCGGCAGGCTATCAGCTTCGGAACAAGACCGATGGTGGTCAGGGCAAGGGCAAGTCAGGTATTGCCGAAAACAAGCCCTCGCGAGGCTACTATGACGGTGTGGAGCAGGGCAAAAAGAACACGCGGCGGTTTATATGCGAGCTGTTCTCAAAGCATCTCGAATACAAACCGAAGTCAGACAAGCCCACGAAGCACCAGCTTCGCGCGATGGAGAAGTTCGCGGCGTTTTTACGTGGCGAATAGTCGCGGAGATACTTAATTTGGAGGATATGAAAAAATGAAACCACAATACATATTTCCGTTCATCCTGATCGCACCAGATGTGGGTGCGGCTATGGAGCGGATGCTTTCGGAGGTGACGGGATGTTAGAGGAACTGCGAATCGGGGACAACGGTACATACATATACGACAAAGTTGCCGTTGCGATCGATAGGCTTAAATGTTTCGAGGCGCTTGCGCTTGAATACAGCCCAGAGGGATATTATCTCTGTGACAGCGGAGGCAAGGACAGCTCGGTTATCAAGCAACTTGCAATTATGGCGGATGTAAAGCACGGAGTGCATCACAATCATACGACTCTTGATCATCCCGAAACGGTGTATTTTGTGCGCCGGGAAAAGGCGAGATATGAGGATCTTGGTATACCATATACAATACATTATCCCAAAATGAGCTTTTGGCGGCTTATGCGCAAGAAAAGGATGCCACCGATGCGACTTGCGAGGTATTGTTGCGCAGAGTTGAAAGAACATGGTGGTAAAGACAGAGTCTGCATCACAGGTGTACGATGGGCGGAATCAACAAGGCGAAAGACAAACAGAGGTATTGTTGAGATAGCGAGCACGAAAGCTGTACCGCAGCTAATGATAACAAACGATAACGAAGAGTCACGCAAAGAATTCGAAACTTGTACTGCAAAGGGAAAACGTGTTGTCAATCCAATAATAGACTGGACAGACGATGAAGTGTGGGAGTTTATCGAACGTTATTTAATTCCTGTTAATCCGCTCTATGATTTTGGATTCAAACGAGTCGGTTGTGTGGGGTGCCCTATGAATACTCACGCTGCTCAGGAACTTGATGCATTGCCCAAATACAAGCAAGCTTTTATCCGCACTATGCAGCGTATGATAAATGACCGTATCGCCGATGGCGGAACACCGTTTTGGAAAAACGGAGAGGAATACTATGAGTATTGGGTAAGCGGAAAAGCGATGCCGAAGGATGATGATCAGATCGGCATGGATTTCTCGGAGGTTACCCCATGAAAGCGAAGCTCTCACGCACAGCCGCATCGGCGGCGTTGACAACGGCACAAAAGGTGGCTGTGGATGTGTATCTTGACGTGCAGTGGAAGGCAAAGCAGGCGCTTGTGATGCGCCGCCTCCGCCTTGCGGTATGCCTCGCGCTCAACGACCTGTACCGCTTCGGTGACAAGCGGCTTATGAATATATTGCAGGCGATAGACGACATTACCGCCGACTATGC
>JAFUOH010000011.1 GCA_017482055.1 Clostridia bacterium
CACCCAAGCCCGACTCCCTGCTCCGTATGGCGATGCACATCAAGCCGTCAGACTCGCCCGTGGAGATTGCGGAGCAGGTACTGCCAACGTTTGAGCGAAGCGGATTCACAGCCGTTGAGTGGGGCGGATGTGTGCATTGATAACACGTGAGAGGAGTCACAAAATGAAATTTACAAACGCTTTAGCACTGATTCTCGCAGGCGTCGTGCTTGCATCCTGCGCGCAGGTAAGTCCGCAGCCGACCGACGAGGCTGACACCACAGAAAGCCCTGTGCCCGATTATACTCAGCCTGAGACGACAGACACATCCGCGCCCGATACGACCGAACCTATCGCAGAGGATAGCGAGCCTGTCCCCACAACCACGGAAATCTCTCTGCAATACGAGCTTGAAGAATACAAATACATACTCACCGACTTAGGTGACATTATGGGTATCAGCAAGATCGGTGATGACGGCACCGCAGGCGATATTCTCTTCACCGCAAAGCACTTTAAGGTATTTGCCGATCATCTGATCACCGATGAGGGAATATACACGGCAGATCTGTGCCGTGTCTGCACCTTCGCCGACTATTTCACGGATTTTACGATCACGGAATACATAGAAGAAACCGAAAGCTTTAGCTTTACGCTGAGGGGAACGACGCGCGGCGGTACCGAAGCATCGATAAGCCTCAAAACCTCAGGCTACCGCTGGACAGACGCATATGAGAATTACACACTGAACGGCGATACCGTTATGATTGATGTGGCAGAGCGCAAAGGCTTCTACCTGATGAACTCCTTCCGAGATTTCGGTCTGCTCACCGTCAAGGGTGAGCTTGCAGAGGAGCGGCTTGCACGCTTCGGTGTGTGGACATATATTAAAAACACGGAGCTGGCAATTGACAACGGTCAGATAATCACCTATAACAACGGATCCGATACCAAAATTGTCGGCGACTATCTTGTTTTACCGGGTATATTCCCAAATTATAACACCGAGGTCGTTGATTCCGAGTTCAACCTTCGCCTTGACGGCATTTCCGAGCTTGTAAGCCTCTCAGACGGCAGATATCTTGCAATGAGCAAGGGCGATAAGCCGCATTACATTCTGCTTTCCGAAAGCCTCGAACCCCTTTATGAGGATGAGCGCGAATGCCTTGATATAGGAAGCGACTATATTCTTCTGATTGACGATGACAGCATAATAAAGCTGTATTCGCCCGATAACGAGCTGTATGCCGAATTTTGTGAGTATACCGATTTTGAGATCGCATTCCGAGAGCATTCATCGGGTGAATACTTCAAGGACGGCTTGCTCGGTTGGTATTTCTTTATCACCGACTACACCGATCCCGTCGGCGACTGGCACGACTATGAGTATTATTATATTCCAAAGACGGGTGAGTCCGGAATGTATGATCTCGGCGTAGGTTACGGTGCTATGGAAAAACCTGTTTTGTATCTCTATCCCACCGAACAAACCGACATCACCGTAACATTTGAGTATCCCGAGCGACTGACCACCGTATACCCCGCCTACAACGACGGCTGGAGCGTTACCGCTTCCCCCAACGGTACGCTGATCGACTTGCGAGGGCGCAGCTACTATGCGCTCTATTGGGAAGAAGCGGCTGATATCGACAGCTACGAAATTCACGACGGCTTCTGCGTTGCGGGGGAGGATTCGGCAGCATTTTTGGAGGAAAAGCTGGCGGCGCTGGGCTTCACCGAGCGGGAAGCGAACGAATTCATAATATACTGGCTACCGATAATGGAAGCAAATGAGTATAATATAATCAGGTTCGAGCTGACCGATGAGCGTGAGGCGGCGAACGCGCTGAACATCACCCCGAAGCCCGATTCACTGCTGCGCATGGCGATGCACATCAAGCCGTCGGACACGCCCGTGGTGATTGCGGAGCAGGTACTGCCGACGTTTGAGCGGAACGGCTTTGTCGCCGTCGAATGGGGCGGATGTGTGCATTGATGCATAGCAAATCCGAATGGACTGTTGCACCGATTGTGGTGCCACAGTCCATTTTTTACTAACAAAAATAACTGCCGTACAATGTACAGCAGTTATTTTTTGTTTTATTAACCAACGATACCGGAACGTTCGATACCACCGATCAGATATCTCTGCAGGAATACATACATTACAAGCAGAGGAAGCAGGATCAGCAGACCGCATGTGTTTCTGATAGCGGATTCGTACAGGTTCTGAGCCGCATACTGCGTGTCCAGAGTTGCAGGAACGCCGACGATATCAGGCATAAGGGTCATACCGGTCTTAGTGAAGAATACGGTGGTGTAGAAGTTATCCGTCCACTGCCACGAGAACGCGAACAGGAAGATGGTGATCATCATCGGCACAGAAAGCGGGAGGATGATCTGAAGGAACGTTCTGAATACACCCGAACCGTCGATATACGCGGACTCTTCAAGTTCGTCCGGTACACCGTGGAAGAACTGACGCATCATGAAGATGTAAAGTCCGTTCTTAAACGCCAGGCCGCCGAAGGACAGCAGTGCAAGAGGCCAGTAGGTGTTGTTCAAATTGATCGAGGAGAACGGAAGGATGCGAAGCCATTCAAACACACCGCCGCCCAGAAGATCGAAGATACCGAGAATATCGAAGTATCTGAACTTCATGAACATTGAAAGCTGAAGTGTTCTGTGAGGAATTACCATCGTAAAGATTACGAGGAAGAAGATCAGCTTGTTGCCCTTGAACTTAAACTTCGCAAGGCCATAGCCAATGAAGCAGCATACGAAGGTCTGAATAAGTCCGCAGAGCGCAGAAAGTGTGAACGTGTTAAACAGCGCCGTAAAGTAGCCGTTTTCACTGATGATCGCCTTATAGGTATCGAGCGTCGGGTACTTCGGAATAAGCTTTACCGTTACGTCAACAAAGTCCTCTTTGCCCATGAATGAGCCGGAAATCTTTGCAAAGAACGGGAACAGGATGACATACGAAATACCGATGAGAAGAACGTAGGTAAAGATTCTTACAACAACATTCTTAAAGAAGTTCATGTTGAGGAATCTCGCCTTGAGACGGTCTTTCAGAGGGGTTCTTTCAAACTCAACTCTGATTTTGTTTTTGCTCTCCTTCATAACGCGGGGAGCATTGGATGTTTGTTGAGAATTCATTAATTATCCCTCCTTAATCGCGTTTCTGATAGAAGACATACGCACTGAGAAGTGCCGCTACCAAGCCGATAATGACGAGGACTATCAAGAAGTAGATCCAAGACATTGCCGAGCTTAAAACGTTACCGCCTGCCGTGTCATATACGCTTGAAATGTAAGTCATGACCGTGTTGGACTGTGATGTGAAGGAGTCGATGACCGTGTATATTGCGTTTACAAGGATCATCGGGCTTATCATCGGGAAGGTAACCTTCCAGAAGGTTTCCCAAGCACTTGCACCGTCGATCGAACAAGACTCGTAGATCGCGGGCGAGATGGACTGGAGACCTGCAAGGTAGATAAGCATCTGTACGCCTGAACGGTTGATGATATCGTAAATGTTGTTAACCATACTTACAACATAATCAACCAGCTCGGTACCAACCTTCATGTTTTCAAACAGCCGCTCGATATCGACCGCCGAGAGGATCTCAGCTGTGGCATTCTGTCCCGAACCGTCGTTGATACCTTCCTCAGTATCGCTCATGTAATCGAGCATGGTGTTGGCCTGGTCGATCTGGTCAACGATACCGGTTGAGATAATAACGGGGATGAAGAAGATTGCACGGAACGCTGCGCGGCCCGCCATCTTCTGATTAAGAAGAACTGCGATAAAGAGCGAGAATATTACGATCGCGGGGATATCAAAGATAAGCTGCTGGATACCGGAAGTAAGGGTCTGAACGAACTTGGGGTCTACAAAGAGTGCCTCCTGGTAGTTTTCCCATCCTACGAACTCCAGCGTGTAACCGCCGCCCTGACCGATCTTAATCTTGTTGAAGCTGTACTTGATGGAGTCGATTACGATCGGCAGATAGATGATGATAAAGCTGAGTACGAACGGAAGTACGAATACCCAACCCGCACGCGCCTTACGTGCATCGAGAGAGGCGATACGCTTACGCTTCTTTGTAGCGCCGGCCTTGGTGAGCTTTGCTTCACTATTCATTTATTACACCTCTCTTTTCTTATTTAACTTCTACGAAATCAAGTGCGGCGATGGTGTAGGTTTTACCATCATCCTCGACAGTGATCTCGAAGTTGTTGTAGTTAAGGATAAATGCTGTGCCACCTTCGTAGGTGACCTTTACAATGCGTCCGTCATCGGATGTATACTTGGTGTATACATATGCATTGGGATCGACTTCCTCTTCCTTGTTGAAGGCATCGGAAGCGCCGCCAACGGTTTTAACGGTCGAGGATGCTTCTTCACCAGCGGCAGCCTTGAGCGCTGCAAGACGATCTGCAAGCTTCTGAGCCTTGTCAGCCTTCTCGGCTGCAATTTTTTCTTCTTCTGCTGCAAGAATAGCGGCTTCCTCTGCTGCTATCTTATCAGCCTCTTCTTCCTCTGCGGAAGGAACACGCTCACCTATAAGGAACTCATGGTTAACGATCTGCTTATCCTGAAGATCGGCAAGGGCGTCGTTAAGAGTTGTATAGATGTCAATGAGCTCTTCCTGCCAGATATCGAATGCAACAGAGTAATACTTGTTGAATTCAACGTCTTCCTTCAGAAGCGAGGTGTTCTGCATTGAAAGAGTGAAGTACAGACCTGCACCGTTTTCGATTGCCTTGAGAAGCTCGTACTGAGTATCACCCGCCATGTTGATAGCACTGCCGGCAAACTCGACGCAGCCGTGGAGTACCAGACCCATAAACGGAACAGCTTCACTCGCATTGGAATAACGGCTGGAGTCAAGGGATACATCGATGATATGATCTGCATACTGAACGGCATACATATTACCGCCGTCGATCATTACATTGCTGTAAGCGTCCTCAATGTTCGCGAGCATTTCGGTTGTGAACGCCTTGGAATCCTCGCGGTTGTAGGGCTCATCCTCATCGAAGTCGGAGTTCAAGTCAGTACCGAGAGTAGAAACCGAAATACCGTTCGGAGAGAGCTTGCTGTACTCTTTATTAAAGTTTTCGAAGAAATAGTCATAAACCGAAGGAGAAATTGCCAGCGAGTAACCTCTCTGGAAAGACTGGAGAGTGGAATCGTAGTAACGCTTGGTGGTGTAACGGTTATCCATGGTCTTGATAAGATGCTCTTTGTTGGAAACACCGTCGAACATTTCAAACATACCGACATTTGCAAAATCGAAGTCGGGATATACACCGATGCTGTTTTCATTTGCATACTCTACGAATTCAGTGAATCCGTCATTTCCGCCAACTGATTTCTCAAACTTTACATGATAAGCAGAGGTGTCGTTCATACCGCCATTGGTATAACCTGTCAGCTTGAAGTTAACATTTGTAATACCTGCTTCGGAAAGCGTGGTGTACATAGTCTTGAGGTCTTCAAAGGTAGTCAACGGCTTAAGAACTTCAACAGGAATCGAAAGGATTCTCTCAATCGTATTCATAGCACCGAAGGATTCAATGTACAGCGGGATGCTGTCCTCGGGATCGGTGATCTCGGTGAGAATGCCTTCGTTGATGAGATAATCTCTGTACGCCTTAGCCATACCGACGTAGGAGTCCTCATAATAATCCTTGAGACCGACCGCATCTGCATTCTCTTCACTTGTCAGCATGATGTACTTAATACGATAGCTTCCGGTATACTTACGCTCGGAAACGACCGTGTATGTAGCATTGGAACCAACCGAGATAGCTTCTGCGAGGTTGTAGGTATCCTTAGGTCTCGGATAGAATGTGGTATAAACAGTGTTGTACTTGTGAAGGTTGCCACCGTGCTCGGTACTGATCTCAGCAAGGGAGTCGCCTTCTTCGATGATCGCGACAAAGCCGGTACTGAGCTTACCTTCGGGCTTCTCATACTCGAAGCCGGAATCGATCTGATCCTGAGTAAGTGCGGGAGGATTGAAGTTTGCGGTCTCGACAATACCGTAAACAGGGAGACGCATGATCTCCTTGTTCTGACCGCCTACCTCCTGGTATGCGTAGTCCTGACCGTAGATCTTACCGGTAAGAGTAAGAGGCTTGCTGCCGATATCCTCGAAACGAACCAGTGTACCGGAGCCGTCGGGGATGAAGGTGTAGCCTTCCCACTCGGCAGCGCCTGCACCGAACCAAGGAAGCATACTGATGTAGGTAAGCTGATATGCGCTCTCATCAAAACGGATGCCGTTTGCGGGGAGACGTACATCAAGCGTACCGTCATCGTCGAGCTTATACTCGAGCGAAAGTCTGAACAGAACCGGAGCCTTATCGGTGCCGACATAATCGGTGATAGTGTGGTCCTCTTCGAGAGTTTCATAGGTGTATTCGGGGCAGTAGGTCTTGATCCAGCCCTCGATCATGTTAAGCTCACGATCGGTAGCACCGGGGTCAAAGACGTAGATCGCCATCTGATTACAGATCGGGAAAGCTGCGATAAGCTCGCGCTTTGCACGCTCGGTAAGGCTATCATCGTACGGATCCTGGAGAGTATAGAACGCAAGAAGTCTGTCCTTGGTACCGCCCTCGGGGATGTTCGCGAGAATGAGCTCCTCAAAGCGCTCTCTCTTGATCTGCTTCGGAACAAGCTTACGGGTCTCTTCACGACCCATGGTATACTCAACGCGGACACCGTTCTTGATCTTCTTTACGTTGATCTGACCTCTCTGGCAAGCTTCAACGAAAGAGAACATTTCGAGCTCGGATGCGTTATCGGTATACTTAATGATGATCTGAGAGAGAAGCTCCTGCTTTATGGATGTAGCCGAGCTGGTCTGAGAAACATCATAAGGATTTGAGAACAGTATCTGACCGGTTTTGTTGTTTACATATGCCACTTCACCGGAAACAGGCTCAACATACAGCGCCATATCGCCTTTTTCAAGGTACTTGGTCATTGTTGCGAGCTTATCCTCGGGAGTATCATAGGTCTGAGTCAGATAATCAATGGTAGGTGTACCGGTTTCTTCATCGATACCGGGAACCAAAGGCTCCTCGGCAGCGGTCGCCGCAGTGACCGGAAGTGCGGCTGTTAATATTCCCATCGTCATAACAACAGACAGGAACGCCGATAATAATCTGAATTTTTTCATTACTATAACTCCTATCCTGTTATTACATACGGAACGTGATCTCGGTAATGATACTGGAGATGAAGCTTACGATCTTAGCAAGCAGCGTCGAGAACAGGATACCGATAAACATGATGATCGCCATACCGATAATGGTACCGATGGATGTAAGCACGTTCTTAGAGAATGTGTAGTCGTGAGTTACCATCATACCGAAGAAGATAAGCAAACCTGCCCACACGAAAGCGAAGGTCACAAGGAGGTTGATGATGGTCGCCTCAGATGCAAGTGCAACATTGGAAATGAGAACCGAAGGGATGATGAGGATCGGCAGCGGAACCAGTGAATAACAGGTTGCTATAAAAATGTCCTTGAGGCTGCCTTCACCGTCGAACAGAGTGGTCAGACACCAGTTAGCGACCGACCAGAGGATTACGGGCACCAGAACCGCGGTGATCTGTACAAAGATCGTCGAGGAGGTCTGACGAGCATCGAAGATATAGCCTGTTCCGACATCCTGATAGAAGAATGTGAGGATAGCCAGTGCCAGCCATACAAACGAAGCTCTCATAGAACCGCGCTGTTCATGCTTCAGATCCCAGAAACCGTCAAACGGATGCAGGATGAGGTGATTTGCGTAAATAAGCTCTTCCCAGAAGGTTTTTCTGCCCTTCTTGAGCTGAGTTTTCTTGTTGAGCTTTGCTGCATACTTGTTGAAGAGCACCAATGCTACAACTACAACGATAACAAAGATCGGGATCAGGATTATGTACTTCGAGATCCAGTTCTTTCTGATCTCCTTGAAGGATTCAGAGTAGTTTTCGGTGTCATATGCGGACTTGTAATAGTCAAGAGACTCTTCATACTCAGCGCTTCTGTAAAGGCTCTTACCGATACCGATGTACGCGGTGTCGAAGTTATTGTTTCTCTTGAGGATCTCAGTCCAGTAGTTTATGGTTGTGTCGTAATTACGCTCGTTGGTATTTCTGATCGCGTCAATAAGCAGATCGCCGTACTCGGTACGTCTGAATACCGTAATATTGTCAGCGGTCTTGTCAAGAACGAGAATGTCATTGTCGAGGTAAACGATAGCTTCAACAGACTGGATATTACCAAGCTGCTGACCCTGGTCACCGAAGATGAACAGCAGGTTGCCGTCCTCGTCGTAGGTATAGATCTTGGAACGCTTTTCGTCGATTATTGACCAAGTGTTCTCGGGACCTATAGCCGCGTCGATGATCTTGGAGGCACCGGTTATCTGTGCGGTGGAAAGGTTGGTAACGTTGACTTCACCGCCGGGACCGAAGAAGCCGTTACGCTTCATGATATCCGAGCCTGCGGTGTTGAGCTTCTTAACAGGAGCGTATGTGCTTTCCTTATTGGTAATAGCTGCCTGCTGAGAATTCTCGGCAATGGACGAGGTGGTTACATAGATGAAGCCATTCTCGTCGATAGTGATGTTGTTGAACTCAGTGGAAACGTACTGCTGAGAAAGTGCTCTCTGCTCTGCGGTCTGGAATCTTCTCCAGATGATCTGCAGGGGGTCGATGGTAACCTTCTGAGCACCGATGAAGCCCTGGAACACGCCGTCCTCGTTGATCGCGATGACACCCATGTAGGTGGTGGACGATACGACATAGATACGACCGTATGCGTCAACCGCTATAGCGACCGGCTTGTAGATAGAGCCTGCAGGGAATACGTCTGCGTCCGGCTCCTCGATGACCTTGTAGAAGGTACCGTCAAGCTCGAACATTACGATACGGTTGTTATCGGTATCGGCAACGTAAATCTTTTCCTCGGTAACAAATACGCCGGAGGGAGACTTAAGTGCGTCCGGTACACCGTTCTGGTTGATAAATTCAGCGATAGTGAACTTTAATTTGTAGTATCTGTCAAGAACTACGATACGGTTGTTAGCCGCGTCCGCAATATAAATGTTCTTGTTTCCGTCTACTACCATGTCACGGGGATCGTCAATAGCGGTCTCGAGACCCATGTATGCGGAATCGACTTGTCTGTCGGGCACATAAGCATCAGGAGACATAAGAGCGAAACCGTCAATTGAATAGGTGTAGGTGGAATACGGGGTAATAGCGCCGAGAGGCATGCATCCCAGAACAAGGATGATACATGCTGCGAGGGCAAAAATCTTTGTAAGCTGTTTCATTATTACCCTCCTTAGTCCTTCATACCCGACGAACCCATCGTCTCGATGATGTTACTCTGCGAGATGACGAATACGGCGATCGGCACAGCCATCATGATAACCTGAGAAGCCGCTGCCGCACCCGCACGGGCAATACCGCCGGCTACGATCTGGTTGATTGCGTAGTTAAAGGTCTTTAACTGCTCGGAATAGATGTAAATGGAGTTACCGGAGTTCCACAGGCCCTGGAAAGAGTAGATGATAAGGGTCAGCCATGCGGGCTTAACCATCGGCATCGCAATCTTTAAGAAGGTATAGAACTCGGAAGCGCCGTCGAGTCGAGCGGACTCAAGCACTGCATCGGAAACCGAGGATTCCATGAACTGCTTCATCAGGTACAGACCAAGGGAGGTACACCAAGCAGGCACGATAAGTGCGAGATAGGTATCAACCCAGTGGAGGGTACTCATAGTGAGGTAGTTTGCAATACTGGTAACGGTGGAGTTAAACATAAGCGAGAGGACGATAACTTCAAATATCCATCTGCGTCCGGGGAACTTGATCTTCGCAAGCGCGTAAGCTGCCAGCGAGGAGAACAGCAGGTTACCTGCGGTACCTGCAACCGAGATAAATACAGTATTGAATATGTATCTCGAGAAGGGAACCCACGAGGTGCTCATGAGCTTAAACAGGTCGGTAAAGTTCTTGAGCGTGGGGCTCATTACATAAAAGCGCGGGGGGAACATCCAAAGTTCATCAAGAGGCTTTAATGACTGCATGATAACATAAAGCATCGGCAGGAACATGAAAGCACCGAGAAGAATAAGGAGTACGTTGATTCCTATGTCGCCTCCAACCGAACGGTTGAGGACAACTTTATGTTTTCTGGTTCTTAATCTTGCCATTTTATTGTCCCACCTTCGATAAGAGTTTCTTGATAACCAGGTTGCTGCCCACCATCATAACGAAGAGCACGACCGCGATGGTCGAAGAGTAACCGACCTCGAAACGCTGTCCGCCGTAGTCGTCAAGATGATGCATGATCGTGTGTGCTGCGTAGTCAACAGACGGGAAGCCGCAAAGTGCGGTAACAACGCCGCCGAAGCCAAACGAGTTGGTTATAGCCATGACCGCACCGAACATCAGCTGAGGCTTCATGGTCGGGAGGGTGATGTACCAAAGCTCCTGCCATCTGTTTCTTACACCGTCAACGGCGCCCGCTTCGTAAAGCGATTTATCAATGGTCTGGAGACCTGCGATAAACGAAAGGAAGGATGTACCGAGCGAGGTCCAAAGCGCAACTACGATACACAGAGGCATAACGTAATCTGCGTCATTAAACCACAGAATAGGTTCTGTGATAAATCCGAACTCCATCAGCCACGCATTAACATAACCGTAGGAGTCGCCGGAGAAAAGGGTTGCCCAAATGAGGTAAACGGAACCTGCGATAGACGGAGCATAGAAGATAAGAGTTACGACCGCACGAACCTTGGGAGTAAGCTCATTAATAAACCATGCAACGAGCAGGGAGATGAGGTAAGATGCAGGACCGGTGATGGAAGCGAATACGAGGGTATTCTGAACCGCGGTCAGGAAGATATCATCATCAAGGAATAATCTTATGTAGTTATCCATGAAGATGAATGTGGGGAATTCGAGCAGGTTAAACTCTGTGAAACTCAATACGATCGAAAGGACGACCGGGAATACAGTGAAGATCAAAAAGAGGATCATAAAGGGCGCAATCATGAAATATGCGGTCTTATTACGAGCAATCTCTTTAAGAGTCCACTGGAATTTGGTCATGTCTTTACGAGACGTCGGCTTCGGCGTTTTAACAGCCGCTGCATTCTGTGACATGTGTGTTCTCTCCTTTACAGATTTTGATTATCCCGTTACATCCGCTTCTCCGCTCCGAATATCGGAGCGGGAAGCGGAATTTGCAGGAAGATTATTTTTCAGATTCGCTCTGCTGATTTTTCTTTGCTTCTCTGTCAGCGAGAGTTTCACCGAGCTCCAGCGTATCGAGGTCGAACTCTTTACGCTTTCTGGTGATTTCCTTATTGATATCGTCAACATAACCGAGAAGTCCTTCAACGGGATCGGCGTTGTCATTGTAAGCATCCAGGAATGCGAAGCCGACATAACGGGAGATGATGTATCCGCCGGGCATTTCGGGAATGGTAGCCAGATTGTTGTACTGAGCAAGGATGTTCTCAAGGTCGGTCGTGGACCACGGCAGAGACTCAAGCGCTTCCTTGTTCGCCGTTGCGTACATAGAACCGGGACCTACGATAGCGATCTTCTCGTTAGCGTAGCTGGACTGAGTTTCGGAAGAGGTGAACCAGTCCATGTACTTCCAAGCGTTCTCCTGCTTTTCGCAGCCGTTCATCATAATGATAGAAGTGACAGTAGAAATAGCAGTGTTGTTGATGTTTCCATCTTCGTCTTCCATACCGATTACGGGAACGAACTCCCACAGGTCGCGAATTTCCGTTGCGAAGACGGTAAGCTGATTGTACATCGAGATGTAGTCAGCGAAGATGAGAGGCATTTCACCGGTTCTGAAACGGTTAGCCGCATCATAGGTAATCGGGAAGGAATACTGAGTGAAGTACGAGCACATGGTGTCGAATGCTTCGAGCGCGAGGTTGGAATCAAGATTGATTCTCATACCGTCATCGGCATAAAGCTCACCGCCCATCTGATAGAGGAAGAGCTGGAGTCCGCCGTAGTTGCCGGGAACACCGACCTGCATGTTGTTGTACTGAAGCACAGGAACGATAGACATAAGATCGTCCCAAGTCTTGGGGATGTCAACACCAAGCTCAGCGAAGACGTCCTTACGGTAGAATACCATGTTGAAGGTCTGAGTTTCGGGCAGACCGTAAGTCGTACCGTACAGCGACAGCGGAACGGTAGCAGACTCGGAGAATCTGGAAACTACTTCATCAAAGGTATCAAAATCGTTAAGCGGCTGAACCGCGTTACGAATCGCATACTGGACGGGAATCGACTGTGCATTTTCCATCGCAACATCAGGCCCCATGCCCGCAAGAGTCGCGGGAAGCAGAGTACCGCCGGCAACAAGACGAAGATTAACGCCTATGTTCTGAACCGAGGTAAAGTAGTTATCGCACAGAGAGCGAATAACCTGAGCGGAGTCACGGTCGGTCTGAGTCCATACGTCGATAACGTCCTCTTCATCAAGCTGGATGGTAGCGCCGAGGTTGGAATAGTCGGTGAAGAAGGACATTACGAAGGAGCTGATCTCGAATCCGGCTGCTTCGAAGAAGTTAGCCTCTGCCTTGGGCATTTTGCCGCCCGCAGGCTGAATCGAGATATAGTCGAAGGAAAGCGGCTGCTTTCTTACATTATTAAGCCAGGTACCGAGGGTACCGATATAGCTCTTTAAGGAGTCAAGGTTTCTTGCGATCTCGTCCTCATCGGTAGCCATCTTTTCAAGCACACGGGAGATGTTGTCGAGCGTTGCGGTATTGTTGCCCTTTTCGCCGTTGATCTCAACGAGTATGCCGGAAATCTCGGTAAGCTCAAGATACTGAGCGTACAGATCCTTGATGGTATCGGGGATAAGATTACGGAAGTTGTAGTCGCGGTATTCATCGGGGTCAGCACCGGTAATCTGAAGAATCTTCAGATAATCGCTGTTGATGGAGGTCAGGGAAGCCTGAACGCGTCCGATGATATCACTCATGTTACCCAGAACGACCTCAAAGCGGATAGTATACTCCTCACCCGCTTCAAAGTAGAACTCGAAGGAACCTTCATCATTTCCGATAGGAGCGGTCTGCCACTCATCGGAATAATTGAACTGAAGGTAGTTCGCCTCCTCAAAGGGAATCTCACCGTTTATGTAGATACGACGGGAGGTGTACATACCGGAAAGATCGGACTGCTTGTAGCGCGGAACGATCTCATAAAGACCGGACACCTCGGGAGTGAACTTGTACTCGATCCACTGACCAACGCTCTGCCACTTGGTACCGCCAAGATAGTTGAGCTTGGAGAGCGACGGATCCTGCGGCTGAGTGAGCGCGGAGGTTCTGTCGTTCGCGGGGTAGATGGTACGGTCGGAGGTAGCATCGGAAAGCTCAGCCTGAAGAATGATAGGCTCAGCACCTTCCGCCGCCTTGTAGCCCTTACTGTCGTACTCAGCCTT
Organism: Clostridia bacterium; assembly: GCA_017482055.1. Lineage (GTDB taxonomy): Bacteria > Bacillota > Clostridia > Oscillospirales > CAG-272 > Flemingiibacterium. The sequence continues at coordinate 13,493 of JAFUOH010000011.1, forward strand.
TACATCCGCATAAGCGGGAAGATCCTCATAAGGATAGAGAGTGATCGACTTGATAATAAGCTCTTCGCGGGTCGCCTCAAGGGACAGGGTGTGCTCACCCTTCTCAAACACGATCTCATACGGATGAATGTCATAACCTGTAGAGTCGCTGGCAACATAGGTTCTCCACTCGGGAGCAATGTACTTATTAGGTCTGATGTCATTGCCCGTAAGGTCGGTCTTGAAGCTGACAGTGCCGTCTTCGGCTGTTTCATATTCGTCGCGCCACACTTTTGTAATCGAGAGGTATCTCGCACCCTTGAACGGATATTCACCGTCGATGCGAAGTCTGCGCTCGATGGAGGTGGATTTACCATCCTCGGGGAAGGAGTATTCGATCTCGAGCGCATATTTTGCGGTCGAGGGAATCTCAACATCCCATGTCACAGTACCGGAACCGGGGGTATACAGACCTCCGTCGCGGAGCTCGACATCAGCGTCAGTCTCCTCTTTGTTGTAGTCAACTGCATCTATCACGACCGTTTTTCTGGCACGCGCTACGTCAGCAGTTCTCTCTGCGTAGTCAGCGTACTCCTCGGCGCTGAGCAGGTCACGCACGTCATCTATATCATAGCTGACGGTAGACGCGGCTTTTTCAGCTTCATCCGCAGCGGTTGTTACACCGAACGCGGAGCCGAGCATAATCAATGATAAAAAAACAGCAGTTAACCGTGTTAATCTGGTTTTTTTCATTAACCTTTTCCTCCTGCCAAGAATTACTTTTGAAGGGTATAGAATCGCATAAAAGCCTTGTACCCTGACAATTCACGGCATCGCATACGCGGCACCAAGTGTGGCACAAATGTATGCTGCGGCATGCATCCGAACGCAAAATGGCGGCACAAAGCATTGAACCAATCGGCAAATTCCGTGTTTTTCGGAGAATCCGCCGATTTTTTCATACCAATATAATAACATAAGGTCAAGAAAAAGTCAAGAGCGGTATTTTCTATAGAGGATTTTCAAAAACCATTCAAAACTAAGACACGAGCCGCTCAGTCTCCGTTCACATTTCCTGTTTTGATTTTTTTATCTCGACTCACCTTTTATTTTATAAATGTAGCATTTGATATGTAATTTATTTTTACTATGTTAACGTTGATTTCGGCGTTAAAACGCAATTTATACCCGACTCGCTATACTATGCACATGATTAGTAAATATTATTTACTCTATTTATGATATGCCGACACTTAGTGTCATCTAATTATTTGCTCATTTAATGGTGCATATTGCACAAATTTGTCACACTATTTTCTACACGTATACAAAGTGCACAATTTTGCCGAAAATTCAACAATTATTGCTTTTATTTACCATTTATATCTTTATTTACCGCTGTCTTGAGCGCAATGCCCTCCTCGGGATACAATTGCGTTTTCTTCCGCTGTACATCTGCAAGCGGTGCTCATTGTAATAAAGAAAAACGGATCCGAAGATCCGTTTTCTGTATATCAATGATGCTTAGTGCAGGTAGCGCAGTGACCTGCACAGCCCGTGCGAAGGTCATGCTTGATGCCCTTCTTGTCATAGTAATTGGCAATGGCTTCCTTAACCGCCTCCTCGGCAAGCACCGAGCAGTGAATCTTCTGAGGCGGAAGTCCGTCGAGAGCTTCAATGACCGCTTTGTTGGTAAGCTTCAGTGCTTCTTCGACCGTCTTGCCCTTAATAAGCTCAGTTGCCATCGACGAGGTCGCGATAGCTGCACCGCAGCCGAAGGTCTTGAACTTTACGTCCTCGATAACCTCGTTTTCGTCTATTTTAAGATACATTCTCATGATATCTCCGCAGGTTGCGTTGCCGACCTCGCCGACAGCATCCGCGTTTTCGATCTCGCCCACATTTCTCGGATTGGCGAAATGATCCATTACTTTCTCGCTGTACATATATATTCTCCTTATTTATTATCTATATTTTCATGCGTTGTAAAGCGGGCTCATCATACGAAGCCGCTCGACTATTGCAGGAAGCTTTTCGAGGATATAATCAATATCCTCATCGGTGGTATCTCTGCCGATGGAAAGTCTGAGCGAGCCATGTGCCTGCTCCACAGGAACGCCAATGGTAAGCAAAACGTGTGACGGTTCAAGGGAAGCCGACGAGCATGCCGAGCCTGTAGACGCGCAGATACCGGCCATATCCAGAAGCAGAAGCAAGCTTTCACCCTCGATAAACTCAAACGCCACGTTAACATTGCCGGGAAGTCTGCCCTCTCTCGGACCGTTGAGTCTGGTGTTCGGAATCTTTAATATCTCATCGATCAGTCTGTCGCGCATTTTTGCAACTCTTTCGCCCTCGGGAATACCCGCAACGGCATCCTCCAACGCCTTGGCGAAGCCTACGATGTACGCTACATTCTCGGTACCGCCGCGACGGCTTCTTTCCTGACCACCGCCGTCGATAAGATTCAGAATACGCACACCGTTTCTGATATACAACGCACCGATGCCCTTGGGAGCGTGTATTTTATGCCCCGACATGGACAGCATATCAACTCCGAGCTCAACTACATTTATATCTACCGCGCCGACTGCCTGCACCGCATCGGTAAACACCAGCGTCTTGGGGTTCTTGGCTTTGACCGCCGCCGCGATCTCACGGATGGGCTCAATGGTGCCGATCTCATTGTTAGCATACATCACTTCAACGAGTATGGTATCTTCGCGAACTGCCGCCGCAACAGACTCCGGCGATACTCTGCCCACCTCGTCGGTGTCGAGATATGTCACCTCGAAGCCCTCCTTTTCGAGAGCCTCCAGTGCATGAAGTACCGCATGATGCTCGATCTTGGTGGAAACTATGTGCTTGCCGCGATGCTGCATCGCATGAGCCGCGCCCTTAATCGCCCAGTTATCGGCTTCGGAGCCACTTGCGGTGAAGTAGATCTCGTTCGGCTTAGCACCGAGGAGTGATGCGATCTTTTCGCGTGCCGCAGTAACAGCCGCCTTTGCAGCTCTTCCCTTCTGATGGAGGCTGGACGGATTTCCGTAAACCTCGCCAAAATAGGGCATCATTACTTCAAGCACTGCTTTTGATGTGGATGTGGTCGCCGCATTATCGGCATAAACCAATCTCTCTGCCATAATATTCAGTCATCCTTTCGCTTTTGAAAGATAGTTGTTTTATAATCAGCGGTTAATATTACCGCATATCTATTGTATACCTTTTCGGTGCAGATTTCAATATACCTAAGATATTTTTCATGTAAACAATTCGTGAATTGTTAACGGTAACGCTCCGCCTGCGCACAGGCAAGCGCATCGCACCGCTCGTTGTAAGGGTGTCCCGCATGTCCCTTGACCCATACAAACTTCACCTCGTGTGTTTCAAGCAGCGCGAGCAGCCGCTCCCACAAATCGGGGTTCAGTGCGGGACTCTTATCAGACTTGACCCAACCGCGCGCCTTCCAGCCGTAGACCCACCTTTTTTCGATAGAGTCGATAACATATTTCGAATCTGATGTAAGCGTGACCTCACAGGGCTCCTTCAGAGCCTCGAGCGCACTTATGACCGCCATAAGTTCCATGCGATTGTTGGTAGTCTGCGCTTCACCGCCGGACATTTCTTTCTCAATACCTTTAAAAACGATCACCGCACCCCAACCGCCGGGTCCCGGATTGTGCTTGCAGGCGCCGTCGGTATATATATCAACATGCTTCATTATAATCAAGCTCCTGACATGTCAAATACGAGCAAAATCGTTTTCCTTATCGTAGCGATCAAAAAATGTGAGCGCTTCGCCCGCCTTGATGCGGTCAGCGAAATCATGGATATCGACTATTCTCTCTGTGAAATATACACCCGCCATTTTTTCTCGTATACCTGTGTGATTATCTGTGCCCGCAATTTTACGAAGATTATAGCTGTTAGCATAAAGCTTTGCTCGGTCATTATCGGGCTCAGCGGCATTGGCATTGATTATCTCAACACCGTCGCACCACTCGGGAAGCAGCATCTTTACCGGATTTCTGAATGGATGGGCATGAATAACAATGCCTCCCGCCTCGCGTACCTTTGTAAGATATGCGCAGGTACCGAGCTGTATCTGATCGGGATTCTCGTAAAGCCAATTCGCATCCAGTCCGTATATAAGGAAATCCGCAGCGTATTCAGCGGAATATTCCCAAGCAAAGAACACATCAAGCCCGATCTTATCACCTTCTGCTTTGGCATTCTCATAGCCCTTAACAAATTCGGTGACCCACTCATTCCAGGGAAGCTCCCGCGGCACTGCGGTATTTCCCTTATAAAAATGATCGGTAATGACAAGTCCGGTGTATCCTAAAGATTTATAAAGTCTTGCAAGCGACGCGCCGTCTATCCTGCCGCATTTACTCCCCTCAGCTGTGTGACTGTGAGTTTCATATTTATAGAACATATCATTTCCTCCAACATCATCGCTTATCATTTCAGCGTAAAACCGCTCCACATTATATTATATCACACTTTTCTAAAATTTTCAAACATTTATATAAGTTATACTTGAAAAATCCATGATATTTATTTTATAATATTTATGTAAATTGCCAACTTTTTTGAAAATTCCGCCACTATATATACGAGATCTCAAAAAACAAAGGAGAAAACGCATGGACAAAGCTTTATGTGACAGCCTTATCTTAGAATACACAAGCAAGCTGTACGGCTTCGCGGTGAACAAGACCAATTCCATAGAGCGCGCCGAGGAATTGGCTTCCCGCATCACACTTGAAGTCTATGCTTCCCTGCTCCGCCGCGACAGTGTTGCAAACATTCCCGCTTATATTTACCGCATCGCGGAAAATGTGTGGGCGCGCTTTTGCGACGAGTCACACCGCACGTCGTGGTGCGACATTTGCGACTTCGACCTCACCGACGGCAGCGACTTCACCGAGCGTATCATGGAAAGCGAGACATACGCAAAGCTGCGCGTGGAGATTGCACACCTGTCAAAAATCAGACGCGAGATACTTATGCTTCACTATTACGACAGCATGAAGCTCGCCGATATCGCCGCTAAGCTTAAAATACCGCTTGGGACGGTAAAGTGGCACATAAGCGGCGCAAAATCAGAATTAAAGGAAGGTATGGATACTATGAGAAACATTGGCAAATTAGGGCTTGCACCGATAGAATTCACAAACATGGGACACGACGGTCAACCCGGAAAAAAGGGGGATACCTCCAGTTTTCTCGAACGCCGTCTCACGCAGAATATTGCTTATGCAGCATATCACAATGCGCGCTCAATTAACGAAATTGCAGATGAACTCGGCGTTTCACCCGTTTTTGTCGCTGATGAGGTGGCGATACTCGAAGAATACGGCTTTATGGATAAAGTGTCAGGCGACAAATATCTCACAAACATTCTCATTTACGAGCCGTCCCGCGAGCTTGCGGAAAAGGAGCATGGAATTTTCTGTCGCTATGCCAAAAAGGTGCGCGAGCTGTACGTTCCTCGGCTCATCGAAGCACTTCACGGCTATGACCGCACTAACATATACATTCCGGAAAACGATGAGAATCTTCTCTTGTGGTCCGGCATCGCTTATGCACTCTGCTCGGACAGATTGTGCAGCAACAACCGCTCCGATGCTTATAAGTACGCAGTTCCCCGAAAGGACGGAGGAAACTACATCGCATTCGCAGAGCTTGCGGCAAGCTTCGATATAAGCTTCGATGCAAGAAAATACAGCTGCTGCGGTAATATGACACGCGGCTCCGACAAATATCCCGTGCGTGCATGGCAAATCGGAACGAATTACGATACCCGCAACGGAGGCTGGAGCGATAACCTCTACACAGACTACGAATATCTGTACGAATTCTACACGGGAAAAATCGAAAAATCCGCCGAGAACATCGAAAAATACGAACGTCTTCACAAGCGCGGACTTCTCACCTCCGACGATAAGGTGAACATTGTCTGCATAATTGGCGGCAAAGAGTGGATGAACCAGAACAATTTCACGAAATCGCTCCCAATGGGAGGCAGTGAGATGGATGCCCTTCGAGATGCGTTGGCAGAAGAATTATCCTCCCTCCACGCGCCCATGACTCCGCCACATATGCTTCCGCTTCGCCGCGAATACATCAAAAATTCGCTTTTATCCAACTCCGTCCGTATGCGTGTTCTCGAGCTGCTCGTCGCCGACGGAACTCTGACCGTGCCCACAGGCGAAGCCGCCGCAGGTCTAAACACTCTCATGTTCGCCGATGTGATTCCAGAATAAACAGCATCCGCCGCACGTCACCGTGCGGCGGATATTTATATTACTTGAAATACTTAACACCGGACTCAAAGAGCTTCTGATCCTTATCGCCCTCGATATTGACCGCCACATTTCTGCCGATACGCTCGCTGTGTCCCATCTTGCCGAGGATACGTCCGTCGGGGCTGAGAATGCCCTCGATAGCGTAAGTGGAGCCGTTGGGATTGTAGCGGATGTCCATGGTAGGATTACCGTCCATATCAACATATTGTGTTGCGATCTGACCGTTTGCCGCGAGACTTCTTACAAGCTCCTCGCTTGCCCAGAAGCGTCCCTCGCCGTGAGAGATCGGAATGGAGTGGATGTCACCTGCTTCCACGCCCATAAGCCACGGAGACTTGGTGGATGCGATGCGTGTGCGTACCATCATGGACTGGTGACGACCGATTGCATTAAAGGTAAGCGTCGGGCAATCGGGTCTCATCTCATCCATGATCTTACCGTAAGGCAGGAGACCGGACTTGACAAGTGCCTGGAATCCGTTGCAGATACCCAACGCCAGACCGTCGCGCTCCTCAAGCAATCTTGTAACCGCTTCCTTGACACGCGGGTTGCGGAGCACCGCGGTGATAAACTTACCCGATCCGTCGGGCTCGTCACCTCCGGAGAAGCCGCCGGGGATCATAAGGATCTGCGCATTGTCAAGCAGTGTCACGAATTCGTCTACCGCATCACCGAGAGTCTTTGCGTCGAGATTACGGAGCACGAAAATATCGGAATGCGCGCCCGCCTTGTTAAAGCGGCGCATGGTATCGTACTCGCAGTTGGTACCGGGGAATACGGGGATAACTACGCGAGGCTTTGCAAAGCTGTCCGCATGATGTGCCTTTGCACGTGCGGTGCAGGTAAATGCTTCGGTAAGCTCGGGCTTGACCTCAGCCGCCTTGGTGGGGAACACCTTTTCAAGGGTGTCCTCCCAAGCGTTTGCAAGCTCGGTGATGGCAACAGATGTGCCTCCGATTGTGATCTTTCCGTCGTCGGTGGTGTAACCGATAAGCTCGCCGTCAAGCTCGTCCGCGGTTTCAATAATGAACGCGCCGTAGTTAAGCGCAAACAGCTTCTTTTCGTCGATGCCCCCGGACTTAAATCCGATGCGGTTACCGAAGCTCATCTTCATAAGACCCTCGGCAACGCCGCCTGCGTCAACAGTATAGATTGCCTTAGCCTTACCGCTTGCCGCGATATTATATACCTTAGTGAAGAGTTCACGCAGGCTTGCAAAATCGGGGAGCTTGTCCGCTGTATATGCGGGAGCGAGGTAGTATACCTTATCGCCCGCCTGCTTAAACTCGGGAGTTACGATCTTCTTCGCGTCCATGGGAGCGATCGCAAAGGAAACCAGTGTCGGCGGAACGTCGATATTCTCGAAGGTACCTGACATGGAGTCCTTACCGCCGATAGCCGCAATGTTTAATTCAAGCTGAGCCTTCAGCGAACCGAGCAGAGCCGCCATAGGCTTGCCCCAACGCTCGGGTTTATTATTGGTGCGCTCGAAATATTCCTGGAATGTGAGATAAACGGTGGTATAGTCGATACCTGCCGCAACTAATTTCGCAACGGATTCAACGACCGCATAAGCCGCGCCATGGTATGGGCTCTTTTCGGAGAGGAAGGGATCATAGCCGTATGCCATTACCGATGCGGTATCGGTCTCACCATCAAGTACCGGTATCTTCGCCGCCATGTACTGAGGCTGAGTGAGCTGATACTTACCGCCGTAAGGCATTACAACGGTGCCCGCACCGATGGAGCTGTCGAACTTTTCAACAAGTCCGCGCTGAGAGCAGATGTTGAGGTCGGAGATAAGCTCTCTCATAGCCTTTTCGGTATCCTTTGTATCAAGGGATGCCGCATAACCGTCAAGCAGACCGGCTTCCGCAACGGGAGCGATCTCGATCTTGGTGTGCTTCTCCGCACCGTTGGAGTTTAAGAACTCACGGTTAAGGTCAATGATATATTTGCCATTCCACAGCATCTTGAGTCTTGCTTCCTCAGTGACAGTCGCCACAACGGTGGATTCAAGGTTCTCACGAGATGCGTATTCGCAGAACTTTTCAACATTTTCAGCCGCTACGACAACAGCCATGCGCTCCTGAGACTCGGAGATAGCAAGCTCGGTGCCGTCGAGACCTTCATACTTCTTCGGAACCTTTGAAAGGTCTATATCAAGACCGTCCGCAAGTTCGCCGATGGCAACGGAAACACCGCCCGCACCAAAGTCATTGCAGCGCTTGATAAGGCGGGTGACCTCACCGTTTCTGAAAAGTCTCTGGATCTTTCTTTCTTCGGGGGGATTACCCTTCTGCACCTCCGCACCGCAGGTGGTGAGAGATTCGGTGGTATGTGCCTTGGAAGAGCCTGTAGCACCGCCACAGCCGTCACGTCCTGTCTTGCCGCCGAGCAGTACGATCACGTCACCGGGCTCGGGACGTTCGCGGACAACGTTACATTCGGGAGCCGCGCCTACTACCGCACCTATCTCAAGGTGCTTTGCAACGTAGTTAGGATGATACAGCTCGTATACTGCGCCTGTAGCAAGACCGATCTGGTTACCATAGGAGGAATAACCGGAGGAAGCACCGTGTGTGATCTTACTCTGCGGAAGCTTACCGGGGATAGTGTCCGCAACAGCCACACGGGGATCGGCACATCCGGTCACGCGCATTGCCTGATATACATAAGCACGTCCCGATAGCGGGTCACGGATGGCACCGCCGAGGCAGGTAGCCGCACCGCCGAAGGGCTCGATCTCGGTGGGATGGTTGTGGGTCTCGTTTTTGAACATGAGCAGCCAATCCTGTTCCTCACCGTCAACATCCACCTTGATCTTGATGGAGCAAGCGTTGATCTCCTCGGACTCATCCATGTTTTTAAGTACGCCGCGCTTCTTTAAATACTTAGCCGCAATGGTACCCATGTCCATAAGAGTGATATTCTTCTTGCGCTCACCGTAAACGAACTTGCGCTTTTCGAGATAATCGTTGTAGGTGTCCTCAATATATTTGTCGCCGATCTTTACTTCATCAATAGCGGTAAGAAAGGTCGTATGGCGGCAATGGTCGGACCAGTAGGAGTCGATAAGTCTTATTTCGGAGATAGTGGGATCGCGTTTTTCTTCATTCTTGAAGTAGCTCTGACAGAACTTAACATCGTCAAGATCCATTGCAAGCGCGTACTTATTAAGGAAAGCCTTAAGCTCATCCTCACCGTATGCGATGAAGCCGTCGATAGTCTCAACGGTGGTAGGAATGTCGAACTTCTCAGCGAGAGTTTCCGGCTTTTCGAGAGATGCCTCACGGCTCTCCACGGGGTTGATGACATAGCTCTTTATCTTTGCAAGCTCAGCGTCGGTAACGTCACCTGTGAGAACATACACTCTTGCAGTCCGTACGGCAGGTCTGTCTTCATATGTAATGAGCTGTACGCACTGCGCACAGGAATCTGCGCGCTGATCAAACTGACCGGGCAGATATTCCACTGCGAAAATGCGATCCTTCTCACCGACGGTAACCTCATCAAAAACTATGTCGCTCTGAGGCTCGGAAAAGATAGTGTTCTTCGCTTTATTAAAGATCTCCTCGGAGATACCTTCAATATCATAACGGTTGAGAACTCTGATCGCTTCGAGAGAGGTGATCATCAGATTCTCACGGATATCCGTGATGAGCGAGCGTGCCTCAACGGCATGTGCGGGCTGCTTTTCAACAAATATTCTGTATACCATGTTCGACTCCTTAAAAAATTTATTTGTCTCGGTATAAAAACGCTTTAAACAATGAATCCGGTATAAACATTACCATCAAAGCCGTTCAGCTTTACGGTTTTGACCTGATTATGAAGGTCATCGGAGGTAATTACGGCAACCTCTAAAAATTCGGGAGTGTGTCCCACCGCTCTGCCGTCCTCACACAGCTCAAAAAGCACTTCTTTCTGAGCTCCGATATACCCTTCCGCCATCTTGTAAACGCATTCGCGCCCTATGGCATCAAGTCTTGCCAGACGGTCAGCCTTGACCTCGTCGGAAAGCTGTCCGTCCATGCCTGCCGCCACAGTTCCCGCACGCTTTGAATACGGGAAGATGTGCAGATGTGTAAAGCCGACGCGGCGCACGAACGCTGCGGTTTCAAGGAACTCTTCCTCTGTCTCTGTGGGGAAGCCGACAATAAAATCGGCGCAGAATGTGACCGTCGGAAGCTTTTCCCTCAGATCATTAATGTATTCTTCCACCATCTTCACATTATACTTGCGGCGCATCGCACCAAGCACTCGGTCGGATGCCGCCTGCATGGAAATGTGGAAATTGGGGGCAAAATGCTGCAGCTTTGCTATGCGCTCAACAAACTCGGGACGCAGTATTGAAGGATCAAGCGAGCCAAGTCTGATTCGTTCGATACCGTCAAGCTTGTCCACCTCCTCAAGGAGGTCGATAAGCCTGTAATGATCGGCAAAGTCCTTGCCGTAGGATGCGGTTTCAATACCCGTCAGCACCACCTCACGGTAACCGCTCTCGATAAGACCTCTGACCTCAGCCACAACAACCTCGGGAGACTTTGAGCGAACCTTTCCGCGCGCCTGCGGAACGATGCAGTAGGTACAGCTGTTGTCACATCCGTCCTCGATCTTGACATAAGCACGAGTGCGCTCGGAGGAATGTATGGTCATGGGCTCAAAGGGAGCTGCCTTGATATCGTCAACCTTAATATCTGCGGCGTGATTCTTTTCACCCGATGCGATAAGACCCAGTGCGGCATCCACAAGTCTTGTTTTGTTGCTGTTGCCGCAAATAAAATCCACACCGTCGATACCCGCAGTCTTGCCGGGGTTAAGCTGCGCATAACAGCCCGTGACAAGGACATATGCGTTCGGATTATGACGAGCCGCGCGACGGATCATCTGACGGGTCTTTCTATCGCTTTCGGCAGTAACGGTGCAGGAATTGATTATATATATTCCGCATTTTTCGGAAAATTTGCCGATAGTAAAGCCATGCTTCTCAAACTCCTCGGCTATTGCCGTGCTTTCATACTGATTCACCTTGCAGCCAAGAGTCATTATTCCTACTTTGCGGTTTATCTTGTTTTCTATTTTTAACACCTCAGGATACATGAAAATATATGATATAACTAAAAATATATCTCTCTATATATTTTAACATTTTTTATGATTTTAGTAAATGTCAAAATATGCCGAAGTTTGTGGTCAGTGCGAAAAATATAATGGGGTTTTTGAACAACTTACACAATTTTGACATCCATTTTTGTCGATGTTGGCAAGTCTACAAATGAAGAACACAATTTCCGACCCGGAGAACGATACTTTTTACGAATATCTGAAAACCTCCCTATATTAATTATAAATCCCCGAGGCGTTTTTGTCAACACCATTCGAGGATTTATAATTAATATTACTCGCAAAGCTTATAGAGCGATAGCCGCATTGATCCTTTCGCGCAGTGAGAGAAGATACTCCTGCGATCGTGGATAGGATCTAAATGTCATCGGCTCGGCACAGTCCTCCTCTATAAGCGCTACCACGGCATCATGACCGATTTTAGTCTCAAGCAGCCGCAGAGCTCGCAGATCCTGCAGTGCCTCGTAGAAATGCAACGCATGGAGCGAATACAGCGCCTTACCGTCGGGACCGGGATATACAGAGAAGGTATCTCCGGCCGGAGAGAAGTAATCGCCGCAGGTATCGGAGAAGGGATTTACGGGATGGTACGAGTACTGGCTGTACCAGAAATTGAACGCCCACTGTAAAAAGCCCTTGATGTTGTACTTGAAGAGCTGGGAGCCTAGCACGCGGGTACGCTGACCGGGCATTGCAAGAAAACGGTTTGAAACATCGGTATGCTGACCGATGCAGTAATATGTCCAAAGATCGGGCACGTTATTTTCGAGGAACGGTTCGATCTTGGTCGTACATGGAATGGGAAACGGAACCACTCCCGCCTCATAAAAGCGGTAGTCGGACAGCGCGTCCATAATAGTAACGCCTTCAAGCAGATCGGCAACCGTATTTTTAGCCGTGGCATAACCCTCAAGATCGGCTTCGTTAGGCTCATCCGAGATGTGGAAGCTACACTTATCAAGCACACCAAGCGATCTGAGATGCTCCGTCAGAGCCGCAACAAACGCACGCACGAACGTACGGTATTCTTCACACGTACCGGAGGTATCCCAGCCGAAGATACGCTTGTATTCACCGTCCACGGTCGCCATGACCTTGGGCGCAAACTTTGCCCCCCACTGAGAGAACAGGTGGGAGATCTCGAAGTATTTCATTCCCTTGGAAAGCGCGAGCTTTATGTATCTGTCGAGCTTTTCATAGGAGAAGCTGTACTTGCCGTCCGAAAGCGTAACATCCACAAGCTGCACGGTGGGACGCTCATGACCGACACCGGTATCAAGGGGCGGAGTCAGCACGGGAGTGAGGATCATATTGATACCGCATCTTGCCGCCGCTTCCATATAGTTGCCGATCAGCTCCCAGTGCCGCTCGGAGAAGATCTCACAGCCGTAATAGGTGGCGATGCAGTCATTGTGGAACCACTGTGTATGGATAAGCTCCTGCTCGGGAAGCATTGCGTCTATAACGGTAACGTTAAGCGTTTCGGATACGGTAACAGGCTCTGCACCCGCCGCAAGCGTATAGGTAAGACTTACGGTAACCGGATACTCGCCCGCCGCGATCCCGTTTACATCTTCAACGGTAAACAGAAGCGCGTGAAGCCGTCCGGCACCGGGAATCGGCAGGGGCAGTACCATGTTGAGAGGAGTCAGCAGATCCGGATAGAGACCGGGAGTCATACGGAGGTAGTCGGTATCAGTACATCCGGCAAGCGTGGGCATGGTCACGGGAACGGACTCCACCTTAAATGCGCTTATCTTATCCGCAAGCGGACTGTCTATTTTGATATTGCAGTATTTATGATTCGGAGACGGCGTTCCGTCAAGGATATATGCAAGCTGAAATGACAGCCTTTCGTTTTTCAGCATGGAAATCTCCGAAAGCGACTGTTTTTTTGCAATGTCATCGTCAAGGAAGCATTTTTCGGTGGAGGGCATAAGCTTGATCTTAAGTTCGGGCATGATTGTTCTCCTTTACAAAAAATATGTTGCCGCTTCAATTATATCATACAAACTCTCGCGGTTAAATGGACAATTCGCTAAACTAAGTGGACAATTCTACCTCATCTGCTTCGCCAGGTAGAGGGTGCCAGCAGCATGATCATGGGGAATATCTCAAGTCTGCCTGCCAGCATATCAAAGGACAACAGCAGTTTGGTAAAGTCCGTAAAGCCGGCAAAGCTGCCCATTGGTCCGACCTCTCCGAGTCCGGGACCTATATTGTTTATGGTCGCAGCCACCGCCGTAAAGCCTGTGACGAGATCGCACTCCTCCGCAAAGGTGAGACAGAAGAAGGATACCACATACAGCATGTTGTAAACAATTATGAACGCAGCCGCACTCCGTATAACCTCGCGTTCAGCCGGCTTTCCCTCCATGTTGATAGCGATGACCGCACGCGGGTGAAGCATGTACTTGATCTCACGCAGTCCCATCTTTACAAGCAGGATAATGCGGCTCACCTTGATGCCGCCCGCAGTCGAGCCCGCGCATGCACCGCAGAACATAAGAAGCACAAGTATTGTCTGTGACAACACGGGCCAGGTATTGAAATCCGCTGTGGCAAAGCCTGTGGTAGTTATAACAGACGAGACCTGGAAAAAGGCATAGCGTACCGAATCGCCCACGTTTCCGTATATACGGTAAATATCCCATGCTATAAGCGCCGCAGCTCCCGTCACAATAGCGGCATACCAGCGCAGCTCCTCGCTCTTTAACGCCTGTACACCCTGTCCTATAAGGATAAAATAATAAAGGTTAAAGTTTACTCCGAACAGTACCATGAAGATACCGATGACATAATCGATATACGCACTGTCGTAAGCGGCAATGCTTGCGGCTTTTATGCCAAATCCGCCCGTACCCGCAGTGGCGAAGGAGTTTAGCAGACTGTCAAAAAACGGCATGCCGCCGATAAGCAGGAGTACGATCTCAATTGCCGTCATTACGATATAGATGCCATACATGATGCGTGCCGTGCGGCTGATTTTAGATACCAATTTGCCGACCTTTGGTCCCGGCACCTCGGCGCGCATAACATGCATTAATTTTACCGAACGAGTGTCCGCCTGCGGCAGTATCGCCATCACGAACACCAGCACGCCCATACCTCCGATCCACTGTGTAAAGCTGCGCCAGAACAGCATGCAGTGATCCATAGCCTCCACATCGGTAAGTATGCTTGCTCCCGTAGTGGTAAAGCCGGACACCGTCTCAAAAAATGCGTCAACATATGAAGGTATTGCTCCGCCAATCACAAACGGTAAGGCTCCGATAAGCGACATGATTATCCATGAAAGAGCCACCGATACAAAACCTTCCTTGGCAAATATCTGTGTGTTTTCGGGCTTTTTTACAGTAAAAAGCGTACCGATCATCAGCGCCGCGGCTATCGGTATCAAAAACGCGAGCCATGAGCCCTCGCCGTATATAAGCGCACAGATAAGAGGGAGCACCATAAGTATGCCCTCCACCCGCACGATGTGCCCGATTATATAGGCTATCATTCTGTAATTCATAGTGTTTTCCTTTTACTTCACGGGATTTTCGAGAATATCGTCAAGGTCATGCACCGCCTGCTCGGTCTTTGCCACAATGATAACAGTGTCCCCGCGCTCAATGGTATCGTCACCGTGCGGATAGATCACGCGGTTGCCCCTTATTATGCAGGCGATGAGGACATTCTTTCTTATCTTCATATTTTTGATCGGCACGCTGAGATCGTCAAAACCCTCCGCCGCCACAAATTCGATAGCCTCCACTTCGCCGTCCACGATCTTGTAAAGAGTCTCGATACTGCTGCTGTCGGAATGCTCCAGCCCGCGCAGATAACGCAGAATACTGTTGGCGGTGATGGACTTCGGCGAAACCACGCATTCAAGTCCGATTGAGGAAAGCAGCTTAATAACGCTTGGGCGGTTTATCTTGGTGATCACCTTGTCCACTCCGCATTTTGCGGCATACAGCGAGATTATGATGTTCTCCTCGTCAACGCCGGTCAGTGTGACCGCCGCATCCGTGCCGGCGATGCCTTCTTCATCAAGCAAATCACTGTCGGTAGCATCACCGTGGATTATCATAGACTTCGGAAGCAGCTCGGCAAGCTGTTCTGCCCTCTCACTGTCGCGCTCCACGAGCTTTACGCCGATACCGAGGTTTTCGAGTCTCCTCGCAAGGAAATAAGCGATCTTTCCGCCGCCGAGTATCATCACGCTGCGTATACGCTTGTCCGCGATACCGAGCTTTTTGAAGAAGCTTACAAGATCTGCGTGGGACGCGGTGATGTGTATCACATCTCCTGACTCAGGGGTAAAATCGCCCCTCGGTATAATGACCTCGTCACCGCGTTTTACGGCGCAGACGAGCACATTCACACCGCAGACAGACACAAGCTCGCTGAGTCTGCGCCCGCAGAGGGGATGCTCTTTGCCGATCTTTATTTCCACAAGGTCTACTCTCCCCTTGCAAAAGGTATCGACCTTCAAAGCGGCGGGGAAACGTATGATGCGCTGTATTTCCTGTGCCGCGTCATATTCGGGGTTCACCGCCATGGAAAGTCCAAATTCCTTATGCATGAATACGATCTGCTCAGCGTATTCGGGATTGCGTACCCGTGCGATTGTATGGCGCGTTCCAAGCTTTCGCGCCACCATGCAGCACATAATATTAAGCTCGTCCGAAGCTGTAACGGCGATCAACAAATTTGCCTTATCTGCCCCTGCTTCCAGCTGTACCGAGTTGCTGGCGCCGTTTCCGACAACACCCAGCACGTCATATTCGTTTACAATGTTCTCGATCACCGTCTGTTCGGTATCAACAACGGTAACATCGTGTCCCTCGGCTGAAATATATGAAGTCAGCAGGTCTCCGACCTTGCCGCAGCCCACAATTATTATTCTCATAACAGTTCTCCTTGAATTATGTAAATTATCGTATAGCCGAGGCGAGCGGGGGGTGTCGGGGGGCGGATTGCATCGGCGTATGAGAGCAAAGCAGCCCCCCGACCCGCGCCGCCCGAAGGGCGGCACGGAACGCGGGGTGTGGGGCAACCGCCCCACGACACTAAACGATAATTTACGCTTTACTACATATCAACAATATTTTAATACATCTTACGCAAATTTGCAATAGAGTTCCCGTAAAAATATCGTTTTTCGCGAAAAAATCCATTTTTTATAAAAACCACCACAATATCTATTGACAAATCGCGCCGTGTGTGGTATAATGCAACTGTACTATTACAGATAGTACACATAGAACACCTATAGAAGGAGGAACGCATATGGGTGTCATAAACGTTGACACGCGCGACCGCAAGCCGATATATGAGCAGCTTATCGACAATATTAAAAGCCTTGTGCTCCACGGTATACTGAAGCCGGGTGAGCAGCTTCCGGGTGTACGCACTCTGGCGGTCGAGCTTGCGATCAACCCCAACACCATTCAAAAATCCTATGCGGAGCTTGAGCGGCAGGGGATAATCTATACCCTGCAGGGACGCGGCAGCTTTGTTTCGGACAATGTGGGTGAACTTTCGCGTCTGCAGCGCGAAAAATCGCTTGCACAACTGCAGCTCTCCCTTGAGGCGGCACGTGATGCCGGTGTGGGAAAAAATGGGATACTCGAACTTATAGACAAGGTCTGGAGGTAAGAAAATTGATCGAAATAAATAACGTCAGCATGAGCTACGGCAAGATACGCTCGCTTGAAAACGTAAACGCAGTGGTCAAGGACGGATCCATATTCGGGCTGATCGGCTCAAACGGTTCCGGTAAATCCACCATGCTGCGCATCCTCTGCGGCATCATAAGACCCGACAGCGGCACTGTCACCTATGACAGTCTTCCCGTTTGGGAAAATGAGCTTGTCAAGCAGGATATAGTTTATCTGTCCGACGAACAGTACTTTATGCCGCACTGCACCATAAACGACATGCGGAAGCTTTACAAGACCGTATATACAAGCTTCTCGGATGAAACCTTTGGCAAATTGAAGAATATCTTCACCCTTGACTGCGACCGTAAGATAAACACCTTCTCCAAAGGAATGAAAAAGCAGGCATCGGTAATGCTCGGCATCTCGGCACGCCCGAAATATCTTTTGTGCGATGAGACCTTTGACGGTCTTGACCCTGTAGTTCGTCAGCTCGTCAAGCGTATACTCGCCGAGGAATCGGCAGAGGGTGGCATGACCACCATCATCGCTTCTCACAATCTGCGCGAGATGGAGGATATCTGCGACACTGTCGGACTGCTTCATAAGGGCGAGCTATTATTCGTGCGCGAGCTTGACGACATGAAATCCGGGCTTCACAAGGTTCAGGCTATCTTTGAGGGCGAATTTGACGCAGGCATGCTCACCCCCATGAAGATACTCGGCTTCAGCCGCCGAGGGAGTCTCGTCTCGTTTATCGCACGCGGCACCGTCGATGAGATAAACGCTCAGATGATCGCAAAAAACCCCACCTTCTACGAGACCGTACCACTCACGCTGGAGGAAATATTCATCTGTGAAATGGAGGAAAAAGGCTATGACTTCTCAAAACTCGATTACTAAAAATAAACGCGCGGGATTTATGCCGCTGTTTAATTTTACGGCAAAGCAGTTTTGGACGACCATACTGCTGTTTACGATAATATTATTCTTCGTCCTGCCCGTTCCGATACTTATGATGGTCAGCGAGCGCTCGATAATTGATGCGGACGATCTTTTAAGATTAAAACAGGATATTTCCGAGGATTGGGCAGAATCCATCCGCTACATCATAGTGGTTCTCATGTCGGTATTCGGTGTGGTCGTTTCCTGCTCGAGATTCAAATATCTCAAGAACAAGGTCTCCATTGACTTTTATCACAGTCTTCCCGTAAAACGCGGACAGCTTTTCTTGACGCAGCTCGGTGTCAGTGCGCTGTCTCTTGCGATACCTTATATTTTCAACATCCTGTTTACGTTGATAGTAATCGCTTCCAACGGGCTTATCACCGAAACGCTTATAGTCAATGTACTAATAATGTCCGCTGATGCTTTTGTGTACACCACCTTCTTCTTTGCGCTCTGCACTTTAGTTGGTATGGTGAGCGGTCTCACCGCGGTACAGCTCACGCTGACTGTCGTTGCTGTATTCATCATCCCCGCCGTCTATATAACGATACTCGCATTCATCAATATTTTTAACGAAAACATGTGGTTCACCTTTTATGCCGATCCCGCACTGTTTGAAAAGCTCTCCCCAGCTCTCCGCTTCGTATTCGAAGCCGAGCCGCTGCATGTATTTGAAGCAATCACCCTGCTGCTTGTTTCCGTGCTGATCTTCGGCGCGGCATATGCAATATATATGCACCGCAAGAGTGAGCGGGCGGGCACTCCCGTGGTATTCGCACCGCTGGGCGAGGTCATCAAATATGTACTGGTGTTCCTCGGCACAATGCTGGGAGGACTGCTGTTCTACTATATCATGGACAGCTTCTTCTGGACGGTATTTGGTATGATCTGCGGCATGGTGCTGGTGTTCATGCTGGTCAACACCATCCTAAATAAGACCGCACGCGCCATGTTCAAGGGCTGGAAGGGGCTGTGCATATTCGGCGCGGCGGCGGCAGTTGCATTCACCATGCTCATGACCAATGCATTCGGTATCAATTCGAATATTCCAAAGCCCGAGAATACCTCTCGAGTAGTGGTGAATTTTGACAGCGCCGTCAGCGATATGGAGTTCACAGATAAAGAAGTGATAAAAGCGCTCCACACAGTTTACACCGACAGCGATTGGACAGAATTCGACGGTCGTTACGACTCGGTCATGTGGTACGATTACATATACATGGAGATCGTATTCTATCCCGACTTCGGCATCCCGGTTGCCAAAACCGTACGTATCTACAACAAATCCGATTTCGCGGAGGAATTTCGTACCATACTTGACAGCGAAGAATTTAAGACGCAGTATGTCAATGCTTTCAATAAGCTCGGAAACGGTGATGGGTATGCATACATCAACATTCCGGAATACGCCTTTGATGAGAATAACGGGGTGGTGGACTCCTATGACAGCACACATTGGAACTACGACGAATTTGATCTTTCCTATATAAACGCTCGGCAGATGGGACTCGATCTGCTTGCCGAAGCCAACAAAGCCTGCGGCTACGACTTTTTCCAACAGCCGTCTTTCGGAGATTTTTACGCCTATGCGTACGATGACTACTACGCAGAAACGATCAATCTTGCACTTATGAACTCAATGACAGAGCTCATAGATCATTACATCGAAAACGGCATGATGGAACGCACCCCCGATGAATATATAGAAAAGCTGGCAAGTTGTATAGATGCGATCAAGGTCTATAAGATCACTAATGATAACATTGAGGATGACGAGTGCCTTATTGTTTCCGATAAAGCAGAGATACGCGAAATACTGTCAAGCGCCGTCAGCCCCACCGGCAACAGGCACAGCACTTATACCTTCGTCGAGACAGAATACTATGCAGAATATTCCATAGACATAATCGAGCGCTATGAGTTTACCGCTTATTATGATGAGGACGGAAATGAATATATAGAGGAAAGCTCTATGGATGAAGAAAACATCCGTACTTACACCGAAACCTTCGAGCTTGCATTTCTCCTCGGTCAGATCCCCAATTTCATCACCGAACAGCTCGGTTAATATCCTAACGGCACCGCTAAACCAGTGGTGCCGTTCTTTTTGCACATTCCTGCATGCATTCACATTTTCGTAATATTTTTCTTTAACTTCCTCCGCGAAATTTCAATTTTGTTCACTCATTTTCACAAAAGTGTGGTATAATATATGTATGACTATTCTACCGCAGGAGGAAACAGCATATATGCAGATATCCGCAAAAGAAATAGCCTCACTGCTTCGCACACTGTCGCGTACCGCAAACAAACCGCACTTCACCTCGGCGATTATCGCCGCCGCAGGCTGCGGTTCACGTATGTGTGACGAGTCGGGCAAGACCAAGCAGTTAATGGAGCTGTGCGGCATACCCGTTATTGTGCATACGCTGAGAGCGTTTGAGAAATGCGAGCAGATAAACGAAATCATCGTAGTCGCACGACGTGACGAGGTTGAAATATACGAAAAATACAAGAGCGATTACGGCTTTTCCAAAATCTCCGCAGTTGTGGTCGGAGGGGATACCCGCCAGGAGTCGGTGCTTCGCGGCTTTGAAGCCATCTCCGACAAATCGGATTTCGTTGCAATACACGATGGCGCACGCTGTCTCACCACCTCCGAAATGATAGACGCGGTGCTGTTCGAAGCCTTTCGAAAGGGTGCGGCGACTGCGGCGACAAAAGCTACCGACACCGTAAAGCGCGCCGACGGCAAGGGCTTTATATCCGAAACAATCGAGCGCGAGGGCTTGTGGCTTGCTCAGACACCGCAGGTGTTCAAAACCGAGCTTTACCGTGCGGCGGCATACGTTTCAAAAGAAGATGGTTTTGCCGCCACCGATGACAATTCCCTCGCCGAGCACGTAGGCTTTCAGGTAAAATTAGTTGACTGCGGCTCCGAAAATATCAAGATCACCACTGCCGTGGACCTTTCTATCGCCGAGGTCATTCTGAGACGTCGGGAAGCATGCGGCAAATAGAAACGCGCATTCCCACCAAATACAGCGAGAATGCGCGAAGCAGTTCAGCCGTCGAGCTTAATACTGCTTGTCAACAGGCTTGTTGTTCTTGCAGTTTGTGGAGTTGTTCTCCGATGCTCTGTTCTGATTGTTGTTTGTCTTGTTTTCGTTCTTGTTCTGATTGCTGTTCTGCTGGTTCTGATTCTGCTGGTTACGGTTCTGATTCTTTTCGTTATTCATCACGAATACTCCTTTTCTTTGACCAAAGTCAAATAGATCTGCATTGATGCAGTCTCTATTCGAAATTTCAATGCGAAGATATCGTGTTCGAGAGCTTCGCATCAAAATTTACATAATAAGTATTCACCGATTCAAAAAAAATATACACAAACTATTTTCGGAGGTATCACCATGAAGCTTTATCCACTCAAATTAACTCCCGCTGTCAAGGAGATCATCTGGGGCGGCGACAAATTAAAGACCGCTTACGGTAAGGAAGCCCCATTTGAAAAGCTCGCCGAGAGCTGGGAGCTGACAGTTCGTCCCGACGGCATGAACATCATCGAAAACGGCGAATATGCGGGCATGACGCTCGGCGAATATGTTGACAAGGCAACCTACGCTGTCATCGGCGAAGGCTATAACGGCGACCGTTTCCCGTTGCTCATTAAGTTTATCGACGCTCGTGACAAGCTGTCGATACAAGTACATCCTGCCGACGAATATTCACTGAAAAACGAAAATGAGTTCGGCAAGACCGAGATGTGGTACATAGTCGAAGCCGACGAGGGTGCGGAGCTTGTTATCGGCACAAAACCCAACTACACCGTAGAGGCTTACAACAAAGCGGTTGCGGATAATACTGTCGAAGAACTTTTCACCAAGGTAAAGGTCAAAGCGGGTGAGGTGTATTTTATCCCGGCAGGCCTGGTTCATGCCATCGGCGCAGGTATCCTCATCTGCGAGATACAGCAAAATTCCAACGTCACCTACCGTGTCTACGACTACGGCAGACTTGGCAAAGACGGCAAGCCTCGCGAGACCCACGTTGAAAAGGCGCGCGATGTTATCGTAAACTACACCACTGCCGATATCGAAAAAATGCGTTTTGCGGCGGCTTCCGATCGTACACCGTCACTTCTTGCCGCGTGCGATAAGTTTAAGGTGAACAAGTACTATTTCACTGACCTGACACTCAATGCAGGCAAGGAAAGCTTTGTTTCACTTACCTTCATCGAGGGCGACGGCGTTATCATAGCCGATGGTATCGAATACACATTCAAGAAGGGCGAAACTTATTATATCCCCGCAGGCATGGGCGAGTTCACGCTTAAGTCGAGCGGTGCGACGGTCATTGCGGCGGAGATATAACGCCGAATTTACAATTACTTAACATACACAAGTCGAGCTTGAATTATTATAAAAATTTGGGAAATATGTAGCCTGAAAAAAAGCTGCCCTCCGCTTTCGCGGATGGGCAGCGATTCTTTTATAATTATGTGCTCACTAAGATTAGTGAAGGATGCACTTCTCGGTGTCTTTATCAAAGATATGGAGTCTGGAGATATCGAGAGCAACCTTGATGGAGTCGCCTGCTCTTGCGCTGGAACGAGAGGAAACGCGAGCGGTAAGGCTCTGCTCCTCGTCTGCAGCGAGGTACAGGAAGATCTCGTTACCCATAAGCTCGGTAACGTCAACGTTGCAGGTGATAACGCTCTCAGCCATGCTGGAGAGATACATGGGCTCGTCGTGGATACACTCGGGACGCAGACCTGCGATAACTTCCTTACCGATGTAATCCTTGAGATCCTCATTGTTAGCCTTATCTGCGGGAAGCTTGATGGAGTTGCCTGCGAACTCGATGTTAACGCCGTCGCCTGCCTTAACAAGCTTTGCGTTGATGAAGTTCATCTGAGGAGTTCCAATGAAGCCTGCAACGAAGATGTTGCAAGGATAATCGTAAAGGTTCTGAGGAGTATCTACCTGCTGGATAAGACCGTCCTTCATAACAACGATACGGCTCGCCATGGTCATAGCCTCGACCTGGTCATGGGTAACGTAGATAAAGGTGGTACCGAGTCTCTTGTGGAGCTTGGTAAGCTCGGTTCTCATGGCAGCACGGAGCTTCGCGTCGAGGTTGGACAGCGGCTCGTCGAGAAGGAATACCTTAGGATCGCGGACGATCGCACGACCGAGCGCAACACGCTGCTTCTGACCACCGGACAGAGCCTTCGGCTTTCTGTCGAGAAGGTGGGTAATGTCGAGGATACGAGCTGCTTCCTCAACCTTTCTCTTGATCTCTTCCTTGGGGGTCTTGCGGAGCTTAAGACCGAATGCCATGTTATCAAACACGGACATGTGCGGATACAGAGCGTAGTTCTGGAACACCATCGCGATATCTCTGTCCTTCGGAGCTACGTCGTTAACGAGCTTGTCGCCGATGAAAAGCTCGCCCTCGGTGATCTCTTCAAGACCTGCGATCATACGAAGGGTGGTGGACTTACCGCAACCGGAAGGTCCGACGAAAATAATGAATTCCTTGTCCTTGATTTCAAGGCAGAAGTCGGATACAGCGGTAACGCCGCCCGGATACTTCTTGTAAATGTGCTTCAGGGAAAGACTTGCCATTTTTAATTTCCTCCTAAGTATTTATAGAACGGCACCTGTGGTGTCGATTTCAATGCAGTCTA
Organism: Clostridia bacterium; assembly: GCA_017482055.1. Classification (GTDB taxonomy): domain Bacteria; phylum Bacillota; class Clostridia; order Oscillospirales; family CAG-272; genus Flemingiibacterium. The sequence goes on from JAFUOH010000011.1 coordinate 37,201, forward strand.
CTTCAACGTATAATATTGTACCAAATTTGAGTCTAAATTGGAAGAGCCCTTTTTCCCAAATTTTCATAGTATTATTTGTAGCAGATGCACAATCAAATGCCGTTATTTATTAATTTTCGGCAACATGGATTTAATTTAATTTTAATTTATTAAATTCCTATATCCTCCAAGCAGTCCGACAAGCGGCGCCGAAGGTCGAAATTTTCGTCACCTTTGATAAAAATGCACAACGCTTTGCCGGCTTACCCACGAGGAACCATTGAAATAATGTTGATATCTCCGGCCGCAATATCGACATCAATAATATTCTCGGTCGGAACATCGTTATTTTCAAGATATCCGCCGTGATCTACTCCGTCAACTGTGATCTTTCCGACATTTGAAAAGAGCGACAGATTCGTAAGCCCGAGAATACCGTAACAGTTATAATTAAAATCGCCTGCCGTAAGACTCGCATCGACTTTACCGAACTGTGCCGTAGCATCGAGCGAACCGTTTTTTAACTCTGCCGCCAGCTTCGTGATATCACAGTCGTCAAGCTTCGCATCGCCGTCGGTGATGACCAGATTCAGCGCCGAGGTCGTGCTTACGTTTTCTGCTGCAAAATCGCCTGTACCGATGGTCACATTATAGTCGGTGGCTGTATCGCAGTCCTCAATGATCACATTTCCCGTTTCCGCCGTGCAGTCCACGATCTTAACGGGATTTGCGTCGCACAGATAAATATTGACGATTTTCGGAAGTCCGCCAAGGTTATAATAGTTTACAAAGCCGCGAAGTCCTTTAAAGCTCATCGCCAGACTCGCGATATTTGCCGGGCTTGAAAGATCGGTATTATTGTTCACCGTAAGTATACGGTTGGTGCTTGAAAACTCATACATTCCCTCGGAAAAATTGACAAGCTCGATGTACGGCTTTTCCGCTCCTCCGATGATGTTGATATCGGCTTCCTTTACATTAACGGTTATCCTGCCGATGCTGTCCTGACTGTAGTCGTATGTATATACATATCCCGAACCGTCCTCGGAAGCTTCGTCTGTCAAAACAATTCCCTCGGATGCGGCAAGCTGCTTTGCAACGCCTACTGTGGCAAAGCCTCCAATCACAAGCAATACGGACACAATTAAAAATATGATCGAGGTCGGTTTCACAGCTTGACACACTCCTTTCTTAAGAAATTAAACAAATACTTGAGCTGTTTAAGAACAAACAGGAACAGCTTCCATAAAAGCCTCATAAGAAGCGGCACGAGTCTCACGGCAAAGTTATAGACAAGGATACCCGCAAACATGACCGCCCCTGCGACAATAACTCCGAGACCGATCTCATAAAGTCCCACAGGCACCGAGGTAAATAACTGTATGATACCGTATACGATTCCGACAAGCGAGACTGCAGCACCGCCTGCTACAAGCGCCACAAGCGCCGCCACCGCGACCACAACGACCGCTGCCAGTCCGACCCACACCGCCGCAAAAGCGCCGACGATAAAAACAAACAGCGGAAGCGTGATGGGCAGACTGATTCCGAATAGTATCCAGAACATCTTACTGTTCTGCACAGGCTCCTCTGCAGTATAGTCGGGAAGGCGTGTGGGTTCATCGGTAAATTCCACCGCATCCTGCATGTCTAGGGACGCCAGCTCCTCTGCGGGAATAAGCGCCTCATCTGACACAAGCTCAGCAGGCTCATATTCATCAGCCATACCTGCGATTTCGGTAATATCGGTGGTAACCGTGGGCTCCGCATCTATTTCCGGCTCCGTATCCTGCGCGCGAACCGTATCAACGGTCATGGTGCGCTCGGCGAGGCGGTTGATCTCATCATAGCGGTCAGAAACCTGCGCTGCGATATTGTCGGCGATAGCTTCTATATCCTCAAGCGCGCCTTGAGTCTGCGGGGATTCACTTACCATTCGATCATAGAAGCGGTCAAATCGCTCAATGTACGGTCGGATATCGGTATCCGATATATTCCGCTCATAAAGCGCCGCGGTCAGTTTGTCAAGAAAACTCTGTTTATCTGTCATCGGTTATTATCATCCTCCATTATTTAAATTGGGGAAAAACGAGCTTCGCATAAAAAAATCCGTAAAAATTTTGAAAACAGTATATCTTTTATAACAAATCCGTGGTATAATATTAGATAATGCATACTGTCATGATGTCAAAAATACGGCCACACTACTATTCTACCAAAAAAGGGAGCAAAATGCAATATGAGAATGCGAAAAAAAAAGCACGGAGCCGAAAGAATTAACGCATGTTCCGAGTTTCTTATCCAAAATACGACAATTAATACTGATAATGTAAACGAAATCTACGGATGCGATACCGCTCGCCCTCTGTGGCTGGAGATAGGCTGCGGTAAGGGCGCGTTTGTCAGCAAGCTTGCGGAACGAAATCCGGAGGTCAATCTCATAGCGCTGGAGCGCATAGCCGACGTCGCCATGCTGGCTATGGAGAGATGTAAAGCCGCTGAGCTTCCGAATGTACGTTTTATCATCGGAGACATGGCAAAGCTGTGGGATATCTTCGAGGATCACACGGTTGACCGCATCTACTTAAACTTCTCCGATCCGTGGCCCAAGGCGGGACACGCCAAGCGTCGTCTGACACACAGAAACTTTCTTGCAGAATACCGTCGAATACTTAAGCCCGGCGGAGCGATCTTTTTCAAGACCGACAACCGCGACCTCTTCGACTTCTCCGTTGAAGAATTCCGTGACTGTGGCTTCCGCCTTGAAAATCTTACATACGATCTTCACGGCAGTGAATGGGCAAAAGACAACATAATGACCGAATACGAGAAGAATTTTTCCGAGAAGGGCTTCTCCATCAACCGCGTGGAAGCCTTTACGGAGTAACAAATTTTCTTCATTACATTTTGTTTTGACGCAGCTTTGATCGATTTTGTTCCCGTTTGTTTGGGTATTTATTATTTTTTTCGGAGATCTTTCCAATGAATAAAAAGCTTTTACGTTCCGTCGGCATCACCTTACTGCTTTCCCTGACGCTCACCGCCGAGACCTCATGCGGACTGATCGTCTTTAACACGGGCGAGGATACATCCGCCGAGCCGATCACAGAGAGTACCGACACGACTGCACCGGATACCACAGTCGCAGAGAATACCACTGTGGCAGATGAGACTACCGCAGCACCCGATCCGTCAGCCGAAGCTCGTGAGCGCCTCAGCGCACTTCCCGATCGCGATCTCAGCTCTACAGCGGTCATCGTTGCAACGGTTGACGATACAACGATCTGTCCCATTGATTCAGAGAATCCCGTTATTATGGCGCGAGCCGACAGCAAGCGTGCTGTGGAAGAAAAATACAACACCACCGTCATCGCAAGCCTCACCGATGCAGCTTCCATGCTGAACGCCGCACGCCAGGCATATAATACCGACATGTATTATGCCGATCTGCTTGCGATACCGCAGTCCATGCTCGGAGCCTTCTATGCCGAAGGTATTCTTGCCAACCTTTACAGTCTGCCGCACGTTGATTTTGATGCCCCCTATTACGACCGTGATATAAATTCCGCCGCCGTGGCGGGAAGCGGACTTTACGCCATCTCTGGAGCCGCCAATTTCAATCCCGATTATCTGAACTGTGTGTATTTTAACCGTTCCATTGTAGAGCAGTTTGTTGGAGAGGATCTTTACGCCCTTGTAAACGACGGCAAATGGACCTGGGACAAGTTCGCCGAATATTCAAAGACCGTTGATGCGGTTGACAGCATACACGGTCACGGCTCCACTGCAGTGCTTGAGGATTATATTGATATCGCCGTATCCTCACAGGGACTTTCCTATGTAAATAATACCGCAAACATGGTTCCGACGGTAAACTATCTTGATAACTCCGCTTTTACTCCCGCGAAAACCATAGTTGACAAGCTTTATTCTCTGCTCTACACCGACAACTCCTTTGTAAGCTCCTCCGCCGCCGAGCTTCGAGAGCTGTTTCTTACCGATACGCTTATGTTCATGACCGACAGGCTGTATGTTATGGAATGGATCGCCAACAGCAGCGTAAATTGGGGGATTCTTCCGCTTCCGAAATATGACGAGTCGCAGGCGGAGTACCTCTCGCCTCTTCCGGATGAGGCGCCGGTGTTCTGCGTACTCAAAAATACCGCAAGCTACGAGACCTCGGGGCTTATTCTCGAAGCGCTCAACGCAGCATCCTTTGAGTACGTGACCGATGCCTATATAAACGAGCGTATCGACTATATTCTCCGCGACAACGGCTCCATTCACATGCTTGAGACGATATGCGGCAGTGCTACCACCGATTTTGCTCATATGTACGCATCCGGCATGTCAAACCTTGAAAACGCCACCTACGGCGCAGTGTATAAAGCAGTCACCACACGTTCCACCCTTGACTCGCTTTACAGAGGCTATAAAAATGCTGCCAACCGCACATTGGCATCAAAGATCAAGGTGTACGGGTGAGTTTATATAGAAATTCGACCTGATTATGTCCATTGGTTTATATTTTCGCACACACTTCCGAACATTCGGCGGTGTGTGCGATATTTTTGTGCGGCGAGAGTTTATAAAATCGCTCACAAGCGTGCCAAAACCTTCAGAAAAGCAACCGATCCTAAATCTGTTTGTGCGTTTTGTATGTTTATTGTAGTAATCCCGAGCCGAATTTTAACATTTTGCACATCACATCGGCAATTTCTCACCTTGACTCAGAAAAAATCTCATGGTATAATTACTGTACCGACTTTATGAAATCAAGAAAGGATACTGCCATTATGAAAGCTATATTCATGTCAAAAAGCAGAAAAAACCTTGAAAATGTCTATACCCCCGCCACACGCGAAAAGCTTTGTGAAAAGTTTGAGTTTTTCGAACCGTTATGCGACCTTGCCGAGCTGGATGCCCGTGCCAACGAGCTGTGTGAGGTCGAGGTGATATTCTCCACCTGGGGAATGTTCTCCCTCACAAGTGAACAGATCGCAAAGTATCTGCCAAAGCTAAAGTCCGTTTACTATGGCGCGGGCACGGTGCAGGCATTCGCCCGTCCCTTTATCGAAGCAGGCATTGCTGTGCATAGTGCATGGGCGGCAAACGCCGTTCCCGTGGCAGAGTTTACCGTAGCACAGATAATTCTTGCAAACAAAGGTTACTTTCAGCGATTCCATCGTCCGTCAAACGGAACATGGATAAATCGCACCGCTGTAATTCCATGTCCCGGAAATTACAATAACAAGATCGGTCTCATCGGTATCGGAATGATCGGCTCGCTTGTGGCAAAAATGCTGCAGTCCTACAAATTCGAGGTACTGGCATTCGACCCGTTTCTGTCAGCCGAGCGTGCAAAGGAGCTTAATGTTGAGATCACCTCTCTGGAGCGCATCTTCTCGGAGTGTACAGTCATCTCAAATCATCTTGCCAACAATCCACAGACCGTCGGAATGCTTAACGGCAAGCTGTTCGATCTGATGCAGAAGAATGCGGTATTCATCAATACCGGCAGAGGCGCACAGGTAGTGGAAGACGATCTCATCGCCGCCATGATCGCCGAGCCTCAGCGAGTGGCACTCCTTGATGTTACCCTTCCCGAACCGCCGGAGCCCGACAGCAAGCTCTATACCCTTGACAATGTAATCCTCTCTCCTCACATTGCAGGCTCGCTCGGGAACGAGGTCTCGCGCATGGGCGAATACATGTGCGAGGAATGCCTCCGAGTGATGGATGGCGATGCTCCCAAGTGGCAAGTATCGCTGAAAATGCTCGAAACCATGGCGTGATGCCGCTATCTGAGTCCACAATATTATCAATAAGGAGTATAATATATGCCGTTTGAGTTTAAATATCAGTCGCTTGACGACGTTAAAGCCGATGCGGCGGTGCTGGGGCTGGACCTGCCTTTTTCCGCGGATCTTTCCTGCCTTGCAAAGCCGATATGCGTTAAGGGTGATAATATCACTTTAAAAAATGCGGTCGCCATTCATCCCATGGAGGGCTTCGACAGCACCCCGAACGGTGCGCCGAGTGAGCTCACCCGCCGCCGCTATTTGAGATTCGCAAACAGTGATGCCGGGCTTTATTGGTTCGAAGCCGTGGCGATCTCTCATGAGTCCCGCTCCAATGCCCGTCAGCTTTGGATAAACCGCGATAACGTTGATGAATACAAAAAGCTCGTGGACGAGCTTCATAGGATAACGGATGGTGCACCTGTTATTTGTCAGCTCACCCATTCAGGGCGTTTTTCACGTCCTGAGAATCTTCCCGCACCAATAATCGCTTATCATAATCCCATATTAAATCGCCCGTTTAATATTCCCGCCGAACACAAGGTCGTGACGGATGAATATCTCGACACGCTTGTACCTCAGTATGTGGAAGCCGCCAAGCTCGCATATGAGGCGGGCTTTGACGGTGTGGACATCAAGGCTTGTCACCGTTATCTTTTAAGCGAACTGCTGTCCGCGTTTACACGCGAGGGCAAGTATGGCGGCAGCTTCGAAAACCGAACACGTCTTTACCGCGACATTATTGCCGCTGTGAAAGCAGAGCTTGGAAACAAGCTCATCGTGGCTACACGCCTCGGTGTACATGATGCCATCGGTTACCCATACGGCTTCTGTGATGACCGTGAAAAGCCCGAAAATTTCGCCCCCGACGAAGCGATACGCTTGATCGACGACATTCACAAGCTTGGCGTAAATCTCATCAACATAACCATGGGCACGCCCTATTTTAACCCACATGTAAACCGTCCCTACTGCAAGGGCGGTTACGAGCCTCCGGAGCACCCGCTTGTGGGAGTTGCACGCATGCTTGACGGTGCGGCACTGCTTACAAAGGAATTTCCCGACATCACCTTCATAGGTACGGGCTACACCTTTCTGCGACAGTTTGCGCCTTACCTTGCGGCAGGAGCCGTCGGAAGCGGCATGATCTCCGCCGCAGGCTTCGGACGTATGGCGTTCGCCTATGACGGATTCGCTAAAGATCTTATGGCAGGTGAAATGAAGCCTAACAAATGCTGTGTTACCTGCGGCAAGTGTACCGAGCTCATGCGTGCCTACACCACAACAGGCTGCCCTGTACGCGACAGCGAGGTATACGCGCCCATCTACAAAGCCGCGTGCGCGAATAAGTGAAGCGATAAATAATCGTTTATCGTCCCATTGTAGAGGTGCCGGTAGCCGAGCCAAGGGGGGGAGTGCAGCAGTTGCAAAGCAACTGCATAGAGTTCGCCAAAGGCGAACTCCGAAGCAGGTCGGCTTTGCCGACCTGCTGGGGAACCCTTCGGATCGGCGTTTGAGAGCAGATGGTTCCCCCCCTCTGCCCGCGCCGCCCGGAGGGCGACACGGAACGCGGGGTGTGGGGCAGCCGCCCCACGCATATAAACGATAATTTACCGAATCAATATTGTATACAAGGAGAATAAAGCTATGCCAACTGCAATCGTTACGGGAGCATCCCGCGGTATCGGACGCGGTATATCGCTGATGCTCGCCGAAAAGGGTTATAAAATAATCGCCGCCGCTACACGTGAGCCCGATGCGGTGGAAGAATACATATCCGAATTAAAAAACCGCTCACCCGAATCTTTTTATGTTTCCTGCGATATATCAAAACCCGAATGTCGCGCAAGGCTGCTTGATGAAGCGGAAAAGTCGGGCGGGTTCGATATTCTCATCAACAATGCGGGCGCAGCACCGCTCGTCAGAGAGGATCTTCTTGACATGAGCGAGGAAAGTCTTGACCGCCTGCTCTCCATTAATTTAAAAGGCACATTCCTGCTCTCACAGGCTGCGGCAAAGGCGCTTATCAAGCGTGAGAGTGATGCTCGCAAAATGATAATCAATATCACATCCATATCCGCCGACACTGCAAGCATCAACCGCGGCGAATACTGCATCTCCAAGGCGGGGCTGTCCATGGTCACCAAGCTGTTTGCCGATCGTCTCGCACCTCACGGCATCAATGTTTACGAGCTGCGCCCGGGTATCATCGAAACCGATATGACTGCGATTGTCAAGGACAAATACACCGCTATGATCGAGGGCGGACTGCTTCCCATCAAGCGTATGGGCAAGCCCGAGGACATCGCCAAGGCGGTATATGCGCTCACCGAAGGCTATTTCACCTACACCACGGGCAGTGTAATGAACATCGACGGCGGTTTTACGCTTTCAAGACTATGATCATCACAAAGAAAGAGCTTGCGCATGAGCTTCGCGAGTTGAAAATAAACGAAAGATCGCTCAGAGTCCCCGTATACACCTTCGGTACCGCCGTTGTGGGAAGCGGTGCGGCCGGGCTTAACTGTGCCGATCTACTCTCTGTTTCCGGGCAAAGCGTGGCAGTCATAACCGAGGGCATCAGCATGGGCACCTCCCGCAACACGGGTTCCGACAAGCAGACCTACTATAAACTCACCCTCTCGGGTGATACTCCCGATTCGGTGGGCGACATGGCAAAGTCGCTGTTTGACGGCGGCGCGATGCACGGTGATCTTGCACTGCGGGAAGCGGCGGGAAGCACGCGTGCGTTCATGCGTCTTGTGGAGCTGGGCGTTCCCTTTCCACGTAACGAATACGGAGAGTTCGCGGGCTATCAAACCGATCACGATACTCGTACACGCGCCACCTCCTGCGGGCCGCTTACCTCAAAATACATGACCGAAGCATTGGAGCGCGCAGTACGAGCTCATGATGTACCGATCTTCGACGGTCACCGCGTTGTGCGCATCCTCACAGAGAGCGGACGGGCGATAGGTGTTGCCTCACTCTGCACCGATGAGATCGACTGCTTTAATGAATACGGACTTACGCTGATCCTCGCCAATAACATCGTATGGGCGACAGGCGGGCCTTCGGCAATATACGCCGCCACCGTGTATCCCGAGAGCCAAACCTGTGCTCACGGCATTGCGCTTGAAGCAGGTGCGGCGGCGGTGAATGTGACGGAAAGCCAATACGGGCTCGCCTCGGTGAAATTCCGCTGGAACCTGTCGGGAACCTATCAGCAGGTTCTGCCGCGCTATGTTTCCACTCTCCCCGACGGCTCGGACGAACGGGAATTTCTCGATGAATATTTTGACGGCACCACCGAGACCCTCACCGCTATCTTCCGAAAAGGCTACCAATGGCCCTTTGATCCCGCAAAGCTCGGCGGAGGCGGCTCGTCTATGGTGGACATCGCCGTATTCTGTGAGAGGCAAAAGGGACGGCGCGTGTTTATGGACTTCCGCCGCAATCCGTCGCCGGCAGACAAAGACGGGACGCTTGATTTTTCGCTGACGTCCGATGAGGTACATACCTATCTTGAAAACTCCGGCGCACTGCTTGCGACTCCCATAGAACGGCTTGCAAAAATGAATACCCCCGCAATCGAGCTTTATATGAGCCATGGAATCGACCTGTATTCCGAGCCACTGGAGATCGACATGTGCGCACAGCACAACAACGGCGGTTTTTCTGTGGACATGAACTACGAAAGCATGACTCTGCCGCATTTTTTTGTCATCGGTGAAGCGGCGGGCGTATTTGGCATCCACCGTCCCGGCGGAAGTGCGCTTAACTCAACGCAGGTGGGCTCATGTGCCGCTGCGGAACGCATCTCGGAGTATGAAAGGGACAGGCAAGCTACTTTACTGCCTGACGATACGGCAACACAGCTTTCCGAGCTGATTTGTCTTTACAGTAAAGACAAAAACGGCATGACTCGCAGCGATATTCTGAAAAAACGCGCAGAATATGCCAAGCGAATGAGCGAATGCGGCGCATTCATCCGAAGTGAAACCGAAATCGGCAAGCTTATTTCGGAAATAAAATCAGAACTTGCTGATTTCGCGGCGTATACCGTCAGCGATACGGCACTTCTTATTGAACTGCTCATTAACCGCGATATTTTGATAACACAGCTTGTATACCTCTCTTCAATACTTGAATATATCCAAGACGGCGGAATGAGCCGCGGCTCCTATCTTATCCTGCGCAAAGGTGATGCGCTTCCGAACGCCAATTCATGTATTGCTATCGACACCGTCCACCGCGGCAAGGTGTGCGAAGTATTGTACACAGACGGCGAGATAAACGCCGCGTGGAAGCCGGTGCGCCCCATTCCCACGCGCGATAACTGGTTTGAAAATGTCTACAACTCCTACAGAAAGCGATTTTCCGAGTGAGCGCTCACATTTATCTTGCACTATTTTGCACACATCTTGCATTATATTGCTCTCCTCTTGCTTTTTCGGAATTTTTGTATTATAATGTAATTGTAAAATTGTGTTTTTATAATACGAAAGGATTGGTATAAACTTATGAAGCTCTATGTTTGCAAGAATTATGATGAAATGTCTGCAAAAGCCGCAGATGTAGTCGCAAGCGTTATCACGCTGAAGCCTGACTGTGTGCTCGGTCTGGCAACCGGCTCTACCCCTGTTGGAATGTACAAGTGTCTCGCCGAAATGAACAAGGCAGGCAAGCTGGATTTTGCGGGTGTCAAGACCTATAACCTTGACGAGTACTACCCCATCAAGGCGTCCGACCCTCAGAGCTACCGTTACTTCATGAACAAGAACCTGTTCAACAATATCAACATTGATATTGAAAACACCCACGTTTTAAACGGTGAGGCTCCCGACACCGACGCAGAGTGCGCGGCATACGACAAGGCTATCGAAGCCGCAGGCGGCATCGACATTCAGGTACTCGGCATCGGCAACAACGGTCACATCGGCTTCAACGAGCCCGCAGACGAGCTTGTTGCCGCAACTCATGTACAGGGTCTGACCGAATCCACCATCGAAGCAAACTCCCGTTTCTTTAGCAGTGCGGACGAGGTTCCGAAGCACGCGCTGACCATGGGCATGGCTCCCATCATGAAGGCTAAGCGCATCATCATACTTATCAGCGGCAAGGGCAAGCACGCCGCGCTCAAGGAGATGCTCTCCGGCGGCATCACCACAAAGAATCCCGCAACCATCTTAAACCTTCACAGCGACGTTACCGTCGTCTGCGATGAGGACGCTTACAACGGCTGATATCGATAAAACGTCAAACGCACCCTCGACACGAACGTCGAGGGCGCGTTTCTTATTGCTTAAGTTTACCTGCAGGCTCCCATTTATCTGCATATACCTTCAATCTGTCTGTGACAGCAACGAACTCCGGCTTATCACGTACAAAATCATAAATCGATGCCTCCATATCGCGCAGGAGCTCCATTGCATCGTTTTCGCTGGAGCCTGTGGTGAATGACGTGTTGTGCGTATGATCACGGAACAACAAGGATGTGCAGGTATATGTATGGGTATTGTTTATAGCGGCTGCATACTTGACAAATCCAATAGCGTGCTCGGCGGCTTTTTCGAGATGGGCAAGCGTCTTTGCCGCATTCGCGCCCTTTGCATAATACCGCGCCTGATTTTCGTGAGTTCGAGCAAGGTGGCAGTGGTAAAAGCCCATATCACCATCCTCATACATGAGCTCGAGAAAAGCGATTCGTTTATCGCGAAGCACGGCTCTGTCATCGTCCGTATAGTAAAATTCGCCGTTGTCACGCTTTCTGCCGGATGCAACTATCTGATTTGATAGATGCTGAATAAGGTTATCAAGTAAATACTTGTCGCTCTCGTAGCCCTCGCTTCCGCTGTATATCCGGGTCGCAAGAAATTCTTTGGAAATAACCATCGTCGGCATTTTCCCCGCAAGCTCTGCGGCGCGCTCACGCTTGCCGATTTCCGGGTATATAAAGCAAAGTATCTGTATCGCACTGTGCCGCTTTCCGTCATCGGTACACTTTTCAAGTATCAGCTCCGCAATACGAACAGCCTCGTCTCTGAAGCGCTCACGCTCCTCCTTACTATAGGAATTGTCTCGCGAGGAGTTGAAACTGTCATACATTAAAAAGAACATGATCTCAAAGCTGTCGGGGAACTCGCGCAGTCCCGCGCTGAGTATCTCATGCGCTCTTTTTCCGTAACCCCGACTGCTGTAGGAATGCGCCTCATCGGTTATCTCATCGATCCGCTTCTGCTTGGCTTCAAGGTCGATTCCGAGAAGCTCGTCTGAGGTTACATTAAGCAGACTGCACAGCGGCGGTATCAGCGACAGATCGGGAGCGGTTTTACCTGCCTCCCACTGTGAAACGGCGGACACGGACACATTAAGATACTCCGCAAGGTCTTCCTGCGTCATATCCTTGGCGCGACGAAGTTTTTTGATCGTTGATCCGATGTTCATTATATGCCTCCCTCTGCTAAGTAGAAATATTCACGAAGCGCTTCTTTAATTTTATTATACCAAATAAATGCGGCATTGGCAACGGAGAATTTCTTTATTTTGATTTAAGCTCGGCTTAATTTTTTACAAGCAGGCTGTGTGCTGTCATTAAAGATAAAAGAGCGAACCCAAAGGTTCGCCCTCTCAAAATGACACCGTACTCACGCGTAAGTCTCTTGCACAGATCAATGTGTGGTCTTAACGACCTCAACGTCTGAATTGTAATACTTTATCACCTTAAGCGTCTTTTCCGTCGCTTCAAAGAATACCACACGTTTTGTGCCGTCCTTATCATTGAAGATAGCAAAATAGATGTCGGGATTTTCCATGGTGGAAACGCCGTATATACGAGCGGACTCGTCTACCGCATTCGCTTTTATTTTTGCCGAGCCTTTATACGGTGCGATCATTTCCATGGCACTTATACGTACACGGCACAGCTCGCGCATGCTTTTTGAACCGAACACCTCCAGCAGCCTGAACTCACCGTCGAGTATGTAGTATTCGTATTCAATCGAGACATAGCGCCAGGTGAAGAAAGTAATTATCCAGGTAAACACAGGGAGAAGCGCTATAACCGGCAGAATATTCATGCTGACGAAAAACATGAAATATGACAACGCAAATGCAACATATCCGCATACCATCAGTATACGTGCTATCTTATATTTTCCCTCGACCTTCTTTTTTACGCCATAGTTTACAAATGTACTCGCCGCATTGTCGCCCATGTCGGCAGAGCGCATATATTTTTCGATCTTGGCTTTAGTCATCTCGACTACCTCCCAAACAATAAAATCGGTATAACACGTAGTTTATTATACCATACGAGTTTCCAAATTGCAATAAAATTTTGTTTTTTTTCAAAGCTCTTTACAAAATACTCGCAGAGTGATATAATTAGAGGTATAAAACCAAGCAAGGAGACTAAAATGCCCTATAAACTCGCCATCTTCGACCTCGACGGTACTATTTTAAGCACTCTCGACGATCTTACCGATTCCACCAATCACGCCCTCGCCGTAAACGGCTTACCAATAAGAACCACAAACGAAATACGCAGCTTTGTGGGTAACGGCGCTCGACTGCTTATTGAGCGTGCAGTTCCCAAAGGATGTCCCATGGATGTCACAGACAAGGTATTCGACGAATTTCGGTCATACTACGCCGCCCATTCCGACATCAAGACCTGCCCATACGACGGCATTCTCGATATGCTGCACGAGCTCCGCAAAAACGGATGCAGGACTGCCGTGCTGTCAAACAAGCCCGACTTTGCGGTGCAAACGCTGTGCAAACAGTATTTTGACGGTCTGCTCGACTTTGCGGCAGGAGAAAAAAACGGCATTCCACGAAAGCCCGCCCCCGATTCAGTCAACGCCATCTTATCAGAGCTTTCGGTTGATCGACAGGATACAGTATACATCGGTGACTCCGATGTGGACATCGACACCGCAAAAAATGCGGGCATGGACTGCATCAGCGTCGACTGGGGCTTCCGTGACAGGGATTTTCTCCTTGCCCATGGTGCAAAAAATATAGCTTCCACCGCAAAAGAGCTGGAAGCTAAGATTCTCGGAGCGTAAGTGTCTCACATAGATTCAAAAAAGCACAATTGTTATTGAAATCCCCATCGGCATTTGATATACTCTATACAAGGGAGTGTGATCATATGATAATCAAAAGCGAGCACTTTTCGCTTGTTACCGATGAGGAGATACTGCGTAACTACTATGCCGACAAGCGTCTGTGGCAGGGAATCCCGTCTATCGCCCTGTCAAGAGGCGGACGTATTTTCGTAACCTTCTATTCCGGCGGATGGTGTGAGGACATCGGAAATGTTTCCTTCATCATCGCATCTGACGATGACGGTGCCACCTTCTCCGAGCCTATCGTTGCGGCAGTTCCCGACAGTGAGCACCGCACATACGATGCCTGCCTTTGGCTTGACCCCTTCGGCAGACTGTGGTATATCTTCAATCTGATGCCCGATCATGCAGCATGGGCATCTATCTGCGATGATCCTGACGCAGATGAGCTTGTATGGAGTGAACCGCGTATCATCGGCTTTGATTTAATGATAAACAAGCCTATCGTTCTTACCACAGGCGAATGGCTCTTCCCCTCAGCTGTATGGCGCCGCGGAATGATCGTTCGCGGCAATCCCAAGCTTGAAACCAAACAGCCCGAGCGCGGTGTTTTCGTTTTCAAGACAAGTGACAACGGTAAGACCTTCACAAAGCACAGTCACATTGTAATTCCTCAGGTCGATTTCGAGGAACCCATGATGCTGGAACAACAGGACGGAATGATCCGTATGCTTGTCCGCACTACCTACGGAATCGGCGAAACCTATTCCTATGACCGCGGTAAGACGTGGTGCCCATCATTCCGAAGTGAGATCAAGGGTCCCGCTTCCCGCTTCCATATCACGAGACTCTCCTCCGGCAGAGTAATGCTCATAAACCATTGGGAATTCAAGAACAGAGATAATCTTACCGTATTCCTTTCCGAGGACGACGGTGTCACATGGAAGTATCGCCTTCTGCTCGACGAGCGCAACGAGGTATCCTACCCCGATGCACAGGAGCACAATGGCTTCATCTACATAGTCTACGACCGTGAGCGCGGCGACGTAAAGCGCACGCTTGACGAGGTTTATGGTGACGCCCGTGAAATTCTCATGGCGAAGGTAACCGAAGAGGATATAATTGTCGGCAAGCCGGTAAATCCCCAAAGCCGGCTTAAAGTAATAGTCAACAAGCTCGGCGAGTATCACGGCGACGAGCCCAATCCCTTCTTTGAGATTGATCGCTGTGCCGACAATGCCGAGGCGGCGCGTATGCTTGCGGCAAACTTTGCTAAAGGGGACATTCCGATAAAGCTGTTTGATACCTTCCCTGTAAAGTGTGCCAATATACGCAAGGTTGATACCATTCGCCTTGATGAGCTTATCGAGGAATACGAGAAGACTGATGGTATCAGTATCGCGCTGATCGAACAAATGATTGCGATCATCCGCCTTTCGAACGGAGAAAATTCCGATTTCGCACCGATAATCAATCATATCAAGGCGGTTGTCGAGGATGGACTCGCCGAAGATATCAGCGTTAATGAAATCTCACAGCGCGTCGGTATCAGCCGTTTTTACATGGCGCATCTTTTTAAAAAGCACACAGGCACCACTGTCTCCGATTACAAAAACGAGCTTAAGCTCACAAGAGCTAAGCGTCTGCTAATCTCAGGCGATACCAAGATCAGTGATATCGCATTCACCTGCGGATTCGGAAGCTCCAGTTATTTCTCCAAGAAATTCCTCGAGTGCGAGGGACTTACTCCCGGAGAATACCGCAAGCTCCACAGATAAATTCCCCTCAAAACACAGAATAATCCAAAAAGCATTCGCGGCTTAACCACGAATGCTTTTTCTGTATTAACCGTTTACTCTGAGATCTTCCTCCGTAATTCTGCCGTTTGCCAGTGCATCGTTAAGAAATTCCTCATAACAGCCTACCTCTGTGAGATACATATACGGTGTAGTATGAAGAATAAGCGTGAGTCCGAGAGTGATAACTCCGAGAAGTGTCCATCCGATAAAGCTGAGCCCCACAACGAACATCTTCCCTTTGTTGCCGTTCATAATGCGGCGGGACAGCGTGATCGCATCCTGAGCGGGAACATTCGGGTATTTCGCAAGTATGTACGGAGTCATGCAATAGGAATACGCCTTGACGATGCCGGGGATGATGAAGAGCAATGACCACAGGAAAATGTATACATTCATAAGAAGCATACCGGCGAGCTTTCTGCCGTAGTTTTCCTGAAATCCGCAGTTAAACATCGTTCCGAGCTCGGGCACCTCACCATTCATAAGAAGAGCATAGGTCATATATAAGCCGACCGCCAGCGGCATCAAAAGTATCGTTGCCACACCCGGCAAAAATGAGCTTGCCGCACCCACGATAACCGAATACAGGAATGCGGGCAGGATGCATTTACCCCAATTAGCACCAAGTACGGCTTTGGCTTCTTTTTTAATTTCCGAACGAGTTTTCATATTATACCTCCGATGATATTTGTTATAATCAGTATACACTAAAACCGCTAATCTGTCAATAATGTTTGTCGAATTTTATAAAATGGAAAACGTACCGCATTTTAAACGTGCGGTACGTTCCTCATATCACAGCTTTAACAGCGCCGCTTCCAACAGCTCATTGATCACAGCGGGATTACCCCTGCCGCCTGTCATCGCCATGACTTTACCCATGATGGCCTTCGCCGCTTTGGTGTTGCCCGCTTTATACGCCGTCACCGACTTTGTATCGGCAGCAACGGCTTCGTCTACATATTTTTTGAGCAGCACGGCATCATTTATCTGCGCCAGCCCCTCCTGCTCTACCATCTTTACGGGATCAGAATCCGTCTCATAAATGCGGCGCAGCAGCTTCTTTGCAACGGAGCTGTTTATCGTACCCTCCCCCGCCATTGTAGCGAGCGCGGCAATATGGATCGGCTCGATTGGTATCGACACCTCGTCGAGATCGGGCGGCAGGAGCGCAAACAGCTCGCTTATCATCATATTGGCGGCGAGTTTTGGATAATCAGTCGCCTCCGCCACTGACTCAAAGTAATCCGCAGCCCGCTTGTTCTCAGTCAACAGTTCGGCATCATATTCAGACAGACCGTACTTCTCCGTGTAATATGCCTTGCGCTCATCCGGGAGCCTTGGTATCGCTTTTCCGAGAGCATCCACCTCTTTGTCCGTCAGAATGACGGGCGGAAGATCGGGGTCGGGAAAATAGCGATAGTCATTGGCATTTTCTTTTGTGCGCATAGAATATGTCTCGCCTGTTTCCGAATCGTAGCGACGGGTCTCCTGTACAACAGCACCGCCTGCCTCGAGTATCTCCACCTGTCTCTTGTATTCGTATTCGATAGCCTCACGTATAAACGTGAAGGAGTTGATATTCTTCATTTCGGTGCGTGTACCGAATTTTTCGGAGCCCTTCTTCCGCACAGACAGATTCACGTCACATCTGAGTGAGCCTTCATTCATGCGGCAGTCGGACACACCCGTGTACATGATAACCGCACGCAGCTTTTTGACATATGCCACTGCTTCCTCGGCACTGCGGATATCCGGCTCGGATACGATCTCAATAAGCGGTACACCGCAGCGGTTACAGTCTATCATCGTACCGTATCGCACATCGTGTATTAACTTTCCTGCATCCTCCTCAATGTGGATGCGGGTGATACCTATCCGTTTTTTCCCTTCCTCGGTCTCGATTTCAAGATATCCCCCCTCGCACAACGGCAGGTCATACTGCGAGATCTGGTACGCCTTGGGCAGATCGGGATAGAAATAGTTCTTTCTGTCCTGTTTTGAATAGCCCGCGATCCTACAGTTTGTTGCAAGTCCCGCCATGACGGCATAATCCACCACCTGACGGTTCAAAACGGGAAGTGCTCCCGGCATACCCGTACAAACGGGACAGCACTGCGTGTTGGGCTCGGCACCGAAGGTGGTGGGACAGGAGCAAAATATTTTTGTGGAGGTCGCAAGCTCAACATGCACCTCAAGTCCGCAGACAAGCTCGTAATCCTTAATAAGCTTCATACTGTTCACCCTCCCTTAAAAGATGATACACGCCGCATTCCGTTTCATATGCGTTTCCAACACGGTAAAGTGTTGCCTCGGAAAATGCTTTTCCGATAAGCTGCATACCGATGGGCAGCCCCTTCTTATCGGTGCCGCAGGGCAATGACAGCGATGGTATGCCCGCAATGTTCACGGGTACTGTATAGATGTCTCCCATGTACATTTCAAGCGGACTCGCGCTCTTTTCGCCAAGCTTATAAGCGGTCGTGGGTGACACGGGTGCAAGGATACAGTCACAGCGCTCAAACACGCGCGCAAAGTCGTTCATCACAAGTGTTCTGACCTGAAGTGCCTTTTTATAGTAAGCGTCATAATAACCGGAGCTGAGTGCAAAAGTACCAAGCATGATACGTCGCTTGACCTCCGTGCCGAAGCCTTCGCTGCGGGAGTTTTTGTAAAGCTCCGTGATATCCGAATAGCTTTCGCTTCGGTAACCATACCGCACTCCGTCAAAACGTGCAAGATTGCTCGAAGCCTCCGCGCTCGATATGACGTAATACGCGGGCAGAGCATAGTCGAGCATTTTTATTGACACGGGCACGATTTCAGCACCCATGCGCTCATAGACCTTCGCGGCACCGAGTACCGCTTCCTTTACCTCACCGTTTATGCCCTCTCCGAAAAACTCGTCGGGCAAACCGAGCTTCATTCCTTTTACGCCAAGCGCAAGCTCTTCGGTAAAATCACCATACTCGCGGGAAACGGAGGTGGCATCACGCCTGTCATGCCCGGTGATGGCATTTAAAACAAGCGCATTATCGCACACATTTTTGGTCATCGGTCCAATCTGATCGAGGGACGATGCAAAAGCGATAAGCCCATATCGCGACACACTGCCGTAGGTGGGCTTCATGCCCACCACACCACAGAAGGAGGCGGGCTGACGAATTGAGCCGCCCGTGTCCGACCCCAGCGAAAATGGGGCTTCATCTGCCGCCACAGCAGCCGCCGAACCGCCCGAGCTTCCGCCCGGAACATATTCGATACTGCGCGGATTACGCGTTTTCTTAAAGTAGGAGCTCTCGGTGGTGGAGCCCATAGCAAACTCATCCATATTAAGCTTACCAAGCGTGACTGTACCGAGAGCGTGCAGCCTCTCAACTACAGTGGCATCGTAAGGCGGCACAAATGCTTTAAGCATTCGCGAAGCGCAAGTCGTACGCAGTCCACGGGTACAGATATTGTCCTTTATCCCTACGGGTATACCCGCAAGTGGTGATAGTTTATCGCCTTCCGCTCGTTTTGCATCAACCCTCTCAGCCGAGTCTATAGCTTCACCGTCGCACACGGTTATATACGCTCCGATGCGCTCATCCCTGTCCGCAATCTGACGTAAATACGCCTCGGTCACCTCTTTTGAGGACAATTCCCGCTTCGCTAACTTTAAAGACAGCTCCGTGACCGTCAGCTTTAGTATATCCTTCATTTCGATCCTCCTTACGATTCAACCACACGAGGCACTGTAAAATATCCTTCCGCTTTTGTCGGAGCACCGCGCAGCAGTGCATCCCGCTCGGTGCTTTTTTCCGTTTTATCCTCTCGCATCACGTTGAAAAGCGGCTCCACATGCGCGGTTATCGGCACATTTTCACAATCAAGCTCCGACAGCTTGTGGGCAAACGCGACTATAGCCGCCATTTCATTCCCCATCGCCGTCCTTTCGGCATCGTTAAGTGACAGCCTCGCAAGCTCCGCCACCGCTTCCACATTGATAAATGGCTTTTTTTCGTTTTGCTCCATCTTCTTCCACCTCACAGGAAATATATAATTAGTATATCCACAGCACACAACATTAACATACATTGATATGATAAAAACAAAAAAGCCGCACGTCCGGAATCACCTTCCGGGACGAACGACTCAAAGTCATCCGCGGTACCACCCGCCTGCCGTATACACGGCACTCACTCACACGCAGCCAAATCGGCTGTTATATGCTTCGGCTGTAACGCTCCGACTGCGACCGAGTCTACTTGCGGCAAAAAATCGCAGCTTTCGGTCGGCGGCTCAGGGCTGTTTTTCATCCGCAGCTCCATATCGGGCTCCCACCGTCCCCGACTCTCTGTAATGTACCCTGCGGGCTACTTCTGCCCGTCATTGTCTTTTTATGGTATTATTATATTACATTTTTTACCTTTTGTCAATAAGGATTTTGTAATTTTTTCAAATATATTGTATATTTTGGTATTTTGACGATTTTCTGCAGAAAAACGGTAAGGTTTTTTATATAATAATAAATTATCGTTTAGCCGAGGCGAGCGGGGGGTGTCGGGGGGCGGATTGCATCGGCGTTTGAGAGCAAAGCAGCCCCCCCGACCCGCGCCGCCCGAAGGGCGGCACGGAACGCGGGGTGTGGGGCAGCCGCCCCACGCCGATAAACGATAATTTACCGTTACAATATCGGCAGCCACAACTCGACATAGCGTGTATGTTTCAGGGCTTCATCGCCATCCTTGAAGCACCAATGAGTCACCGTTACCTCATATACCGATTGGCTCCGGTGGAAATGTAAAACTTCGCCACCGCGCGCCTGTGACGGTAAGATGCCGTGAAAACCTTTGCAAAGCTGTCGGGGCTGTCATAACCGTATTTCATCGCCACGTAGTCGATATTTTGTGCGTATATCCGACGGATAACAGAAAAATGTGCGTACAATCGTACGCACATTTTCAACTATCAGCAATAATCAGTCAATGACCTTGACCTTATACTCCACAGCATACTCGCCGCCCACGGGAAGTGTGATCGCGTATGGTTTGTCCTCGAAGTTGCCGGTCTCATCAAGATGAGCGGGCAAACCGTTCCAAGGCTCAAGGCATACAAAGGGCGCCTGCTTCTTAGGAGGAGTCCAAACGCCAAGTGCGTTGAAGCCGTTAAAATCAAACTCGATACCCTTGCCGGTAACCTTATGTACGAGCTTTACTTTGCGGCTCTTAAGCTTCTTTGTAAGGAGCACGTCAACATCATAGTCCGCATGATTGAGTTCCCACTCATTCGTGTTCTTCAGCTTGTCAACAACAGGAAGTGTTTTATCAATGTAGCCTCCGCCGTAGTTGGTGGTATAGATAACATCCTCGTTCTCTACCTTCTCGAATACGAGCTTGTAATCAGAGAACTTTTCACCCTCATTCATGGGGCAGCGGAAGCCGGGATGACCGCCGATGCAGAATACGATGGGCTTTTCGTCTGTATTGACTACCTTAAACTCGGTAGAGAAGCCCTCGTCGGTGATCTTGTGAGTGATAAGCAGACGGAACTTGTAGGGGTAAACCTTCCTGGTTTCCGCGGAATCGGTAAGCAGATATACAAGCTTGTCGCTCTCGGCTTCAAGCAAAGTAAATTCCATCTTACGTGCCAAACCGTGCTTCTTCAGCGGATACGCCACGCCCTCAAATTTTACACTCTCGTCAATAGTTGCACCGACTGTGGGAAAAAGCACAGGCGCATGGCTTGCCCAGTATTCGGGGATGCCCTCCCAGATGTATTCCTTACCATCCAACTTGTAGGAAATAAGCTCGCCGCCCACTGTGGAGCATACCGCGCTTGCACGCGCTGTTTTGATCTGTGTGTTCATGGTCTTGATTCCTTTCTAAAAAATAAATATCGGCGGGCACAGTACCCGCCGATAAAATGTTTTTATTCTTTCATTCTCGGCGGGAAGTCGTCTCTGTCATTGTCCTTGTCGCGCTTTTCCTTTTCTTCCGCCTCACGGCGTGCGCGCTCTTCCTCGTTAGCCTTGGCGCGAGCCTCGTTCTCACGCTCGCTCTTACGCTTTTTCTCGGCTGCCATTTCTTCCAGCTCCTCCACGGTGGGGTTTCCCTCCATAGCGGCATTAAACTGATCGGCATCCATAACCTCGTTCTTCATAAGGAACTCGGCAACAAAGTGAAGCTTGTCAACATTCTCCGACAGTATCTTCATCGCGGTATCATAAGCAGCGTTAATAATACGCTTGATCTCGCTGTCGATAAGCGCCGCAGTGTCGTCGGAATAATTTTTCGAGGTGTTGAAGTCACGACCGAGGAACACCTCATCGCTCTCATGCTCAGAGCCATAGACGATAGGGCCGAGTACATCGCTCATGCCGTAGCGTGTGACCATGCTGCGGGCAATGTTGGTAGCTCTCTGGATATCGTTGGAGGCGCCTGTGCAGATATCACCGATTATCAGCTTCTCCGCCACACGTCCGCCAAGCAGAGATACGATCTCATGCTCCATGTCGCTCTTTGACATATGAGACTTATCCTCGATCGGAAGCGGAAGCGTATAGCCTGCCGCACGTCCTGCGGGGATGATGGAGATCTGATGCACCGAGGTATTCGGCTGCAGCTTCTTCATAACGATAGCGTGACCCGCCTCATGATATGCGGTGATACGCTTATCCTCGGCGTGTACGACCTTTGACTTCTTGTTGGGCCCGACGATGACCTTTATTGTAGCTTCTTCAAGCTCGTCGGTACCTATAAGACTCTTATCCTTGCGAGCCGCCAGCAGTGCCGCCTCGTTAAGCAGATTCTCAAGATCCGCGCCGGTAAAGCCGACGGTGGTCTTAGCGAGAGTGCCGAGGTCTACATTATCCTCAAACGGCTTATTCTGCGCATGAACCTTCAAGATCTCTTCTCTGCCCTTGACATCGGGGTAGTTTACAGTGATCTGACGGTCAAAGCGTCCGGGACGCAGCAGAGCGGGGTCAAGAATGTCGGGACGGTTGGTCGCCGCCATTACGATAACGCCCTCATTCGCGCCGAAGCCGTCCATTTCCACAAGCAGCTGATTGAGAGTCTGCTCACGCTCGTCGTGTCCGCCTCCGAGACCTGCGCCGCGGTGACGTCCGACAGCGTCTATCTCATCTATGAACACGATGCTTGCGGGATTCTTCTTTGCGGTGTCAAAAAGGTCGCGCACGCGGGATGCGCCCACACCGACATACATTTCCACGAAATCCGAACCGGAGATAGAATAGAAAGGTACGCCCGCTTCACCTGCTACCGCCTTTGCAAGCAAAGTCTTACCCGTACCGGGAGGGCCTACAAGCAGTACGCCATGCGGAATATGAGCACCGAGCTTTGTAAACTTAGCGGGATCGCGCAAAAATTCCACGACCTCCTGAAGCTCTGCTTTTTCTTCATCGGCACCTGCCACATCCTTGAAGAATACCTTCTTCTTTTCGTCGGAGCCGAGCTTTGCACGTGCCTTACCGAAGTTTGCTACCTTGCCGCCTCTGCCGCCGGATGCCTGATTCATTATGATAAACCAAAGCACAACGAAAAGGATGATCACAATAGCATAAGGCATCAGACCGATCCACCAGGGCAGCGTCTGCGGCTCTGCGATATTATAGGATTCGATCTTCCCGCTTATCAGCTGTGCGTCGATCATTTCCCCAAACTGCTGCCAGAACAGATCAAGATCGCGCAGTGCGAAGGTTTTTATCTCATCGTCATGTGTGATGATCGTCAGCTTATCCTGGCTGTCTATCTCAAAAGACTTGACATTCTCAATATAGAATTCCTCATAGATATCACTGTAGATCACTTCTTCGCCGGGCTGATTGCCGAAAAGCATTGCGGTGGACACCAGTATCACACCGATAAGCACGACGTAGAAGATCAAAATTTTGTAGTTTGATTTCATTACTTACCCCATGACCTAAAAAGAAGGTCTCCTTAAATATTAGATGATCCCGCGCTTACTTATTTTTCGTAAACCTCGGGCTTCAGAATGCCTATGTAAGGCAATGCTCTGTATTTTTCCGCGTAGTCAAGACCGTAGCCCACAACGAACTCGTCGGGGATGACCTTTCCTCGGTAATCCGGAACAAAATCCACCTCACGGCGCGAGGGCTTGTCGAGCATTGTCACGGTCTTAACACTGCGTGCCCCCTTGAGCTTCAGATACTCAACAAGGTAGGACAGTGTTCTGCCGCTGTCGATGATGTCCTCAACGATCAGTATGTCGGTCTCCGGAAGATCCGAACGGTAAAGGTCAAGCAGAATATTTACGGTACCGCTTGATTTGGAGGAACGCCCGTAGGAGGATACCTTCATAAAATCGATCTCAACGGGAATGTGGATCTTTTTCATGAGATCGCCCATGAATACCACGGAGCCTTTAAGGATGCAGACCAAAAGAAGCCGCCTGCCCCTGTATTCCTCGCTGATCTTGTCTGCAATGCGCGAAACGATCTCCTGACATTCCTCTTCGCTAACAAGTATGCTTTTAATGTCGTTATTCATTTTCTTCTCCGTTATAATAATATATAAGCCGTAGTCCGCTGCCGTCGGACTTTACCCTGTCCGCCGTGCTGAACCCGGGCACCCATACAATGCCCTCTCCATCGCAAACGATCGGTATCTCACCGCGGCGTTTCAAAGGGAGCTTTCGGTCATTGTACAGTTTTTTTATTTTCCGCGTCATTCCGCCGAAAACATAGGAATCCCCCTCGCGGCGGGAACGCGCAAACAATACATGATTTATTTTATCAGAATTTACCTGCGTGAGTATTGATAATTTGTAAATATTTTGTAGGGTTTCGTTATCTTTTTGTAAATCCGTACTCACCTCCCCGTCTTTTGCCATAAAAATCGCAAAATCCGGGTTTTCGAAGCTGTTTGCACCATAGTGAAGTTCGCGACAAAACTCGTAAGGCGCCGCATCGGGAACGGCTGTAAAAAACAGCTCTCCCCTCTCACATTTCGCCCTCACGCCGCCGATGAGAGACACGCTTGAGCCGTCTGCGGAGTTTTTTGCAAGCTCGCACACCGTGTCAATGTGTACACGCTCAAGCGTACGCAGGCTGACTGTCGAAAAGAGCTTCGCGATGACCCTGACGGCAATCGCGCGGTGAGCCGATGCGAGCACTGCCGCTCCGATTTTTCCGTCTCGGACGTTTTCTTTATAAAAACGCTCCGCTTCAGCTTCGAGATATTCACTGTCTGAGCGCAGATTTGAAGACAATCTTTCAGCGGCAACAACAAATGATGGATTCAATTCACGAAGGCGTGGCATGATCTCATGGCGGATGTAGTTGCGCGTGTAAACAGTATCGTCATTTGTGCTGTCAAATATATATTCTATGCCGTTTTGCTCGCAATATCCCACAATATCGCATTTTGAGGCGCAGATAAGCGGTCTGATAATACGAACGCCCGCTTCCTCTCGTACAGGCGGAATACCGCGCAGTCCGTCAATACCGCTGCCGCGCGTGAGGTTGAATATCACGGTCTCGGCGTTATCATCGGCATTGTGCGCCGTCGCGACACAGGAAATCCGCTCATCCGAGGTGACCTTGCGGACAAATGCCGCATATCTGTACGCCCGTGCGGTCTCTTCAAGCCCGCACCCGCTCTCACGGGCAAGCCGAGGAATGTCGGCGCGCTCAACGGTGATATCCACCCCCATCCGCTCGCATTCCCTCACACAGAGCTCCGCATCACGGTCGGCTTCAGCACCGCGTATACCATGGTGGATATGCATTGCGTGCAGATATATGCCACGTTCATCGCATATTCTTTTAAGAATGTGCAGAAGCGCCGACGAATCGGCGCCGCCGGAATATCCG
The DNA here is from genome assembly GCA_017482055.1 of Clostridia bacterium. GTDB lineage: Bacteria > Bacillota > Clostridia > Oscillospirales > CAG-272 > Flemingiibacterium. The sequence goes on from JAFUOH010000011.1 coordinate 62,693, forward strand.
GCGAGCACACCTCGCTCACCGCAAAGCATTGAATGCTCCCGGATGGCGCTTAAAGCTGCACGGTATAAGTCAATTTTTTGTTTCATTGCTCACTTTCATTACATCGGTGCCTCGGCAGTCCCATCGGGAGCGAGGGATGTAAATTTTGTATACTGACCGAACCAGCCCATAGGCACGGTGCCTGTCGAGCCGTGGCGATTTTTTGCCACGACAACATCGGCGACGTTCTGCTTTTCGGGATCGGTCTGATAATAGTCACGGGAAAGGAACATGATTATATCCGCGTCCTGCTCGATCGCACCCGAGTCACGAAGGTCGGAGAGCATCGGCATTTTTTCGTTTCCTTTACGGGATTCGGGGTTACGCGAAAGTTGTGCACAGCAGATAACGGGCACCATGAGCTCCTTCGCAAGCAGCTTGAGATTACGCGAGATGTCGCTGACCTCCTGCACACGGTTATCTATCTTTCGGTCACTCTGCATAAGCTGCAGGTAGTCGATGACAACAAGTCCGAGATTCTTCACGCGGCGAAGCTTAGCCTTCATCCCCGTGGCGGTGATTCCCGTAGTGTCGTCTATGAGTATATCGCATTCGGAAAGAGTTGCGGAAGCGTGCGCCAGCTTTGACCAATCCTCGTCGGTAAGCTCACCCGAACGTATATTGTGGCTGTCAACAAGCGCTTCGCTGGAAAGCAGACGAGAAACAAGCTGCTGTGCCGACATTTCAAGTGAAAATATGCACACCGCTTTTTTAGAATCCCGCGCAACATTTGAAGCTATATTGAGGACAAACGAGGTCTTACCCACACCGGGTCGCGCACCCACGATGATCATATCGCTCTTACCCATACCGACTAACACCTTGTCAAGGTCACCGAAGCCTGTTGGAGTACCTATAGTCTCGGCGCGATTCGTCTGAAGCTGATGCAGATGCTCATAGGTCTGAACCAGCACCTCGCGGATATGGGTGAATCCCTTCTGCTCGTTACCCTCGGCAATGGAGAAGATCTTCTGCTCGGCGTTTCCGAGAATGTGCGATACCTCGTCCTCGGCACTGTAAGCTGATTCGGATATCTCCTCGGAGGCGGTGATAAGACTTCGGAGCAAGCTCTTGTCCTTGACGATCCTGGCATAATCCTCCACATTTGCCGCCGACGGAACCACGTCTGCAATAAGCTTGATGTAGGATTTGCTGTTATTTTCGTCATAAACTCCGCGATGAACCAGGGTATCTATAAGCGTTACTATATCTATATCGCGGTTTTTTATATACATATCCTGCATGGCAAGATATATCTGCACATGCTCGTCAAGGTAAAAATCCTCGCTTTTAAGTATACCCGCGATGACATTGAAGCATTCGGGGTCGATGAGGATCGAGCCGAGCACGGACTGCTCCGCCTCAAGAGAGAACGGCAGCTTGCGTGCAAAAGCGTTATCAGCCATGATTATTTTTCTTCATTTATGAGCACGTTGATCTTGCCAACGACCTCGGAATGAAGCTTGACATCAACAGTGTGCATACCAAAGGTCTTTAAAGGATCGCTAAGCTGGATCTTGCGCTTGTCAACAGTGATATCCGCCTGGGTCGCCAATGCTTCCGCAATATCCTTTGTGGTAACGGAGCCATAGAGCGTGCCGTCCTTACCGGATTTGCCCGAAAGCTTAACTACAACAGTCTCTAATTTTGCCGCGGTATCCTTGGCGTTCTGAAGCTCTACCTCTTTTCTGTGCTGTTCAGCCGCTTCTCTGCCCTTTATCTCGTTGAGCGCCTTATTGTCTGCGATGATCGCCAGACCCTTTGGGAGCAGGAAGTTGCGCGCGTATCCGTCGGATACGTTTATAAGCTGACCCTTCTTACCCTGCGATTTTACATCCTGTGTTAATACGACTTTCATATTTATTTTCTCCTTTTCGGTAAAATTGCTTTTAATTCTTCTTCATATAATCGTCTATCGCGTCTTTAAGCGAGGTGAGAGCGGAGGTCATGGATACATCTTTAAGGAATGCGCCTGCCGCCTCATAATATCCTCCGCCGCCCATTCGTTCAAGAATGAGCTGTACGTTGATATTGCCCGCAGACCGTGCGGAAATATGCACGCTGTCTTCGATCTGTACCAGTGCGAAGCTCGCCATGACTCCGCTGACCGACAGCAGCTTATCCGCCGCCTTAGCCGCCGCAACGCGGTCCTGAGGCGTTCCGTCGCTGTCACTCATGGAAATTGCAAACATCTGACGGTAGGTGACAACATTCATGGAGAACTTTGCTTCTCTCATGAAATCCTCAAGTCCCGACTTGAAGAACCACTGTACCTCAGTGGGATTTGCGCCCTCGGAGCGCAGGTAAAGTGCCGCACTGAATGTACGCACACCTGTGTTGCGTGAAAATTGCTTTGTATCGAGCAGCATACCCGCGTAAAGCACATCCGCCTCCTCGCGGTGGAGACCGCCGATGGGAAGCGCCTGCTCCAGCATTTCGGAAACCAGCTCACATGCCGACGATGCCGACGGCTCGATGTAGGAAATGGCAGGCTCGCGTTTGTAGTCTCCCGTCTTTCTGTGGTGGTCGATGATGGCGACCATTCCAACGTTTTCGGCAATATCGGGAGCCTCGAACTGTACGGGATTGTTTACGTCAACAATGACCAACAGCGTATCGGAGTGAATCATGTCCTGTCCCGTGATACTGTCAACAAATATGTCAGCATACTCGGGGAGAGGTGCTACACGCGTGATAGCGCTCTTTATATTGGGGTCCTCACGGTTGACAACAATATTCGCCTTCACACCGCAGAACATCGCAAGCCGCGCAATACCCACACAAGCACCGATGGAATCGTAGTCCGGGTTACGATGACCCATGATAAGCACGTTGTTTGCCTTAGCCATACACAGCGAAAGCTGATTTGCGATAACCCTCGCGCGCACCTTGGTACGTTTCTGAACGGTCTTGGTACGTCCGCCGTAAAACTCGGTGTTGTGGATATTCTTGACAACCACCTGATCACCGCCGCGCTGCAGGGCAAGATCGAGAGATGCATGAGCATCGCGATCCTTATCCGCCAGCGTGCCCTTAACGCGAGAGATACCGATGGAAACGGTTACGGGCATACTGCCCTCACCGATACGCACCTCACGGATACGGTCAAGCACATCAAACTTTTTTTCAATGAACTCATCAAGATATCTCGCTTCGAATAAGAATATGAATTTATCCCGCTCGTATTCTTTTAGAATACCGCCCACGGAGTCTGCCCATTCCTTCAAAATAGCCTCAACCTGCGCCGCCGCGGCGCGGTATTTTTCCTGTACGAACTGCATCAGCTCGTCAAGATTGTCTATCATTACATAAGCGATGATCGTCTCCTCATCAGCAAGACGCTTTGCCATCTGCTTAAGCTCTGTGCGCTCATTCCAAACAGTAATGACATAATTCTTTCCCTGAGAGGTGATCTTGTATCCCTTGATGCGGAACACACGGTCATATGCCACAGCTTCAACGCCGTCGGACGACGCGGTATTTTCGGGGGGAGTTGTGGTATCCTCAAGAATACGGTCGATCGTAACATCAACCACGCTGTCGATATACTTTGCATACAGCACCTCGCGCGGATTTGCCGCTCCGGTGAAAGCATTGTTATACCAAATGATCCTGCCCGACTCGTCGCAGATGACCACCGGGAGATACAGCTTTAATATAAAATCAAGGGTGATGTTTCCAAGCAAAGGCGACAGCTTCTCGTCGTCGGGATCAGCCATTCGAAAGCTGAAGAAGCCATACAGCTTCAATGCAATAAATTCCGCCGCAAGCAGACATACGAGCAGCACACCTCCGAGTGCAAGCGTATTCAGCTCTGAGTAATGCATGAGCAGTCCGTAGAGTACGAAGAATAACGCCGCAACTACGACAACGATCATCACTCGCCTTGAAAATATGAGCGGTTTTTTTTCATGTTTGTTTTTAGGGCTCATTTCGATTCCTTTCCGTTATTTGCCATTTTGCGGCGTGCTCCGTTCTCGCGGAAGGTGACTATTACGCCCAGCGCGCACAGCAGTATGGCTATCGTTGAGGGATTGATAAATGCAAGCAAAAGTGCGGGAATGAGCACAAGTGCGCTCATTCTGCCCATGGAAGCCTTCCCGCGGAAGCCGAGAACAACATCCCGTGCACCGCAGTAGAAAAAGCCGGGGGAGAGTATGAGGATGAGATTTTCTGCCGCAATGGCAGGTATAAGTGTACCATCAGCCGATGCAAAAAGCACGGAAACCACATACGCAGCTATATACACACCCGCACTGACGGAGTCAAGCTCGATACGCCACTTTACAGGCTCGCAGAACATCTCCACCATTGGTCCGTCCTCGGTGCGCTTTGCTCTCATACCGATACGCAGACCGCCGGGAAGAAGCTTATCCAAGCCGAACACCTCCGCAATAAGTCGGGCGGCAAGCGTTACAAGATATGCCCACACTATCATTACGGCGACGATGCTTCCGATGAGCAGAGTCTTGTAGTAATACAATGCTGTCTTGATGTCGGCTTCGGAGAAATAGCTTATCTTTTCTCCGCCAACCTCAACGGCGAACTCGGAAAGATATTCGCCAATCGGTTCAAACACAAGCTCCAGCACTGCGTTTATGGTTTCAATATTCACCGCACCGAGCTCTGTGTATATCGTCAGGGCAAAGGTGACAAACCAGAGTATTACCGCAGGCAATGCCGCCGCTATTATGGATACCGCACGTCCGAGTCGCATGCAAAGCGTGAGATATATCGCCATTGCCATGAGAAGCGGGTACAGCGCAGAGAGCGCCGCTGTCACCGACTGCAGATATACAGCCGATACCGCAAACGGAAGCAGGTTCGCCGCGAGCAGTATCCAAAGTACAGTTTTGGAACCACGTGCATCCAGTGCCAGCAATATATTAAGTGCCGCCACAAGTATAGCGAGTAAAAAGCCGAATATGCCAAGCACTCCCACCGCCCACGCAAATGTGAGCAGGCATATCGCTGCGACAAACGCAATGCGTGCAGGCAGAGTCAAGCGCGGTATCTCATCTGCGCCGACCTTGTTTATATCATTGTTACCGTTATCCATGCCCACACCTCCCGATTTGCAAAGTGGCGATATTACTCCATATTAATCTTATTATACCACTTATTTTTGATTCTGTCTATATATTAATGAAAAAAGTTTAGATAAATTTGCGTTTTGTGCTCATTTTTCGCAAAAAAACGAAAACCGAGCCGCGTTTATGCTCGGTTTTCAAAATATTCGTTGCGAAAAGTCAGCTCTTAACTCAGCCGCCGATGCCGAACGCGGTCAGCACGATCGGGATGGTGACGCAGGCTAAGATATTGGACACAAAGGCAAGGCTTGCGCCGATCTCACAGTTTTCGTCTACAAGTCTTGGGAAAATAATGGTGTTGAGTCCGCAGGGCATGGAAACGAACAGCACAGCACAGATGAACACCGTGTTGAACACCGCATTCTCCGTGAGCGACAGCGCCGCGCCTGCCGCCAGGATTAATCCGCCCACAGTAAAGGGTATCACCAAAAGCCGTGCGGCGCTGAGGATATAGGTACGCTTATCCGTGAGCAGTGAGCGCGGCTTGAAGTCGGACATTACGATACCCGCCATCAGCATGCTGACAGGCCCCATACAGCTGCTTCCCGAGGAGGCAATGGAGCCGATGACAGACGGCAACTGCACTTTCGTAATACCCACCACGCCGCCGAGGAAAAAGGCGATAATAACGGGATTTATGATACGCTTCAAGCTTATCTTACTCTTGGTCAGCGTGCAGTAGGCGTAGGTGTAGACGTAGATCTGTGCAGGGAGGGTAAACATCATAAAATCCATCAGCGCCGCGCTTCCAAGCAGACTTTCGGTCAGGGCATAGCCGAAATATCCGTAGTTGGCAAGCACCAGCGAGTATTCGTAAACGCTGCGTTCGTATTTGTCACGCGAGAACAGCTTTGCGGCGAAATGCATGCATACCGCCAGCACCAACATCAGCACTATACCCGAGATGATAAGCGCATATTTTTCTTTTATGTATTCGAGGGTGAATTTCTGCGAAAAGGTGTTGTAGCCGTTGCAAGGCGAGAATACGTAAACCAACAGCGTCGATAAAAGCTTTGCGTTTCCCGATTTGATGATACCGCATTTGGCAAGAGCGTAGCCCGTGGCAATGAATACGAACAGTGTGAACACCTGTGAAAATACAGTAAGCATAAATTTTCTCCCAATAAGCGGAATTATTATCAGAACACTAAGGAAAAGTATATCACAATGCTCCCGCAAAGTCAACAGTAGTTCCGCACCTTCAAAAAAAATATCCGTATAGCTCAAATTTTTTCTTTAGCTTATTGAATTTTTATGTTAAATATGATATAATCAACATTAAGCGGTATTACCGCAATTTATTTCGGAGGTATTTACTTATGGGACTTATTAAAGCAGGTATCGGCGCGCTCGGCGGCGTACTCGCCGATCAGTGGAAGGAATTTTTCTACTGTGAAGCTATTGATAATGATACACTGATGGTAAAGGGTCAGAAACGCACCTCTGACCGCTCGTCCAATACCAAGGGCGAGGATAATATTATTTCAAACGGCTCGGGCATCGCCGTTGCCGACGGTCAGTGTATGATAATCGTCGAGCAGGGCAAGGTCGTCGAGCTTTGCGCGGAGCCGGGCGAATTTACCTGGAACGCCTCCACGGAGCCTTCCATTTTCGCAGGAAGCCTCGGCGAATCCATTATCAACTCCTTCAAGGCTATTGGTAAGCGTTTCACCTACGGTGGTGACACCGGTAAGGATCAGCGCATCTACTACTTCAACACTAAGGAGATCGTTGACAACAAGTTCGGCACTGCCACTCCCATCTCCTTCCGTGTAGTCGATTCACGCATCAACTTCGATGTTGATGTATCCCTTCGCTGCAACGGCGTTTACTCATTCCGCATCACCGACCCAATAAAATTCTACACTAACCTCGCGGGCAACGTCACGACTTCCTACGAAAAAGAGGCTATCGCGCCCACGATGAAGGTAGAATTCGTCAGCGCGCTCGGACCTGCGCTTGCAAAGCTGTCCACCTTGGAGCTGCGTCCGAACCAGATCCCCGCGCACAATACCGAGCTTGAAAAGTTCCTCAACGAGGAGCTCAGTGCCGAATGGGGCGAGCGCGGCATCGGTGACGTCAAGGTGGCGATGAACCCGCCAACCCTCACCGAAGAGGATCAAGAAATGCTCAAAACCGCCCAAAAGACCGCCATGTACCGCGACCCCACCATGGCGGCGGCGACTCTCGTCGGCGCACAAGCTGACGCCATGAAAGCCGCGGCTTCCAACTCCGCAGGCGCTATGACCGGCTTCATGGGTATGGGAATGGCACAAAACGCGGGCGGCGTCAACGCACAGAACCTGTTTGCTATGGGTCAACAGCAGCAAGCAGCGGCACCGAAAGCCGCGCCCGCCGCACCGAGCGCTGACGGCTGGAAATGCGCATGCGGCAACACCGCGACGGGCAAGTTCTGCACCGAATGCGGCGCCAAAAAGCCCGAGGACGGCTGGGTCTGCACTTGCGGCAACAAGAACAAGGGCAAATTCTGCTCCGAATGTGGCGCCAAAAAGCCTGCGGGCGCACTCCTTTACAAGTGCGACAAGTGCGGCTGGGAACCCGAGGATCCGAAGAACCCGCCGAAATTCTGCCCCGAGTGCGGTGATAAATTCGACGAGGGCGATGCAAAATAATGAGCGAGCTATCCACTTACAAATGCCCATGCTGCGGCGGTGTCATCGAATTCGACACCGCCTCGCAGAAGCCCAAGTGCCCGTACTGCGACACAGAGTTCGAGCTTGATGACCTGAAGCATTACGACGAGGACTTAAAAAAGGACGCTGACGATGATATTAAGTGGGAGGACGAATCAAAGGACGAATGGACAGAGGGCGAAGCGGAGGGGCTTCGAGTCTACATCTGCGAGACCTGCGCAGGCGAGATCATCGCCGACGACACCACCGCCGCCTCAAAGTGCCCCTTCTGTGACAACCCGATCATCATGAAGGGTCAGCTCGCGGGCGACCTTAAGCCCGACCTCGTCATACCCTTCAAGCTCGATAAAAAAGCGGCAAAGGCGGCTTACGAACGCCACATCACCGGTAAGCCTCTGCTTCCGAAGGTATTCAAGGATCAAAACCACATCGACGAGATAAAGGGCATCTACGTTCCGTTTTGGCTCTACGACGTAAATGCCGAGGCAAGCATCCGCTACCGCGCCACCAAGGTGCGCTCCTACACCACGCCCTCCCATAACTGCGTGGAGACCCGACATTTCTCCGTCACACGCGGCGGAAGCGTGGGCTTCGAGCATGTCCCCGTGGACGGCTCCACCAAGATGGCGGATGATCTCATGGAATCCATCGAGCCCTTCGACTTCTCCGAAGCGGTGGACTTCCGCACCGCCTACCTCTCGGGATACCTCGCCGACCGCTACGATGTCTCCGTTGAGGACAGCCGCGCACGCGCCAACGAACGCATCAAAAAAAGCGCCGAGGACGCTTTCCGCTCCACCGTCAACGGCTACGCAACGGTCATACCCGAGCAAAGCTCCGTAAAATGCGCGGACGGCAAGAGCCGATATGTGCTCTACCCCGTATGGCTTCTCAACACCACCTGGAACGGCGAAAAATTCACCTTCGCCATGAACGGTCAGACGGGCAAATTCGTGGGAAACCTGCCGGTTGACAAGAGCGCATATTGGCGCTACCTTTTCGGCGGTACCGCCGTCATCGGCGCCATCACGTTCGCCCTGCTCAACCTCATTAATCTGATAGGAGGTTGAAAATGAAACGAACTCTATCCCTACTGATATCCCTCACCCTCGCCGCTCTGCTGACTCTTTCGGTCAGCGCTGATCGAACGCTTCCGCTTGTCGTTGACAATGCGGGGCTGCTCGATGCCGAAGCCGAAGCCGCCTTGACCGAGACCCTTGACGACCTCGCCCGACAGCTTGAAGCCGAGCTTGCGGTAGTCACGGTGAATGGCACCGACGGCAAGTCTGCCATGGCGTACGCCGACGACTTCTACGACGGCAACGGCTACGGATATGGCGAAAACGACGACGGAGCGCTGCTGCTTATCAACATGGCAGAGCGCGAATGGTGGATCACCACCCACGGCGAGTGCGTGTATTCCCTCGATGACTACGCGCTGAGCACCATCGAATCCGCTTTCCTTGACGATCTCGCCGCGGGCAGCTACTACGACGCATTTCTCACCTTCGCCACCATGTCCGCGGATCAAATCAAAGCCTACCGCAGCGGCGACTACGGCAACGATTACAACTACAACTACGACTACGATTATGATTACGACTACGACTACGACTACAGCTACACCCCCGCAAAGGCAAGCCCGCTTGACTACGTGCTGCCCTCACTGATCGTAGGCTTCGTGGGAGCGCTGATCATGGTATCGGTGATGAAAAGCGGCATGAAGACCGTTAAAAGCGAGGCGGGCGCAGCAAGCTACCTCAAAAACGGCAGCCTGAACCTCACCTCCCACAGCGACAACTTTCTCTACTCAAACGTCACCCGCACACCCCGCGCGAACAACAATTCCTCCCACCGCAGCGGCGGCGGAATGCGCAGCGGCGGCGGCAGCATACACCGCAGCTCCTCCGGTCGCTCCCACGGCGGCAGAGGCGGACGGTTTTAAAGCAAAAAATCACCTGCGAAGATCGCAGGTGATTTTTTTGTTGTGGGTTATTTGTCGGTATGCGAGTAGTTAATAAGGAATACTATTGTTCCATCTTCAAGGAAGCGGCTCTTGACATCTTTATGATCAACCCAAGCCACCTCGGGAGCAGTGTTGACGATCTTAGCGACAAACTCCTTATCCTTAGCATCGATCGAGCCATCGTCGTTAGCATCTTCCTTAGTGCTCCATCTGTTTTCAACATTTTGGATGTCAATTACAACAATATCAGTTACACCATCTTCGGCTGTAAGAACAGATGTATTAGTACCTCTCGTGAATACAACATTGCCTTCTTCATCGTAGGTGACACTAACCATAGGAGCCAGCAGCTCGATGTCGTAAGCATTAGCGGGAATTTCCTCGAAATCGTCAGCAGTAATCGCAAATTCTTCTATCCACTTCGCCTGCTTTTGTTCAAGAGTCTGGGCGCCCTCGACGGTGGGATCTTCATCGGCAGTAAGTGCATTATATTCGTCAAGGAAAGGTTTGATAAATGCCTTCACCGCAGTAAGATTGCCCTGTTTTTCAGGTATTCCGGTGTAGTCCTCAGTACCGCTAACAATTGTCTTTACCAAGTCGGTAAGCGTTACAGCATACGCCTTAATCTTGGCATCTTTATCTGTAGCTGTATAGAGTTTACTATAGTCAGTATAATTGACAATGCCATCGCCGGTAACATCACTGATACCGTACTTAACATAGTTACGGTTGGCAGTATTAAAACCTGTCATCAACTTGTTAGCGCTTCTCCAATGGAGGCTAAAGCTTTCACCTGCATCATTGGTGCCGTAATGATTCTTCTGTTCGCTTGCATCTTTAAGCGTAAGTCCGGGGAACAGGATATCGTCTTCACGATTTACTACACCGTTCTTATCAACGCTGTAAATACGCATGCCTGCGAGCATAACTTCCGAATATATCGTTACTATGTTGTCGCTCGTTTTGTTGGTGTAGCCGGTGTCAAGATTAACGATTCCGGGCGAACTTTCGTATGTATAGAACTCTCTGTCGCCATATCCTTCGGGCAGTCCCAGTTCGCTCGCGGTCTTTTTCGGTGTACTGTTCTTAGGACCGTTTACAAACACATACATATCGGTTTCATCGCTGAGACCGAGGTTCACATCTACAAGGTTTTCATAGCCCTTCCACTTAGCAATGTGACGAGCGAGAACAACAGCGTCGGTAACATTTACATCTTCATCGCCGTTTACGTCAAGCGCATCGGGATTGACTCGCTTGGGATTGCCAATATAGCCTTCCCAGTTTGCCATGTAACGCTGGAAATAAATAAGGTCGATGGAGTTTGTAGTGTCGCTGCCGTTAGCATCGCCGAGAATTACGGGATCCTTTTTAAGAGTAAGGTTTTCATTTTTAATCAGAATCTCATCTGCGATATCTGTCACGATTGCAATGGACTTGATCTCAACAGGATTGTCATAATCAACGCTCACAGTGTAAGAGAGATCAGCGTAATCCGAACCAACTTCAATTGCAGCGCTTTCATATTCGCTGCCTTCCTCGTCAGTTACAACTAACTGCACTTTACCGGTTGCACCTGTGGAAGCAATATCAACAGAGAATGTATAAGTACCGGTCTTCTGATCGACATCGGTGAGGTCGTAGGTAACACCGGCTGTTTCGCCGTCAACAGGTGTTATTTTAGTAAATGCGGAAGCAATTTCATAAGGCGCTTTACTATCAACGGCAATCTCATTTCCGGTAGTGTTTAACTTACCGGAATTGAAGTCGTTTTCGTAGATGTATACCTTATCGCCGTTATCATCAATATACCAAACCTTGATGTTGTCAATACCTATACCATTTTTATAAGTGCCACTTGGTCCGCGGTTTATATTAAGCTTTATACTATTCGCCTCACCAACCCCTGCAACTGTAAAGTAGCCTTCAAGATATTGACACTCATAAGCACCATAGTAATATGGGAATTGACTGTAAGTACACGTGTATTTCAATTCATTGTTTTCGGTTGCTAAGAGCCAGCTATCAGTAAGGAACTCATTTTCATCCGTTGTAATTCCATTCTTTTTATCAACCACGGGACGGAATACAAAATAACCACCTTCCGCCGCACTCAAATATTCGGAATATACATCCATGCCCCAATAATACGTTCTGTCGGCAACAGGCTGCTCCGAAATGGTAATAGATACAGGAGTGAAAACATCATCTTCGCGTTCGGGAATATAGAGGTAGCTGTCATTACCGAAGTGATTAAACGCACCTGTGTACTGTACAGCAGCACCGTCCAAGTAGTCGGATGTATCCACGGTAACGTATTCTTCATCAAACGGCTTAGAAAGCGTAAAGCTGATATTCTTTACATCAATAGGAGCATCGGGCATAGCCTTGCCGTCATATTTATTGCCGGTGAGCGGGTGATTGGAGTTAGCTGCATCTCTCTCAAGAATAGCTATAGCGTCTATTTTTTGGGTATCAAACCGTATTTCCGTAACAGTTCCGCCCTCCGGGAGAGCAACGCTCACACCAACATCCGACCAGTCATTTCCAACTTTTACTGTTGCATCGTATGCATCGCCATTTTCCATAATCACGGTTGCCGCAACATTAACAAAACTGTCGAAATAATAGTCAAGCTCCCAGTTATATGTATCGGTAAGATGCCATGCATAGCGGAACTCACCGCTTAGGTTATATTCGCCGGGTTCGAGATAAAGTCCCTCACCCAAGGAATAGGAAATAACAATATCCCCATCTTCATCGGGAGTTACTTCAACATAATCTTCCTCAGTTACTACCTCGTATGTTGTAGACGACCGCTTAGCGAAGCCAAGCGTTGTCGATTTACCACCGAGATAAACGTCCACAGGTTCTTCGAAGGTATAAGTGCACAAGTATTTTTTTGTCTCTGTACCGTCTTCTCCTACTTCTTTTGTATAAACCGACCAGTTGTCAATATCAAAGCAAGCGCGATATTTTATACTTCCGGCAGCAAACATTTGGAGATCAAGCATCTGCGATTCTCCGGTAAATTCCAATTCAATTTCGTAGCTCCGCCAAGTAGAATCGAGCTTTACGCCGTTACTTGAACCGGAAGCATTGTTATTCACTTGGTAATAACCGTTGGGACAACCGCTCGCTACGGGCATCCAGTTAATAGTGTTGTTTAATAAAACATTCTGAGCTGACGTCGTCTTCATACGCAAAAAGCACGGGTCATTGGTAGGAGTATCGGTATACACCATATTAGTTGTAGAAACTATTACTGTGTCCTCAGAGTCTTTCTTCAATACTTTTACCGGGTCTACCGACGTGCGCGCATCAAAGGATATATAATAAGTACCCGCCTCAACTGTGCCGACGTAGAAGTTAATGCCGTTATTTCTATCGGCTTGTCTGTTACCAACATGCAGGTAGCGGTTGCCGCCGGCAGCCGCATCGGTTATCTCCTCCGCAGAAGCACCGGTATAAGCCGGCTCAACGCCATCCAACAGATTCTCTCCCACTTCAATCGCCGTATCCGCAGCGGTCACTGCGGTTGCCATCATCATCGGCAGGCTCGACAGGGCGAGTGCTGCTGATAATAACAGCGAAATCAGTCTTTTGCTTTTCATAATAGCCCTCCTAAAGTTTTTTGTATTTGCAAATTATGCATAAATATTTACTCATTTGTATCCATATTATTATTATATCATGAAAAATCTGCTATGTCAATGGTATTTTTGTGATTTTGGCATAACTTACAAACAGAGCCGTCTTACAGGGCACAAAATGCCCCTCACAGTTGTGATATTTCCAAATTTATTAAAAAAACAGCCTCTCGGGAGCCGTTTTTCTGCTCCGAGAGGCTTGCCTTATTTAATCTCAACGGTGACACGCTTGCCGATGGTGTTGGCGGCGGCTTTCATAACAAGGCGAATGGATTTCGCGATCTTGCCGTGTCTGCCGATGACCTTGCCCATGTCATCCTCGGCTACGTGGAGCGTAAGCTCTACGTCGTTGCCCGTCACGGTCTCGGTAACCTCAACCTTTTCGGGCTCGTCAACGATAGCTTTCGCAATGTCGGTGAGAACTTTTTTGAGCTCGACCATTTGCTTAGTCAATAGCGCCGCTCTTCTTGAGAAGTGCGCGTACGGTATCGGTAGGCTGAGCGCCGTTCTTGATCCAGGTCTTAGCCTTTTCAGCGTCGATCTTGATTTCAGCGGGCTCGGTCATGGGGTTGTAGGTACCGATAACTTCGATGAAGCGACCGTCTCTGGGGTAGCGGGAGTCAGCTACTACAACGCGGTAGTAGGGGTTCTTCTTTGCGCCGAGTCTGGTGAGTCTGAGTTTAACTGCCATTTTGATTTTCCTCCGAAATAATTATGTTTTGTTGTTATTTTTATTTGAAAACCGTTTAGAACGGTAATTTCATCTTGCCTTTTTTGCCGAAGCGCTTGCCGCCCGTGAAGGAGGCGAACTGCTTCATCATCTGCTTCATTTGGTCGTACTGCTTTAAAAGTCGATTGACGTCCTCAACCTTCATGCCGCTGCCCGCCGCGATACGCTTTTTGCGGGAAGCGTTGATGAGATCGGGCTTGTCGCGCTCCTCGGGGGTCATGGAAAGGATAATAGCCTCGATGCGGTCGAGCTGACGCTCGTCAACCTTGACATCTTTAAGCGCATTGGCATTCATGCCGGGGATCATACCCATGAGGTTTTCGATAGGGCCCATGCCGCGTACCTGCTTGAACTGCTCCAAGAAGTCGGTGAGCGTGAAGCTTTGCTCGCGCATCTTGCGCTCTAATTCCGCCGCCTGCTTGTCGTCGAAGCTCTGCTGGGCTTTTTCGATAAGGGAGAGCACGTCACCCATGCCGAGGATTCGGGACGCCATGCGGTCGGGGTAGAATGGCTCGATCTGGTCGAGCTTTTCGCCCATACCGACGAATTTAATGGGTTTACCGGTGACGTGGCGTACGGACAGCGCCGCACCGCCTCTGGTGTCGCCGTCCATCTTGGTGAGCACCACGCCTGTGATGTCGAGAAGGTCGTTGAAGGATTCCGCCACATTGACGGCATCCTGACCCGTCATTGCATCGACAACGAGCAATATCTCGGACGGTTCAACGGTGGCTTTGATGTCGCGAAGCTCGTTCATGAGCACTTCATCTATGTGCAGACGACCGGCGGTATCAATGAACACCATGTCGTGACCGTGCTTTTTTGCGTGCTCGATGCCGGCTTTGGCAATTTCGACGGGGCTTATCTTGTCGCCCATCTGAAAAACGGGGATATCAAGCTGTCCGCCGACGACTTCGAGCTGTTTTATAGCTGCGGGTCGGTAGACGTCGCATGCTACGAGTAAGGGGCGCTTGCCCTGCTTTTTGTACATTCCCGCAAGCTTGCCGGCGTGAGTGGTCTTACCCGCGCCCTGGAGACCGACCATCATAATGACTGTCGGCGGCTTTGAGGAAATGGTAAGCTTTGCCTGGGTGCCGCCCATGAGATTGCAGAGTTCTTCGTTGACGATCTTGACCACCTGCTGTGCGGGCATAAGGCTTTCAAGTACTTCAGCGCCCACCGCGCGTTCGGTCACGGTCTTAATAAAGTCTTTGACGACCTTATAGTTAACGTCCGCTTCAAGCAGTGCGAGCTTGACCTCGCGCATACCTGCTTTGACATCGGCTTCGGTAAGCTTGCCCTTGCTTTTGAATTTTTTAAAAGCGGCGGACATTTTATCGACTAAGCTATCGAACATTCGTATCCTCCGTATCGGACTTAAATGGTAATGGTTTTTGCTTTTTCAATGATGTCGCAAAGCTCGGCGCGGGTCTTGTCGTCGGCACTGCTTGAGAGCACCTCAAGCCGCGGGATAATGTCACCGAGCGTGTCCTCGATGGCGCGGAACTTTGCAGCAAGTCCGAGCTTTTCTTCAAGCTCGGTGAGCTGTGACTTCGCCTTTGAGACGTTGTCGCGGACGCCCTGACGGGTGATCCCGACTTCTTCGGCGATCTCGGCGAGTGAGAGATCCTCGTTGTAGTAAAGCTCCGCCGCACGACGTCTGCCGTCGGAGAGCAGCTCCCCGTAGAAATCGAGCAGCAGCCCGATCTCGAGGTTTTTCTCATGTCCCGCCACCGTTTTCACCCCTGTAAAGCAAATCACTTTACAAGTATACCATATAATCGTGCGCTTGTCAATAGGTATTGAGAATTTTTTTGAGATTTTTTCAAAAAGCTCTTGACAGAGAGATGAAAATGTGGTATGATATTTGTGTTGTAAATACAGGGGTATAGCTCAGTTGGTAGAGTACTGGTCTCCAAAACCATGGGTCGTGGGTTCGAGTCCTTCTGCCCCTGCCAAGAAAAAAGCCAAGTCGAATTTCGACTTGGCTTTTTTCAGTGAAATTCGCCTTCGGCGAGTGAAATACTCCTTCGGAGCGTGAAATATGCTTCGCATGTGAAATGCGCTTCGCGCGTGAGGAGAGGTCACTATTCTCTCGTAAATCAGCTGGAGCGTTCTTCAACCTCTATCGGTGCCAATATTCACGAAGCGAATTATGCTCATAGCAAAGCTGACTTTGTTGCCAAGTTTCAAATTGCATTAAAAGAATGTTACGAAACGGAATATTGGCTTGAATTGTTTGTCAAATCTGAATTGCTTGATCGCGAGATTGCAAAAGAGTTATACAATCAGTGTGGAACGATCCGTCGAATGTTGATTGCTTCGATCAATACAGCAAAATCAACAAATCCGTGAGTGCATTTCTCGTGTTTCGATTTCACAAAATATCGCAGATGCGATATAATGTATGCAAAACAAGAGAAAGGAATTCACCATGAAAGATTTTTATGAAATTTTTAAAGCATTGCGCAAAGACAAAGGATGGACGATAAAAGAAGTGCAATCTCACCCTTTATATGATCAGCATCCCGAAGGCGTTGTTATTATCGAAAAAGTAATTTACGAATAGATAAATTTACATACAATAGTACATAGCTTTGTTTACAAGCATGGCGTTGCACTCCGGAAGATAGCGGTCAATTGCAGCTCCCTTCATCGCCAAGGGATAAGTGTACCCTCACGGCAAAAATCACGGATTGTTTTTGTACGATAGCCTAATATGGATCTATTTTGTAGTGGCAACACAAAAAATCCAAGTCGCAGGACCAATGTCATTTAGATAAAGCGGTATAAGTTTAGATAAGAAACAAGGATCCCTTATTCTCAATGTGTGTAGAAGAAGGAATCCTTATTTTATTATTATTTGATATATTCAACCTGTTCAATAAGAGTTTTGTATTGTAACTTTTCTTCCAAACACTTGAATGTATCGCATTTCAGAAATCTTATGAGTTTTCCCTTAAGATCGTGATATTCCGCATTTCCGTCGTGCCCGTAACCAAACGGATAATCTCGCAGGAGGGGAACATTTAGATATCTCTTTTTATTATAGTTTTCTGCTTGTGTGAGAATAAAATTCACACCCTCATTGAGCAGTTCCAACGCTTCCTCTTCACGACCAAGTTTCACAAGGCATTCCGCCGGGAAGCGATACATGGGATAATAATAATCATGAAACGGCGGTCTGTATTTTTCATCTCCATACATGGCTTCTATCATATTCCGAAGAAACGTATAGCAGTATATTGCATCATCGAGTTTTCCTTCATTCATATACAGATTTCCAAGCATAGATACTCTGTTACCCAATTTAGATGATAGGGTGTGAATATTGGCGAAAAGCTGCATCCTTTCCCCATCGGTATCACCGGCAGCATGTTTTAAATCTGTCATAAGGAAACAACGTATATTATCAGGCGTGTTAGGGAAAGTTTCCGCCAAAGCGAAGGCGGCATCCCAATTCTTGCGATAAATATAAATATCGATGATTTTCCGTTTTGCCTGCAACATAAGTCCTGTAGATGAGCTGTATTTAATAACAAGCTCTGCCCATCGAATAACTTCATTCGTAAGATTGTCAATTCCTTTCTGTCCGATAATGGCTTTCAAATCCGATTCGTTTCTTTTGATTATCATTGTTCCAAAAGACATTGCTTCCGCCAGAATTGTGTCATTGTTCGGATAAGTACGGATCGCATCACGATATTTGTCAAGAATGATCAGCGCAGTCTGTCCTTCTTCTCCGTTTTTGCATCCGTCATAAATTTGGTGGATTTCTTCAAGGCGCAGCTTCACCTCTTCCTCGTGCTCTGTACCGTATACGCCAAACAGTACGTCGGTTGGAACACCGAACAAATTAGCAAGCGGAACTACCTGTGAAATGTCAGGCATACTGGTATCGTTTTCCCATTTGGAAACAGCAGGAGCGGAGATGTTCAGTTGTTCGGCTAACTCTTCTTGGGTAAGATTATGTTCTTTTCGCAGACGTTTAATGATTTGCCCCATTGTTTCTGTCATATAGACTACCTCCAATTTTTTATTCCGGTACCGTGTATACAGTATAACATACAAATGGTATGTTTTGAAGATATTAAATCGAAACTTCATGTTAACTGTCAGTTAAGTTTGTTGTGGGGTGTATTTTTGAAGTTGCCAACTTTCTTTTATATTTATTCACATCAATATAGCCTATAAAAATTCTTATACATAATAACTTTTATATTTTTGATATACAATTCTGATATATCTGCTTGTTTTGACGCAATATAGTCCGAAAATACACACTTTTTCAGCGATTCCATACCAAAACATGATAGGTGAATCCACCAAATGTTTTTGGCACAATTTTCTTGTTGTCTCCTTGTCACAAGCGGATCGGTTCGGTATATGCAGTAGTTTATACATATCTAAACATCTGGTAGAAGAAAAATAAGAGCAAACCCGAAGATTTACCCTTATCTAAACTTGATGGTTAATAACTAAATGACATTGGTCGCAGGACTTGGCTTTTTTCATTTGTGCCGCAGGCACAACATCATTGCCGCGCCAAGCGGCACAAATGACAGATAGCTTCAAAAAGTTGGATGAGTGGCAATGGATTTCCAAGATTGAGGCTGTTCCCGATGAGATTATTTGTATTTCTGTCAAAGATTATCTCCACACAGTCACATTTTCGGAAAAAGCAAAGGAAATTCAAAAGATATTATTCGGGTAATTACATAGACCTCGGTAATTATAATCGGATATATCATATTGCTGATCCTGCGTTAATACATGAATACCACACACAAAAAGGCGACGGCGGAGCGTAGACTCTGCCGTCACCTTTCACTTCTCACTTAACTCAAATAACAAACTGCTCCATATAACGCTTGCTGAGCACGAGAGAATCTTCCACGCGCTCCTTGGAGCTCTCAAACGCTCTGTCCTCCACCTCGATGCAGGTGTAACCGTCGTAACCGATATCGGTCAGCGCGGAGACGTACTTGCCCCAGTCGATATCGCCAAGTCCGGGAAGCTTGGGTGCCATCCACTTGAGCGGTGGTGCCATCACGCCGTAATCGTTAAGGCGATCGGTATAAACTCTGATATCCTTGAAATGTACATGGAAGATCTTGTCCCTGAACTCATACAGAGGCTTTATGTAGTCGATCATCTGCCATACGAAATGGGACGGGTCATAGTTGAGACCGAAGCTCGGGCTGTCGATGATGGAAAACAGCTCGCGCCATATTGCAGGCGTGGTGGCAAGATTCTGACCGCCGGGCCACTGATCGTTGCCGAAAAGCATGGGGCAGTTTTCGATAGCGATCTTAACACCCTTCTTCTCCGCATATTTAACGATATTCGGCCACACCTTCTTAAACTCCTCGATATTATCCTCCACGGTCTTTTCCTGCATTCTTCCTACAAAGGTAGTGACCATGTTGACACCGAGAAGCGACGACATATTGATAACCTTCATAAGATGGTCGATGTTTGCCTGTCTCTTTTCGAGATCGGAATCCATGGGATTGGGATAGAACGCAAGCGAGGATATCTCCACATTGCCTTCGGCGCACACAGCCTTGATGTGAGCAACATATTCGTCGCTCGTATTATCCACATCTATGTGGGAAACGCCTGCATAGCGTCTCTCAGCTTTACCCTGCGGCCAGCACGCCACCTCGACGCACTTAAAGCCGAGACGGGAAGCCGTACCCATCATTTCCTCAAACGTGTATGTATCAAGAATCGCGCTTACAAAACCAAGTTTCATACAATTTCTCCTTTTCTCTGCACCGCGGCGCAGTTTTTTGTTACAGTTAAATTATAGCACACGAAAATCGACCTGTCAACATTGATGGTATTCTTCACATTACGAAAACGCAATAAACTGTTGACAAATGATGTACTATTTGCTATACTTATCTATAAGAATAGGACAACCTCAAAGGAGAATTACCATGTATTCGATTTATAAGATAACCTCTCACCCCGTAGTGGACTTTGCGGCCGAGGAATTGAAAAAGTATCTGCGTATGATGATGCCGGAGTGCGGCGAGATATTTATAAAATACGCACCCGAAGCAAAAGACGGTCTGCGCCTCGGACTTATGTCTGACTTCGGACTTGATACCTCAGAGGCGGAAGATTTGTTCCTTGACGACATCCTTCACATTGATACCGACGGTGAAAACGGTATCATCGCGGGAAGCAATCCCCGCTCGATACTGCTTGCGGTTTATCGCTACCTTCGCGAGAACGGCTGCCGCTGGCTCTTCCCCGGCATCGACGGCGAATATATTCCGATCTGCGATGTCAAGCCCACCAAGTATCACAAGATGGCAGACTGCCGTTACCGCGGTCAGTGCAACGAGGGCGCGGAATTTCAGCCAAATATGATGGAAGCCATCGACTTCACTCCCAAGATCGGCATGAATGTATTCATGATCGAATTTGACAACCCAAAGGCATATTACGACAATTACTACAAGCACGCCTACAACACAGAAAACCGCGAACCCGAGCCTGTCAGCGCCGACACTGTCAAGCAGTGGAAGCGTCAGTGCGAGGCTGAGATTACAAAGCGCGGTCTGCAGTTCCACGATATGGGTCATGGCTGGACGGCTGAACCATTCGGCATATCCTCCACCGACGGCTGGGTACACGACGAAAACAACCCCGTACCGCCGGAATCCCGCGAAATGCTGGCAATGCTTAGCGGTGAGCGGAAGCTGTACACGGGCGTTGCGCTGAACACACAGTTCTGCATGTCCAACCCCAAAGCACGCACCATTGTGGCGAAATACATCACCGAATATGCGCGGATGCACCAAAACGTGGACTACCTCCATGTTTGGTTGGCGGACGGCTCACACAACCACTGCGAATGCGACGAGTGCCGCAAGAAAACGCCTTCCGACTGGTATGTGACGCTGCTTAATGAGATAGACGAGCGTCTCACCGCGGAAAAGCTCGACACCCGAGTTGTATTCATCTGCTATACAGATACCACATGGGCACCGACTGTTGAAAAGCTCAACAATAAAAAGCGTTTTTCCTTCATGCTTGCGGCGATCACCCGCACCTACTCAACCTGCGTGCCGCAGACTCTTCCCGAAATCGAGCTGCGCCCGTTCGTACTCAACGAACAGGGCAGCTTCCCGGAAAAGGTGGAGGAATACATAGCCCACGCCAAGGAATGGTGGAAAAATAATCACTGTCCGTCCATGGTGTACGAGTACCACTTCTGGCTGCATCAGTACCACGATCCGGGCACCATGGACTTCTCCAAGCTGATATATGATGACATCCGCGGATACAAGGCTAACGGCTTCGACGGTCTTATCGAGGACGGCTCACAGCGCAGCTATTTCCCGAACGGCTTTAATTTCTACGTATATGCCGAGACTCTGTTTGACACAAATGTAGACTATGAGGCTCTCAAGCGTGACTACTTCACTCACGCTTACGGTGAACTTGCTGACGATGTAATATCCTACCTTACCGACATCACCGAAGCCTTTGATATGCGTTATGTCATGAGCGGGACTAAATTTATTGACGGAGGCGGCAAAAAGTCCGCGGGCTACTATAATCCCGAGCACGCGAAAAAGGTACGGACAGTCAAGGACATCACCGCAAAATACGCGCCTGTGTTTGAAGCGCACAAGAATATGCCCCACCGTGCGCAGTCCGTCGCCATGAAGCTGCTCCGCCGTCATATCGAATACTGCAACGGACTTTCCGAGGTCTGGACATTGAAGGCTCTCGGTGCCGATCCCGAAGCAGTAAAAGCATTTGAAGCCTTCAGAATAAGCTTCGGCAGACACGAGATCGAGATCGAGACATATTTCGATCAGCGCATGTGCTTCAACTCATTAAACCGTGTCATCTGCGCTCCAAAGACCTTCTATGAAGCAGACTGACGTTAAAACCGCACATTAACATGAAAGCCCTCCCCCGATCTTGCCTGCCCCATCCCGGGGGAGCAGTCATCCCGTTGGGTCATCAGGGATTCGCACTTATTAAAACATAAAATCCGAGGCTGACTCACATTAAAAGAAGTGTGTCAGCCTCTATACGTTTATCTATGCAGTGACCGCTTGAACTCAGTTGGTGTCATATCTGTCACACGCTTGAATACGCGGGAAAAATACTGTGGATTGTCAAACGCCAGTTTATCGGAGATCTGCGCAAAATTGTACCGTCCCTCATGGATCATCTGCTTGGCGCGGTCTATTTTGACACCGATGGCATAGCTTGCTATGGTGTTGCCTGTCTGCTCATGAAACAGCTTGCAGAGATAGCTCTTACTGTAGCCAAGCGCGGTACATATCTCGCTGACACGCAACGCCTCATATATTTTATCATCAACAAGTGCCTTTATGGCAGTAACAAGATGGTCCTCGCTGAAATTCCTGATGCGCGAGCTTTCCTTCGGGTTATAAAATACGCGCACAACTCTCCATATACATACCGCAAAATAACCGTACGCCTTGTGTGTACGGTTATTTTACACAGTTTTGCGCTCATATTGCGGCAAGACTCATATTCGTTTTCTTCGTCGGTAAGATCGGAGGGATTTTCCTTTATCATAAAACCGCGGCTACAAAACGGATGCCGCCGCGGGTATAATATATGTTGACAAACACCTCGTATTATGTTAAAATATAATTACAGCGATAAACTTACATGGACGGTGATGACACATAACATTAATTCAGTCAGACGACCTAACGTTCTCATACGGTAAGCATAAAATAGTGGAAGGACTCAGCTTCTCCGTCTCAGCGGGTGAATGCACTGTGCTGGCAGGTCCTAACGGTTCCGGTAAATCTACGGTTCTCGCCATGATTGCAGGCGCGCTTAAACCGTCAGCGGGAAGCATCACCCTTAACGGTACCGTGGGATATGTCCCACAGGGTACGGCACTGCTCGAGGATGCCTCCGTAGAGGAAAACCTTAAATTCTTCGCGGGACTTTCTAAAAGTCCCGTACCCGATAAGCTTCCGTTTTCGGTTGAGGCTTGCAAAAAGCAAAAGATCTCAAAGCTGTCGGGAGGAATGAAAAAGCAGGTAAGCATTGCCTGCGCACTCATCGGCGACCCGCAGATCATACTGCTTGACGAGCCCTGCGCCGCGCTCGACATTGCGTTTCGGGATGAAATGATTTCCATTGTGGAAAAATGGCGAGCGGATGGCAAGGCTATTGTTTATGTCGGCCATGATCCCGCAGAATTTTACACTTTTTTTGACACCATTGTATTTTTAGGTACTCCACCACTAAAATTTGCAAAAAATACCGCCGCAAACATAGCGGATACATACGAAGGGTTTGCCGAATTTTATAAAACCACATTAATAAATCTAAAAAGAAAGTGAGTTTCAAACATGAAAAAGACAACAACACGCATTGGCGCACTCGCACTTGCGACCGTTACCACGGCTGTCTTCTCAGTCGGATGCGGCAACACAAAAACTCCCCTTGAAACTGTTGAAGCAGCATTCAAGCAGAGCTATAATGCTTTAGAGGCACAAAATACCGCACAGTTTGACGGAGATGTCGGAAGTGTGGAATATAAAATCGACATCGCGCCGCTGCTTTCCGATGCGCTCGGTTATGAGCTGAATGTGGGCGCCACCGCAAAGGCATATGTTAATCAGACAGGCGAAAAGAGCGCGCTTGAGGTCGGACTCACGCTTGACGATATCTCCGTTGCCGATGTCGCGCTGCATATAAGCGGCGAGGATGTGATAATGACCTCCGACGAGCTTTTCGGCGACACCGCATACGGTGTGGGGCTCACCGCGTTCATGGATAACTTCGCCACATCCGAGTTCGGCGAAGGCGGTGCGTTCGACCTGGGACTCGACTTCACCTCCTTAGTGAACGCTTATGCATGGCATCGGGAAAACGCCGAGATCATCACTTCTTTTGGGGAAGATCTGGAGGTGCTTTGGAACAAGGTAAAGGCGGACATCTACGACCATATGGAAGCCCGCGGTGAGATCACCATGGCAAACGGTGAGCTGACGCTGGGAGATGAGACCGTCAAGACCACCGACGTCAACTTCGCATACACGGGCGAAGCTATAGTGGAGCTCGCAAACGAGCTTCTTACGCTTGTGCGTGACCACGAGGATATTATTGCATTTATTGATACATACGATGAGTTCATGATAAGCTATGTAAATGTCATGACAAACGGTGAGACCGAAATAAGCGGCACCGACGATCTTGTGGGCACCTACACCGATGCCATCGACGAAGCTCTGGCAGCTATCGCCGAGCCCGATGAAGAATTCCTCACGGGAACCATAAATTCCACCGTTCACATATCCCGCAAAAACGGCGAGGTCATCGGTTTGACACTTGATATAGCATCGAACGATACCAAGGCAAACACGAGCTTTATCATAGGTCCCTCCATAATCGAACCCACTGTGATCCGCTACAGCTTCGACATGCCCACCGCAGACATGGAAGAAGGTGTGCCGACAAGCATCGGCTTTGAGTTTGACGTCATCGAAAACAGCGAAAAGCTTTATACTGCGGTGTACACCGTCACCGGACTCGAGGAGGATCCTATTGAGGGTACCGTGACCTGGGATAAGGTGACCGGTGACTATAGCTTCAATCTCGGCGATCAGCTCGTATACAGCGGAACAATCGAAGTCGGCGAGGACTACACTACCGTAGCCTACAACACCATCACCATAGACGGCGAGACCGTCGATCTTGGCGAGGTCTCCTATACGATAAGATACTCCGACACCATGCCCGAGGTCGGCAATTACACCGACTTCCTCACCATGAGCGAGGAGGAGCTGACCGCCTTTGCAAACGAGGTGGTTGCAAGCGCACAGAATATTCTGCTCACGCTCGTGAGCTGATATAAACAGCGCTTACATATATGTTTAAACGAGACTTAAAGCTGTTTCTTAAATGTCTTGTAAGTGCCGCAGTTTTGCTTTTGATGCTTGCGGCGATCTTTATCGGAGCGGCGGGAGCGCTTATCGCGGCTTCTGAGCCCTCGGATGAGCTTCTTCGTGTAGCAGTGGTAGATAATGAGGATTCGGTACTGAGCCGAATCCTCATTAATACTATAACGAATACCGATTACCTGTCACAGCTTATCACCGCCGTAAAAACAGACGAAGAATCCGCCATGCGCGCCCTCGAAAACGGTAACTGCGCGGCGGTATTTATCCTCCCCGAGGGCTTCATTGATGATATTTACCGAGGTGTCGAAACTCACGGCAGAGTCTACCTCTCGTCGGGACTTTCGGCACAGTCACAGATCGTGGAATCAGCGGTACGCTTCGGCGAGAGACTGCTTGCATCCGGACAGCTCGGTGTGTTCTCGGGAGAGCGGATACTTCGGGAGCGTGGTATCACAGGGGAAGAATATTCAAGCTATGTTACAAAAGCAAACACACGCCTCCTTGCCGAAGCGCTTGCGGCAAACGACCGTTATTTCATACTTGAAACGCTAAGCTATGACGGTACCGGTATGACCTCGGAGTCTTATTATCTGCTCTGCTGGCTTTTAATGCTTCTGTTCATGTTGTCTTTGTTTTTCGTACCTCTCTTTAGACAGGACTGCACGCAAAGCATGCTTGCACGGCTGCGCTCCTGCGGCGTCGGCGGGCTGCGTTTTATGGGAGGAAAGCTGACTTTGATGCTAATGCTCCGAGTGCTTATCATTCTCGCAGCGGTGACAGCATTAAGCTTCGGCTTCAACCAAACGCTCAATACAGTTATGCTGATTCCCTCGTCTCTGCTTTGCGCCGCTTACATTACGCTCTTATGCGCCTGCCTTGTAATGTGCTTCGGCGACGGAATCACCGTTACCGTAATAATAAGCATCGGCGGAATGTTTCTCTGCGGAGGGCTGGTTCCACGCCAGCTGCTCCCCGATACCTTGCTCATGTTCGGCGAATTCACACCGCTCGGTGCCGCCAAGGCACTGCTCTCACCGATATTCGGTGCGGCTTGGAGTCCGATAGGCATGGTATGTGCTGTTGGATATTCACTGATTGCGATCCTTCTGATATCGAAGTATTTACGCATAGGAGGAAACGCCCATGGCAGGTAACTTATTATTGGCATTAAAACGAGTATTCAGAACCGTGTATTTCCCAATTCTGCTGATACTCCTTGCCATGGTTATCTTTCTTGCGCCGATGCTCGGTCGTGAGGAAACCATCCCGAACGCGGGTCTGTGTGACCTTGACAAGACCAAAAGTTCCGAGCGGATCGCGGCGTATCTGACCGATAACGGATACATTATATGCGAGGACGAGCATGTCATGCGCGAAATGATACAGGACGGCATACTCAACTGCGGCTTAATTATACCTGAAGGCTTTGAGGAGCTTATGTACGCTGACAGCCTTGACGATACGGTCATTTTCATCTCCTCCCCGCTTTCATACTCACCCGAAATATACCAAAGTCACGCGGCAGCGGCGATCTTCGGCGAGCTTGCACCCATCATCACGGCGACACAGCTCGACGGCACAGGGATAACAGCTGCCGAGTCTGTAGGCGAATACCACTCTCTTACTGACAGTGGACTGCGCTTCTCATTTTTAGTGGAGACCGTAAACACCGTCGCCTCGCCTCAGGACGAACGTGCAAGCACATATCTTCTCGGCGCCGCCTCTCTGTTTATTTTTGCGGTGCTCATGTACGCGGCGTGCGACCTGCTCTCGGGTGATATACGTATGCTTGCGCCTCGCATCGGAATGGGTAAGACCGTACTCCACGCAGTCATTCCCGGAATGGTTGTACGAGTCATCGGCGTGATGCTCTCCGCACTGACTGCCGCGTTCATGTCATGGGCGGTGTTTGAGGATACCTTGATACTCTCTCTGCTCGTACCATTATGTGTATACACACTGTATATCGCTGCTTTTGCGATTTTTGCAGCAGCATTATTTGCCGACACGGCAAAAATGCAGATATTCACCTTTTTTATACTGATTCCCTCTCTGATACTCTGCCCGATATATGTGGACATGTCGCTGACCTACCGTTGGATATCCATTTTCCGCATACTGATACCAACCTATCAACTGTGGATATACGCCGAGCATCCCTTGAGTGCAGTCATCGTCCCCATAGCAGCGGCGGTGTCGCTTGGGGCTCTGTACCTGCGTTTTTCGAAGAAACCTATAAGCTAAGGGGCTGTTGCACTAAACGTATATTGTGTATAACACCGTAAACTCGTAGGGGCGCATCACGATGCGCCCGTCCATTCGGTATGATTTTACCGTTCGGACGGGCGAAGCAGACGAAGTCTGCTGTGAATCGCCCCTACAG
>JAFUOH010000002.1 GCA_017482055.1 Clostridia bacterium
CGGCAATACAACAAGGTTTGCCGTGGCTGTACCCACGACTGCAAGCAGAGTTTCCGGGTGATCCTGATAGCCTGTCCCCGCTACACTTCGGAGAGATCGAAAAAGTGTGGCGGCAGGGGTTCAAAAACGGTCAAATAATCTCCTGTATCGGCTTTTCGGAAGGTAGGCTATATGTTTTCCTTTACGGAGGTTTTCTTCTCCCGTGGAGGTCATACAGAGGTCAAAATCAACACTTTTATAAACGCAAAAAGGGAGCGCAGCTTCTCGGTTTGTCCGAGGGCTGCGCTCCCTGTCTTTTTTTATGCTCTTTTTTCTCTTTGGGATAGGAAAGGATAGGATAGAAATTCGCAGTAGTAGGCGTTGTGGAATTGTGCGTAAACTGCTTGCAGTTTTCCACATTTCCATAATGCAGGGGCTTACCCCTTTATCAGCCGGTACACCGTCAGCGGCACATACCACACGGCGACCAGGAGCCGCCATACGAGGACGACACCGCCGATAACGGCGCCGATCAGAAAGTTCAAGGCAAAGATGGCAATGCTCCCGCCGAAGGAACGGCCGCCGGGGATGATCCAGAGAAACATACAGTGTATCCCGAAAGGCAGACCGCACAGGAGCCATAAGAGAAAATAGTCCACGCTCCCGTCCTTCATACAAGCGGAACGGAAAATGAAGAACAGCAGCACCGCCGCTGTGATCGGCAGCAGGCAGTTTTTCAAAAACGCCCCGACCGCCTCACGCCTCGTCATGGACGATCTTCTCCATAACCTTCTTGTAGCCTTCGTATCCTTTATCCACGATCAGGTCAATATCTTCACGCTCGATATTGCCTTTATGTCCGCAGGATACGATGGAGAGGACGAGTACACTCTTGACGGCAAGGGCCAGGTGATGTTCCATTTCCTCCTGTTTGCTTTGCCATCCGTTGTTCGGTGTTTCACCGGGGCGGCGGATAGTGTCCGCAAGGTGGGCGAGCTCTTCCAGGGCGCGCTTGCATTTTTCCTCATACCAGGGCTGCATATTGTTCTTGTTGCCGGATACGATGATAGCGGGTTTGTTTTCCATAGGGTGATACCTCCTGAAATAAAAATTATTTTTTCACTCCGCAAAAGTGCGGGGTTATTCGATGTGATGGGTACGCTTCGGTTCGTCGTCCTTCGGGACGGACACCAGCGTATCCACGTTCTTTTTTATGGTCTCGTATTCCTGGGCTTCGCTTCTTGCCGTCTTGTATTCAGCAAGGAGCTTTTCCTTCTTGGCGTTCAGCGCGGCGAGCTCTGCCTTCATACTCTCGGTCGTCGGCAGCGGAACGGCGCCCAGGCGTTTGAGCTCACGGGCGGCGGCCTCGAAAAGAATGATCTCGCTTTCGTGACCTCGCATGAATTTCTCTTTATCTCCCGACCGTCTGTATTGATCGTAGATCGGTTTCAGCTTCCGATAGGTGGCGGCGTGCTTCATTATAAGGGCGAGCTCCGCGCTCCTTGCCTCGATGGTCTTTATCTCGGTATGGGAGCTGTCCCGTTTCTCGGTGATGGAGGCCGCCTTGCATTCAAGATCGGCATAGTTATCTATCCCGCGTTCTTCCAACCAGGCGAAGGTCTTTGCGGCCAGTTTCAGATTTTGTATCTTCGCCCAGTGCTGTAGCCCTCCTTGTTTTGTCTGGAGGTCATACAGCAGACGGATACGGTCGTCACGCTGCTTCGGCTGACGGGACGGACGGGAGGCACCGGCGATCCGTGCGGTAATGGCTTCCTCCGTGTAGTCGATACCCAGGATCTTCATTCGGGTAAATCTCTCTTGATCGGAGGCGCGGCAGGAGATATATTTTCCTCGCTTTATCTCATAGCCTTCACGCTGCAGGCGGGAAAGAAGATCCTCAAAATCTTTACAAGTGGGAATGAGCCGGTCGATGGTCGTTTTCAGTTTTGCCTTGTAGCTGGTACCGTTTCTCTCGGCCTGGTGTTCAATGTAGCTCTTACCCTTATCCTGTCCGGGAACGACGACGGACAGACCGTGTTCCTTGCACAGCCGGTCGGATATGCGGCGTATTTCGTGATAGCTCCGTTTGTTGGAATGGTAGTGCTTATGATCCGCAAAGCTGACGGCGTTAAAAATGATGTGGTTGTGTACGTGATCCTTGTCTATATGGGTCGTCAGCACAAATTCATACTTGCCGCCCAAAATCTCTTTTGCGAGCTGCATACCGATCTCGTGGGCTTCCTCGGGTGATACCTCACCGGGCTCAAAGGCTTGTATCAGGTGACGGCCCAGGTTCGTCCCCTTGTCGATGGCATGACGGCGGGTCCAGGCAAATTCAATGTCCGCAGTTTCGGCGGCGCAGCCATAGGCAGAGACGAGCAGCTTACCGTCCGTTTTCTCGGGATTGCAAATATAGTCAATGGCCGCTTTCAGCGTTGACTTGATAGGATGCGTCTTTGTAACTGCCATATCTGATCCAGCCTTTCCCGTATCTCGTCCATATCGGCCTGATACGCGGGACCTCCGGCGTTGAGCTTCTTTGCGATCTGATTGATATTACGGCCGATGGAGAAAAGGGTCTTGTTCATCTCTTTCAGGTTCGACATATCCGTGTAGATGATATATCCGTCAATCGCCATCTTGCGAAGGTATGCGCCGTACCTTTGCGTCGGCAGCAGCTTCATCTTCTCGTCAATGAGGCGTTTTTCTTCCTCCGTGACCCAAAATTTCATCTGTATGTTCCGTTTCCGGTTCGCCATAAAACGCCTCCGTTTCGTATAAGGGTTTGGGATATCCCAACAAGCATTTTTCATTTTCGGGCAAGGGACCTGAAAATACGGAAAAATCGCAAGTGGGTACTCACTTGCTGTGCTTGCTATCGTAACTCTTTCGTTCTCTCCCTTCATCTAATAAAACAATTCAAAATGGGTAAAATGGCTGATTTTCCGAAAAAAGTTGCAAAAAAACTCTGTTTATACCGTGTCAAGATTTTGCGAACGCAATTATTTACATTTCTCGGGTAAAATATATATAGCGTTCTAATGAGAAAAACAAACAGGAGGACACGATATGTCAATAGAAACCATAACGCAAACACACTTAACCGCATTTGAGGAATATCTTTTGAGAGAAGAAAAAAGCGCGGCGACAGTGGAGAAATATCTCCGTGACGCTCGCGCTTTTGTGCTATATGCGGAAGGAAAAACAGTAACAAAGGAAATGACTGTTGCTTATAAAAAATCGTTGGAGGACACAGGGTACAAGCCTCGTTCCATCAATTCAATGATTGCCAGTCTCAATAGTTTTCTTGATTTTTTAGGTGTTGCGGATTGTAAAGTAAAAACGCTCCGTATTCAAAAGCCCACTTATCTGACAGAAGAAAAAGAGCTGACAAAAGATGAATACAAACGCCTGCTTGCTGCGGCAAAGCATAAAGAGCAGTTAAATCTTGTGATACGGACGATCTGTGCAACGGGTATCCGTGTATCGGAACTGAAATACTTTACTGTGGAGGCGGTACGAAACGGCGAGGTATCCGTCAAGTGCAAAAGTAAAACCCGGACGATACTCGTTCCGGGAGATTTAAGAAAACTCTTATTAAGTTATGCTCATAAGCACGGTATCACGGACGGCGTGATCTTCGTGACAAGAAACAGAAAGCCGCTTGACCGCAGTTATATTTGGGCGCAAATGAAGGGGCTTTGTGAAGGTGCGGGAGTGAATCCGTCAAAGGTCTTTCCGCATAATCTCCGTAAGCTCTTTGCTCGCACATTTTACGGTATAGAAAAGGATATTGCAAAGTTAGCGGATATCTTGGGGCACAGTAGCATTGAGACCACCCGTATCTATATTATGACAACGGGCAGTGAGCACAGACGGCAGATTGAACGCATGGGGATTGCACTTGCAGAGAGGTACGCTTAGCCGGGAAAATAAAAAACCACATAATTCGCATTATGTGGATGACTGTATATTGCTGAGAAAAAGCAACCTTGACATAATTCGCATTATGTGGAAACAAGGCTTAAAGCAAATGTGTGTACATAACAAGACACGGTAATATTATACACCAAAAACCCGATTTCGTCAAGACCTTTGGAAAAGAAACCTGGGTCGCATTTGTAAATTCTTTCGGAACACTTCCAAAATGAGCATAACGATAACACCCTCCGTCCGAATTTTTTTGAAAATTTCGGGAGGGTGTGCTTTCGTGCGTCTATTTTTCAGAGGGTAGTTTTTTACAGGACTATTCTTGTGCTGTTTCTTCGGTCGATCATCCACATAATGCGAATTATGTGGAGAGCCTAAACGGATACGCGCGGAAGGTCTGCGGTGTCCGTTAAAAAAAGCGAAAAATGTAGCAAGTGCTATTACGGAGGCTTATGTAAAGCGCGATGAAGAACGAGAGAATTTACCGGGAGGTATTCATTAACAACACTATACGGCTTGTTGCAGAGGGTGGCTTTGAAAAGGCTACCACAAGGGCGATTGCGGGTGAACGCAAAGAGATCAATAACGTTAAGCTGAATGAGGCACACATTTACCGTGTATTCGGCACAAAAGAAAATCTCTTTGCGGAAACATTTTCAATGCTTGACAACGAACTCATATCCAACATTAAGGAGAGTTTGTCTGCCTTTGATACGGGAGCAAATTTTCGGAGTCAATGCGAAAATCTGTTTTTGAAGCTGTGGCGTTTACTTTTGCAGAATGAGGATAAATGTAGATATTATACACGCTATTACTATTCCATCTATTTTAAGGAAAGCATCCGCAAGGCGCACATGAAAAAGTATGAAATCCTCATTGAAAGAATGACTCCGGCTTTTGTTCCGGGTGCTGATGTGTGGTCTCTCTTTCATCATATTATAACAGTTATGCTGGATTTTGCAATACGGGTTTATAACGGAGCGATTGAAGATACGAAAGATAATGCAGCTCACATTTTCAACGTCGCCTATTCCTCTATTACCCCGTATTTGAAATAAGATCAGAAAAAAACAAGGAGGTGGAGTCCGTGGCGGATACACTTAAAAGAATGAAGATCATTATTATTGTCCTATCCATACTGCTGGGGCTCAGCCTTGCAGCGTTGGCGGGAATTATCATTTACGGACAACTTGACCCGTCAAACGGTTCTGCCGTTATCCCCGATAATTACATAGAGCCGACAAGTAGCGGCGAACTGAATACAGGCGCGAAGGTAACGCAGCTCCGCACCGGTCCCGTTCTTCTTTGTGCTTCTGTTCCAACGGTCAATCTTTCCGGCAACATTCCCGTGATGGCACTTTCCAAAACGGTCATTACTTCGGACAGCGCAAAGGAAACGGTGATCTCCATTTACAAGAATCACGCTGAGGACAGCGAGCCTTTCAAGTGTTCCAATATGTTCCCCGGCGACAGCGAAACAAACGCCTATCTTGTAGAGGTATCCCACAAAGGAACCGTTACGGTTCGTTTTCACGCGGATATCCGAGCAGGCTACGAAAAGCTGGCTGAGGTTTTGAAATGCAAGATCGTTTTGAACGGCGACGAGACCTTATATGACGGTCTTATGCGTGATATGCCCGAAAGCATCAATCACCGTATATCTTCCATATTCAAGAAGACTACCGAGCTTACCTATGATATTACGGTCTATTTGGATACGAGCGTCGGCAATGAGTATATGAACAAAGAACTTGTTGCAGACTTTCGCTGGTGGGTTGAGGAAAGCGGCGGCGATCCTACACCGCCTCCCGGTACAGACCCCGATGATCCGACCGATCCAAGTGATCCGACCGATCCAAGTGATCCGACTGACCCGAGTGATCCGACTGACCCGAGCAATCCGACAGACCCAAGTGATCCTACAGACCCGAGCGATCCTACCGACCCAAGTGATCCTACAGACCCGAGTGATCCTACAGACCCAAGCGTTCCTACTGACCCAAGTGTTCCTACTGACCCAAGCGACCCAACCGATCCGATAGACCCCGATGACGGCGAGCTGGTATATCCTCCGCAGACGGGCGATAATTCCCATTTCTGCATTTGGTTCTGGATTGCTATGATCT
Source organism: Clostridia bacterium (assembly GCA_017482055.1). GTDB lineage: Bacteria > Bacillota > Clostridia > Oscillospirales > CAG-272 > Flemingiibacterium. The sequence continues at coordinate 6,036 of JAFUOH010000002.1, forward strand.
CTCTGCTTATAAACATTATCCTCCTTTGGCCGAAACGCCGTAAGAATGCCGACGAAAAGGAGGAAACAACAGCGAATGAGTAAACAACCGAATACAGCAAAGCGATTGACGCTCAGCGTTATTATCGCAATTATCCTCGCCTGTTCTTTATGTATTACGACCTACGCTCTGTTTTATGCCACCGTTACAGTGGAGGGCAACTATTTCAAAACGGGTATTATCAGTATTGACCTCAACGGCGGCAAGCCCGTTATTGAGGAACACGAATATCTCTTTGAGCCGGGTATGACGGTTGAAAAACCGTTTTACATACAAAATCAAAGTACCTGGGCGGTGTATTACAAAATATACCTTGATAACGTTGAGGGTGGTCTTGCCGACGTGTTGGAGATCACCGTCCTTGACGGTGACAAGGTTTTGTATGAGGGCACCGCAAGAAGTCTGACGCGGCAAAACGTGATCGCCGCCGATGATATTCTCCTGGTTGGAGAAAAGCGTGACCTTACCATCCGTTTCCATTATCCCGAAAACAGCGGAAACGCTACGCAGAATTATCAACTCAAATTTGACCTCTGCGCAGACGCGGTACAGGAAAAGAACAACCCCGACAAGGATTTTGATTAACGGAAAGGAGGCAGCGCATGAAAAAAGCATTAAACATCATATCTACCGTTCTTGTGTGGGTACTTGTGGTCGCCACGGTGGGAATGATGATATTTACCTTGATTTCCGTTAACACCTTCGATCAGGCGAACAGAAGTATCTTCGGATATAAATTCTTCATTGTCCGTTCTGATTCAATGAGCAAGACGGATTTCGATGCGGGCGATATCGTCTTTGTAAAGAACGTTGACCCTGCTACCCTGCAGGTCGGTGATATTATCGCCTTTACCTCGCAGAACACAAACAATTTCGGTGATACCGTTACCCATAAAATACGAGAGATCACCACAAATGCCTACGGCGATCCGGCGTTCATTACCTACGGAACAACGACGGACACGAACGACGAGACCCCGGTTACATACCCTTATGTTCTCGGTAAATACACGGGTAAAATTCCCAACGTAGGCTCGTTTTTTCAGTTTCTTAAAACGACGCCCGGTTATATTCTTTGTATTTTTGTTCCTTTTCTTCTGCTTATTCTGTATCAAGGATTTCAGTGCATCCAACTGTTCCGCAGATACAAGAAGGAGCAAATGGAAGAACTCCAAGCGGAGCGCGCAAAAATCGAAGAAGAACGCAGACAGTCAATGGAAATGATGAAAGAGCTGCAGGCACTCAAAGAGCAGCTTGCGGCAAAGGGACAGGATACGTCCAATCAGTAAGGTATAGGCAGCAGAAGGCTGTTTATATATATTCGTCAAACGAAAATACTAATAAGGAGGTAAAACAAAATGACGAATAGCAAAACCACTAAGAGAGCATTGTTTAGCAGTGTTGTGGCACTCCTTCTCTGTTTCACAATGCTTCTCGGGACTACGTTCGCGTGGTTCACGGACTCCGCTGCTTCCGGCAGCAACGTAATCACCGCAGGCAACCTTGACATTGTTGTTGAGTACACGCTTGACGGTACAAACTGGAACAATCTTGACGGTGCAACCGATCTGTTCCAGAAGGGTCTTTGGGAGCCCGGCCATACCGAGGTCGTTGCTCTCCGCATTAAGAACAATGGTACTTTGGCTCTGAAATATGCTGCCAATATGAACATTGTTAGTGAGACTACCGGTAAGACTAAGGACAATGCTGATATCGTTCTGTCTGATATTCTTACTGTAAGCACACTTATTCAGCAGGCTGCTGATAAGGACGGTGTTGCAAACCAGATCGGCGATATCACCCTCGGTCTTGCATTCAATGGCGAAAATAGCGTAGCTTATCAGAACACTACCACATTCAAGGCTGGTAACGTTCTCGGCAACGATGAAGAACTTGAGCCTGGTGCAGCTCATTATCTGATCGTAAAGGTAGATATGGCTGAAAGCGTAGGCAACGAGGCTAACCACGATGGTACTCATATTCCTACAATCAACTTTGGCATCAATGTTCTCGCTACCCAGTTTACTTACGAGAACGATAGCTTCGGCAATCAGTATGATAAGGATTCTACATATCCCGTTGTTGATACAATGGTAACTGCAGCAAACCTTGCAACCGTTGATTTTACCGAGGAAAACACCAAATTTGTATTTAGTGGTACATTTGATGCTGTAACCATTTCTGAATTGGGTGATGGAAGTGTTATCGATTTTGATAATGCTACAGTAGGTGTATTGACCATTCAAGATGATGCTGTTCTGACTGGTAACGCAACGATTGAATCTTTAACTGGTGTTCGCAATGACAGCACTCCCATTGAGATGACCATTTCCGATGCTACTTTGGATATTGCTGGTGATCTTAATGTGAAGAACACTATGAATGGTTCTGTGTTGAACATTGTGGATAGCTCCGTTGAATGTGCTTTCTTGTTTGTTGGTGAACACACCAATAATGCTACTGCTGCTTTGGCAGAATTTAATGTAATTAACAGTTACTTAAGATGTGAAGAAAACTCGATGGGCTCTACGATTTCTGTTTGGGGTCGTTCCGGCGTTAAGTCCACCATCTACGATAGCGAGATCCACACGTACAGCCGTGGTTGGCACTCTTCTGAGGACGCTAATGACAATGCAATTACCTTCCAGGGAGCTACCAGCATTGATGTAGATATTCAGCGCTCTAATATTCATACTTACGGATACAGAAGCATTATCAACGCAAGACAGTACGGTTCTGAAGCAACTACTATTAACGCAAGTATTGATGACTCTTTTATTTGGGTGATTACAAAATCTACTCACGATGCTAATACTGTTCCTGTATGGGGATTTGATAGTATTACTGATACTGCACTTGTATTTACCAAGAATGTTGCTGCTTCCGTTGATCAGGTTGTTGATAGTAGCTTCGTTTATGGTAATCCTGTAATTCACGGCAATTTCAATCTTCATAGCAACTGCAACTGCAGCTGGGACGCTCATGTCGCATTGGATGATGAGACTGTGACTTTCGCAGCAGATGCAAATGTTTCTGTTGATGATGCCTGCATCGGAAGTCTGACCTTTGTGCTTTCCGATACTGCAAAGATTGTTGTTGAAGACGGAGCGACTGTTTCCGGCAAGGTAAATATTGTTGCAGCAGACGGTTACACACTCAATACTGTAACCGAAAACGGCGTGACTACTTATTCCGTTTCTGCTAACTAAACTATAAGTTACTATAAGTCCGTCCTATCCCTCCCCATGAGGGATAGGCGGCAATCAAAGGGCTCAAACATAGCGTTGAACCTTTTGATTGCCGAAACAAGAAAATAACGAAAGGAGGGCTCGGATATTGAAAAAGCGGGCTTTTGGAAAGCTATATAAAGAACTTTTCTACATTCCAAAGCACGAAAAGTTACCCGATAAAGTCTTTCGGTGCAGGATGGTTCTATCTCTTTTGACGATCCTTGCTTGTACGGCGGTTATGGCGGCGTCAACCTTCGCGCTGTTCTATTCTGAGGTATCCACCGATCATTCCACCATTGCAAGCGCGTATTATTCCGTAACGGTGGATAATGCCGAAAACGGTACATATATCTGTCCCCTTGTTTTTGAAGATAAGCACACCTTTGTGATAACCGCAAACGGAACCGCTACCACGGGTTATTGTAAAATTCAAGTCGGTGCGAATACCTATTACACCGAACAGATATTCAAGGACCAATCTTTAGTTCTGACCGTACAGGCGGCAAAAGATACGCCTATCATATTCACTCCCGGTTGGGGTACGCTCTCCGAGGAAACTTGCGGAAATGAGATCAAACATTCTGAAACGCCATCCACGGTCTATACGGTAGAACCCACGGCGAGACTTTCAAGCATTGCGGCGCATTACGGAGTTACCGAGGAAGATATCCTCATTTACAACAACCTTTTGGCGGCAACAGTTGACGAGGAAAGCTCTACTCCGCTTCTTCCCGTTGGTATGGAATTGAAAATACCCAACCCGGCAGAAAACGTGGAACCTTACAGAGTACCTTATGCAACTTATATCGTAGAGCCGACAGCGACCCTTGACGCGATCTCCGCGTATTACGGCATTTCCGTTGAGGACATTATCGCGTTTAACGACATGACCGCCTACGGCGTCGGTATGAGCTTGAAAATACCAAACACCGATCCATACCTCCCCGATTATGCGGTGCCTTACGCAATCTATGTTGTTGAGCCTACGGCAACGATTGGTGCTATTGCGGCATATTACGGTGTGTCCGAGACGGATATTTTGAGTTACAACAACATTTCGGAAATTGCCGTTGGTATGGAATTGAAAATACCGGGGGCTACTACTGAAACAAGCTATGCGGTGCCTTATGCCGTTTATATTATGCAGGACGGCGCAACTCTTGATAATATCGCTATCCATTACGACGTTTCGATTGACGATATTATTTATTACAACAATTATCCGAACTTGACTGTAGGATATGAATTGAAGATCCCCGGTGTTGCTTACGATTATCCGGCGTACAACTACGTTGCTCCTATCCCCGAGCCTCCGGCAAGTACGGATGAAAACACAAGCGACAATACCCAGGGCGAGAATAACAATCCTCCCGTTGTGGATGATACCGTTTCGAGCGGTGATGTAGGAACCGGCGAACAGCAGACCGAGCAGCAGCCCGCACAGGAGCCTGTCAGCGAGGAATTGGCTGTATTGTATCCGAACGATAACGATTATTACCTCATTTCGGAAAGTACAATTACACTCAAAAATGCGGATATCCTTATTTACAAAGGGCACGAGTATGAAACGGTCGAAAGCTACCAAAAAGACCTTGACCGTCGCATTACCGGCATTGAAGCCGTTGCAGATATCAATAACAAGACCGGAGAATATTTCTGCGAGCTGTTGACAAATGCGGAAACGCTCTCCCTCTGTCTTGAAATAACCGAGAATATTGAGCTGGGCTATTTGAAGATCATCATCGGTGAAAGCGAGTATTACACCGTCCAGCTCAAAAAGGACGCATATATCCGATTGGATATCGTTGCTCCCATCGGTACAGAGATACGTTTTGAAGCCTATGAGGGTGTGCCTGTAGCAGATACTTTCTACGGAGACGATCTTAAAAACGATACCGACGGAAACAATCCGCTTCTCGACCATACCTGGTTGGTGTCGCAGAATGTTGAGCCCGTCGATCCTGTTGGTGAGTCAACCGATCCGATAACTGAGGATAATACCGTTTCCGACGATGATACTACACCGACAGAACAGCCTACGGTTGAAATTCCTACGGAAGATACCACATCTACCGAGGAAACACCTACAACGGAGCAACCGACAGAAGAACCTGCCCCTGCAGGTGATGAAGTTCCAACCGATACCGGCGCAACAGAATAATTTACAAGGACTTCAAGCCCATCCGTGTACCGCAAGTAAGCGGCATGGGTGGGCTTGTTTGGTTATATACACACAAAAAGGACGATACCACAATGACGAAAACAAAGCTGACGGGCGAGCTGCCCGGTCAAAGAGCCGGACGGCTTACCATAACAGATGAATATATAACGACAGACAAAGGCGAGAAAAAATATCTCTGCCGCTGTGACTGTGGAAATGAGAAATACATATTGGAGCGCACCTTGCGATACGGCGGTGCCACAAGCTGCGGTTGTCTGCGTAAAGAGAACGCCTACAAAGCTAATTCCCACGATCTGACGGGCAAGGTGTTCGGTGAGCTTACCGTCCTTCATAAAGCCGAAAATCAGCGTAAAAACGGCGGTGTTTGGTGGACGTGTCGGTGTTCCTGCGGAAATATATATGATGTGCCGGGCACTCTCCTTGTCAAAGGTCGCCGTACCGATTGCGGACGTAAAAACCACGAAAAGAACTATGCAGCCTCCAATATCGAAGGACAGAAATTCTATCAGCTCACAGCTCTGTATCCCACAAAAGAACGCGACAAGAAAGGCTCGGTGATCTGGCATTGTCGCTGTGATTGCGGTAATGAAATTGATGTGTCGTATAATTCTTTGGTCTATTCCAATATGCAGAGCTGCGGCTGCCGCAAAAAAGCGCACGATGAAAAGCTGGGGACATTTCTGACACACATTGCCGGTACGTCCCTTGATATGGTCAAAAGCAAAAAAGTACCGACAGATAATACCACGGGATACAAGGGCGTTTATCTGATAAAGGGAAAATACGTGGCAAAGATCGTCTTTCAAAAGAAGCAGTATTATCTCGGTGTTTTCGATCAGATCGAGGACGCAGCCAAGGCACGAAAAGAGGCTGAAGAAATCCTCTTTGATGGGTTTGCCGCCTACTACGAAAAATACAAACAATTTGCCGACGCTGACCCGGAGTGGGCAAAGGATAACCCCGTTTCGGTCAGCGTAGAGAAAAAGCAGGACAATACCATATCCATCACATTTCTACCGGTGATGGAACAGGTTTAATATTTTGACGGAGGAAATGATATGCGGGAATGGCCCAGCCTTATAGGACAAAAATTCGGTATGCTGACCGTGATAGGACAAGCTCTGTCCACGGAAAAAGGACACCGCCGATGGATATGCAAATGTGATTGCGGTACAGAAAAGGTCGTATTGGGCAGCAATCTCAAAAGAGGTACTACCGTTAGCTGCGGCTGCAAGCATACAAATGACCTCACAGGTCAAAAGATAGGAAAACTAACGGTTTTGGAGCGTTCCGACAAATACGGTTCTCGCGGCAAAAGAAAGGCTCAACTTTGGAAATGTCAATGTGAATGCGGAGCTATTACATACAAGGCAACGGACACTTTGACAAATCCCGATATCAGTATGTGCCAAGAATGTGCCGGCAAATACGGTGCTCAAAGGGCCAGAGAAAATGCAGGATTTGAAGGCGGCACGCAAATATCAAAGATCAAGAACTGCCTGGACACATCAGATAATTTCAGCGGTTTTCGCGGTGTTTACCGAGACGGAAAAACAGGCAAATTTAGGGCACGATTGAAATTCAAGGGCAAGCTATATAATCTGGGGAGCTTTTCTTCTCTGGAGGACGCCGTAAAGGCTCGTAAACGCGGAGAGGAAGAAATCTTCGGTAAATTTCTTGACGATATTGAAAATGCGTCAAACAACAGCCAATGACTTTATGGAGGGTAAAATTATGGTTCTAAATAACGGTTCTTCTCGTATGCCACCTGGGAAAGCATATAATGATTACAGAGCGCTCAACTTGCGATAAAACAAGTTGGGCGCTTTGTTTTTATATGCTCGACAAAATATGAGAAAAAGCAAAATCAATCGGCAAATTTCCGCTTGATATATCAATGATTATTCGACAAGGAGGATCTGTGATGGATACGGAAATCCATTCCGAACAGCCCAAAACAGACACACATAAATTCACGATAAGCAAAATGGCGTGGCAGTATAGCCCACCGCAATAGCAGGCATCCGACCGTGAGGGAGGCTGTGCTGCCCTTACGGCGAGGATGTCACAATGAAAAATTACGATTACATATTCCGTTGTGTTCACATTCACAGCGGACGAGGCCACCGATCTCACCATACGCACAGGCAGCATAAAGCGCAGCCGAGCAGCCAAAAGGGTTCGGACAAACCTCCGGGTAAAGCTCACCCATATCCTAACCGTAACGCCAAATTTGCCCCGTTTTTTTCACGGGGTGAGTTTGGCGTTTTACTTCACGCCCATTTTTTGAAACGCAAGACCGGCCGCGGTGCCGGTTGTCGCTCACCGCCCTTTCAATTCGCAGAAGGAAATCCACCCGAAACGAATTGAAAGGAGACTCTATATGAGCGACAGAAAAAATAATTTTCAAAAAAATTCCGAAAATCAGCCAAAACGCCACTTCCCAAGACCTTTAATGGACGAAAGGGGAAAGAAAGACCTGCCTCCCGGCATGACGAAGGGAGGTGAGAAAATGGAACTCGATCCCAAAGAAATCCAAAGGCAGCAGACCTTTGATAGCTTCTGCAAGAAGGTATTGAGGCATGAGGCCAACAACGGACACAGGGAGATCAATCGGAGGGCACTTATGGAAATACCTATGAGTGAACTGCCGGAAGAAGCTATGGAGCAGCTTGCGGTTTACGATGAATATCCCTGGGACTACACCTCTTTCCAGGTTGGAAGTGAAACTGTGTATGTCAAGAATGACCGTCTGGCTGAGGCGTTGGCTGCTATTCCCGAAAAGGAACGCAATATCATCCTTATGTATTGGTTCCTGGATATGGCAGACCGTGAGATCGCTACCCACATGGGCATAGCGAGGCGAACGGTCAATACCCATCGGCAAAAAGGCTACGATCTGCTGAAAAAGCTGATGGGAGGTGAAGCGGATGAATAAAGCTGCTAAAGAACCTCGCCTGATCCCGTATCCGGTGATTGAAGCTGCAATCAGCGGTGATACAGACGCGGTGAATGAGGTGATCCGTCACTACTCCGGCTATATTGCTACGCTTTGTCAGAGGACAGGCCGTGACGAGAACGGCAACTACTGTACTTATGTTGACGAAGAACTGCGTAGAAGGCTGGAAACGAAACTGATTATCTCCATCCTGGGCTTTAAGCTGATATAAAGTCCGGAGGCACATATGAGCAACCCCTTTCCTCGTATGTTGCCGGGCTCTTTGACAAAGAAAGCCGAGGCGGAAAATTCCCGGCAGTATAAGGCAGACGGATACGATCTGTTGGTGACGAGCCGAGCGAACGGTGCGCCACGACCCCGCAAGGGCGAGCGAGCAACACAAGGACGCAAAGCAGGTGTGGCAGCCTGCGGGCGATAACTCACAACAGGATAATGAGACTCCCTTACAGCTACAGTCCGAGCGTGCAGCCATTTATCAGGTGGCGAGGCGTCGCAGGCAATAGGTAGGGTCGCGCGAGAACCGCGTGAGGGTGAAATTCCCGTGGAGCTGAGCCAAGCAGCCGTCCGTTCAGCCTATTTATTTTTTCGGATAGAGTAAAGTTCTTTTCATTTACGGATAAATCGTAAATTTTTTATTTATTTCAAAAAAGCAGCAGACAAAAGACACAACAGCACGGTATAATATAGTAAAGTTCATTACTTGACTATATGAAATATCGTGCTGTTTCATTCATAGAAAGGGGGTTCACATGTCTAACACATGGAACGGCACGAAACAAGAGCTCCCCGACAAGAGAACATATACGGTTGAGGAAATCGCCCACATTTTAGGGATCGGTCGAACCTCTGCATATATCCTTGTCAAAGAGGGGCACTTCAAAATCGTGCGAATTGGTAACGCCATAAGAATATCCAAGCGGTCTTTTGACGAGTGGCTGGATACCCTCAACATCTGATCTAAGAAAGGATATAATATTATGGCATCTATCATCAAACGTAAAAAGAATTATTCCGTTATATACAACTATGTTGACGAGAACGGAGAAACCAAGCAAAAATGGGAAACCTGGGGCACGCACAAAGAGGCCCTGAAGCGCAAAGCCGAAATTGAAAACCAGCAGCACACGGGAACATTTCTCCCGCCGAGCAATCAGAAGATATCCGATTTCCTTTTTGACTTCGTATCCTTGTATGGAGAAAAGAAGTGGGGCGTGTCTATGTACGACAGCCAAACTTCGCTGATTAACAACTATATCAATCCGATTATCGGTGATATGGAGGTGCAGTCGGTTACACCTCGCGCCGTGGACGCATACATTCAGACCTTGCAAAAAACAAGGTCGGTATCCACCAAGACGAGAAAAGCCACAACCACCTATGTCAGCAATCAGACCATCGAGAAGATTATCAAACTTCTGCGCTGCGCTTTCAAACAGGCGGTACGCTGGGAGATCATCGGGAGAAACCCCTTTGATAATGTGATCCTCCCCAAGACGGAGTATAAGAAACGCGATATCTGGGACGCGGATATGATCCGCACCGCCCTTGATAAGTGTACGGACAGTAAACTCTATGTGGCAATGAACCTTGCCTTTGCCTGCTCTCTGCGAGTAGGTGAGATATTAGGGCTGACCTGGGATAACGTACACATTTCCGATGAAGATATTGCGGCCGACAATGCTTATGTTTACATTGACAAGGAATTGACGCGAGCCTCCAAGCGCGCGATCGAGACTTTGGGTGAGAAGGATATCTACCATATCTTTACACCGCTTATGCCAAACACAAGTACGCGAATTATTCTGAAAAAGCCGAAAACGGAGTCAAGTATCCGTAAAGTATGGCTGCCTAAAACCCTCGCCTATATTCTGTGCGAGTGGAAGAAGGCACAGGATGAAATCAGGAGCTTCCTGGGAGACGAGTATCAGGACTATAACCTGGTCGTTGCTCTCCCTAACGGACGGCCTTGTGAGGATCGTATCATCCTGAAGGAGTTTGCAAAGCTCCGTGAGGACGCAGGACTGCCCAGGGTGGTCTTTCACTCTCTCCGTCATTCCAGTACCACATACAAGTTAAAACTCAACCACGGCGATCTGAAGGCCACACAGGGCGATACAGGACACGCAGAGATTGACATGATTACAAGCGTGTACGCTCATATCCTGGATGAAGATAGAAAGGTCAATGCCCAAAAGTTTGAGACCGCCTTCTACTCCAACCCTGATTTGAGAGACGTCCGTCCTCCGGCAGAACCGAAGGAAACGGCACCCGCAACCCTTGATTTGGCAAGCCTGGTCGAGCAGCTTCAAAAATCACCCGAGCTTGCAAGTGCGCTGGCGGCGCTGATTGCCGCGCAAGCCCCCGCAAGTGGTCGCTAAAATCAAATTAGCAAACAGATGATTTTTATTAGCAAACTTGTGGAAACCGTTCGAGTCCAATTAGCAAAATATTCAACGTGCAGCGAATAAAAAAGCACCCGATGATATACGGACCATCATCGGGTGCAAAGAGAAAAATTAACGCTGCAAACCCCGAAAAGGGGCTTGCAGCAAGGGTTTTTGGCATCCCGGATTGGAGTCGAACCAACGGCCTGTCGCTTAGGAGGCGACCGCTCTATCCTACTGAGCTACCGGGACGTATTCAAAAAATATTCAGTTTTCCGCCCCTCCAGGAAACGAACGAGCTGCCGCTTAGGAGGGGCATGTTATATCCACTTAACTATGGGGGCATTTAACCAATTGAGCATATAAATATGATACCATATTCAGACGGTTTTGTCAAGTGAAAAATCGCTATTTTGTACCGAGGGGAGGAAATCCCAAGTATTTCTTGACATAAAACCTACATTATGATATAATGTAACAAAAGTAAAGCGTGCGGAGGGGTTCTATGAAAATAAACGATCCTGCATTTGATATAAAAAACGGAGAATTTACGGGCGGAAGCTACAGTACAGATGATGTTACAATCCCAACAAGCATATACATTCCCAAAGCTTACGATCACGATAAAAAGTATGCGCTTCTCATATATTTCCACAATATCGGCGGCAGAGGTGACACTCCATATTGGAGCGGTGATCAAGGCAACATCCTTGTGAAAAACGTGATCGAGCTCACAAACGATAATGTTATCGTATTCGCCCCTCGTTGTCCAACAGAATACTTTTGGGTAGATACACCGTACGCTCCCGGTATTTACGACTTTGATAAAACACCTGTCAGCAAGGTAATGCGAGCCGTTATAAGCTATATCGAAAACGAAATTCTCGCAAAGTACAGCGTCGATACGAGCCGCGTATGGGCATTCGGCGATTCGCTCGGCGGCGGTGCAACATGGGACCTTCTCCTGCGAAAGCCCGACCTCCTCGCGGCGGCGATCCCCGTTGCGAGCTATTGTGATCCCACTCAAGCTGAGAATATTCCCGAGAATATTGCTATCTGGGCTTTCCATACGGCGCAGGACAAGTCGGTGAGTGTAAACGGTATCCGCGCTTTAATGCCGAAGCTTGCCGCGTTTCGCAGAAACGTCAAGTACACCGAGTATGATTCCGCAGATCCCGATCATAAGGCGCTCTTTAATGGCGCCTGGGAAAAGAGCAAGAACTGGGAGCATTGGGCATGGGTTCCTGCGTACAATGATATCGCCACTGCCCGGTGGTTGGTTTCACAAGCAAAGCCTACATGCTTATAGTGAGTATTTATGCGGTATATGCACTAAATGCGACGACCGCTTATTGCATTGATCCTCAAAGCTTATCCGCGGCGCAGAAGCTTCATTATCCCCTTTAATATCGGTTTTGCGTTGAGGGCGAATATAACCGCGATGCCGATCACCTGGACGATGATCCACAGCGGAAGCTCACACACCATAAATACCGTCTGCAAGCCGATGACGGCAGTGTTTACGATAAGCTTGGCTGTGTGAAGGTCAAAGCGGATGAATTTGCGGGTGTTGACGGCGCGGATGATAAATACGACAAAGTAGCAGATAAAGGTCGCCAGTGCGGCGCCGTTGGCTCCAAGCGGGGTGGGAATGAGAATAAGATTCAGCACTACGTTCACCACGGCGCCGATCATGGAGGTCACAAAGGAGTGTACGCTCTTTTTGTCAACCAGATACACGCTTCCCATAAATGTGACAAGGCTGGAAAACACCGTAGCCACGATGAGCAGCGGCATATATTGCCATGCTGCATAGTAGCTGTCGTCAAACAGCACGATGGCGAAGATCTTGGAGAATGCGATAAGTCCCGCGGCGGAGATGTACAGCATGCCCTGAAAGCTGTCAAACACTGTTCCGAAGAATACCTCATGGCTCTTTTTCGACTCCGTGTCACGCTCGGTGACGGCGGAGAACTGCCATGCCTCGATAAAGATGCCCGAGAGCAGGATAAGCATGGTGGGAATCTTGAATGCCGCCGCGTAGAGCCCGTTGACATCGTCGCCGATAAAGCCCTTGACCATGTAGCGGTCGGAAACATTTGTGACCCACCAGAATACGGTGGTGGGGATAAGCGGGATGCTGAATTTCAACATCATTCCCGCTATTTTTTTGTTAAAGCGCTTGAAGCTTAAAGAAAACTCCTTGCGGATCACCGCAATTATAAGCAGCGATACCACCGCATCGGCGATGACCACGCTGAGCACATAACCGAGCAGACCTATGTCAAGCAGCACGAGGAATATTATGTTTAGCAGGATAGTCGTTGCTGTGGCAATGATGCCTTGAAGGGCGAAAAACGCCGTCATGCCGCAGGCACGCACATACTGAGCCAGCAGTGAATGCACATTCGCCGCGAAGGCATACAGGATGATGAGCCACATGTAGCCTTCAAAATAGTCTATTAGATTTAAAAGCGGGAACAGTGCCGCGAAAACAAGCAGTCCTGCAAATACCACGTAAAGTCCCGTGGTCAGTACATCTCTGCGGTCTATATCACGGTCAAGTGTGAAGCGGAACACCGCGTCACAGATACCCAGCGCCATAAGCGGCATCAAAAGATTCGCACTTTGCGTTATAATGTCGGCGGTACTGTACTCGGCGGTGGAAAGGCAGGCGGTGTACAGCGGCAACAGCAGAAATACCAGTATTTTCGAGCCGAAGGTGCCGATACCAAGAATCGCCGTGTTTCCGATCAGCTTTTTATACTTATCCATTTTTACTCCATGTTACAGCAGCGGTGCAAACAGCTTCAAAAGGCTCATAACGAGCCCGTGTCTGCCTCGCATTTTTTTGTATATTTCGGGCGTGACCTCTTCGGAGACCTTCAGTGCCTCCGTAAAATCGCGCTTTGCATCGAGAATGGCGGGATTATTATAGATCAGCGCCGCGCATTCAAAGTGAAGGTACAGACTGCGGTAATCGAAGTTTATCGACCCAACTGCCGCAATACGGTCGTCGCTGACGGTCACCTTTGAATGAATAAATCCGGGGGTGTATTCATATACCTTCACTCCGGCATCGAGCAGCACGCCGTAAAATGAGCGCGTGACCTGCTGTACATACCACTTATCGGGAATGTGCGGCGTGATGATGCGCACGTCGATGCCGCTCTTTGCCGCGAAGCAGAGGGCGGTTAAAAGCTCATTGTCGGGGATGAAATATGGGGTCATTATATAGATGTAATCCTCAGCCTTGTTTATCATATTGAAGTATACCAGCTCACCCACGCATTCGCCGTCAAGGGGAGTGTCGGCGTAGGGCTGAACATAACCGTCCGCACGGCTTGTGGGGATTATGAACTCCCCGGGAGCGGGACGGTAGAGAAATTTGTCAATATACGGATCGGTGGGATTTGCCATGTACCAGTGGCCGAGGAACATCATTGTAAAGCTTTTGACGGCGTCACCGCGGAGCATGACCGCCGCATCCTTCCAATGACCGAAGCGGTCATAGGCGTTGATGTATTCATCGGCAAGGTTTATACCCCCCGTAAATGCGGTGTGACCGTCGATGACCACGATCTTTCTATGATCGCGGTTATTTTGTATGACAGTAGCGATCGGCACGAAGGGATTGAAGATCATTACCTTGATGCCGAGCTCGCGCAGCGTTTTGTCATAATTCTTCGGCAGGGTACCGATACAGCCCATTCCGTCCCAGATAAGACGTATGTCCACACCCTCCTTGGCTTTACTAATAAGCAGCTTCAGGATCGAATCCCACATTATGCCTTCCTGGATGATGAAATATTCAAGGAAGATGAATCGCTTAGCACGGCGCAGCTCTTCCATAAGGCAATCAAATTTTGCCTCACCCGACGGCAGATATGTGACCTCGGTGTTTTTGTAGACAGGGAAGGACGCCTTGGTGGCAAGATAGGATACATGTGCGGCAGTGGTACGGCTTACCGCTCGTATCTCTTCGGTGATGGCGGGATCCTGATGCAGATAGGGTTCAACCACCGCCTTTGCCTTGGCGGCTTTCTTTTTAAAGAGATATGTGGAGGATTGAAGCGAGGCGGCAAGATACATCAGTCCGCCAAAGATCGGAAAGGTGAGTATGATTATCGACCATGTGAGCTTGTATGCGGGGTTTTTGTTCTGATTTATCACCAGTATCACCACAAGCATACTGATTATTGCCAGCGTAAAAGAGATCGGGATGATGTAGCTGCTGAGCATCACAAGCATGACGATGAACGCGAGTATCTGAAGCGCCGCGAAAAACGCGGTGATTATCAGTCTGCCCGTGAAATTTTTAAGATACCTTTTGTGCACACGCTCACCCCCTTCGAAAGAAAATATCCAAACCTTATTATACCATATTTTGCCCGCGTTTTCAAGGGGAAACAACAATATGTTTCGGAAAATACGAAAAAAATTCTGTTATTTGGCGCAGGTACGGTACAAAAGCTTAAAAAAATCGAGTATGAGCTCAGATTAATCAAAAAAATGATTGACAATACTGAAAAAATGTGCGATAATATAAATAAACAAAATCCCGTTTTCACGGTCAAAATAAGGAGATAATTATGGAGAATAAAATTAAAGTAACGATCTGGAATGAGGGGCGGCATGAAAAGAAAAACGCAAAGGTACAGGCAATGTACCCGAACGGTATTCACGGTGCGATTGCGGAGTTCCTTTCAAAATGTGACGA
Organism: Clostridia bacterium; assembly: GCA_017482055.1. Lineage (GTDB taxonomy): Bacteria > Bacillota > Clostridia > Oscillospirales > CAG-272 > Flemingiibacterium. Next base: position 21,550 of record JAFUOH010000002.1, read on the forward strand.
TCTTGAAATTCGCACAGCAACCCTTGACGATCCCGACTGCGGTCTGCCGGATGAAGTATTAAACGATACCGATGTGCTCATGTGGTGGGGACATATGCATCACAATGATGTTCCCGAGGAGCTGGCAGGCAAGATCCGCGACAGAGTGTACAGCGAGGGTATGGGCTTTATTGCTATGCACTCCGCTCATAAGTCAAAACCCTTCCGTTACATAGTCGGTACCGACGGAAATCTTTCCTGGGGTGAGGATCAGCGCGAGATCATCTGGAATCTGCTGCCTCAGCATCCCATCGCGGCAGGCATTCCCGAATATTTTGACCTCGGTGTTGAAGAAATGTACGGCGAGCCCTTCCGCATCCCTCAGCCCGATGAGCTTATCTTCACAAGCTGGTTTGAGGGCGGCAACATCTTCAGAAGCGGCGTTACATACTACCGCGGCATCGGCAAGGTGTTCTACTTCCAGCCCGGCCACGAGACCAATCCTCATTTTTACAATCCCTATGTTCAGAAGATTCTTACCAATGCCGTTCACTGGGCGGCACCGCAAAAGTTTGAGTTTCCAATTCCCGTTGGATGCCCTAAGAGAATGAATCCTGTTGATGAGCTTAATGAGGCTAAGGCGGAGAAGTGAGCCGCGATAATGGGGTAATGCCCATATAGGCAATAGATATATGCAGGGACCGGCGGGGACGTCGGTCCCTGCAAATGCGCGGTTATAATGAAATGTGTACTTATAATTACGGAGTTAACGAGATGAAGGACAAATATATCGCGCTTATGGATAAAGCGCTTGACGCCTATTCCTATGGGCACATTATCGAGTATTTTGAAAAAGTAAAAAAAGACGGACTCAAAGAGCACGGTTTTCCGCGACTTACGGCGAATATGGGAATACTGATCGCTCACGGAAAAAGATGCGAGCTGACACCGCTGTTTCTTGAAATGATGGCGTTCTGCTGCCGCATGATGCATGAAGTCAAGGCGGCGAACGATTTTTCCGTGCGGGAGCTTATACTATGTATTTTGGAGCTTGAGAGGTGCGGGAAATTTGACAAATCGGTCACGAATGGCTTCAGAGCAGAGCTTTCCCTTATCGAGCCCACAAAATGCTACAATCACTTCGCCGTGACGACTGCCGACCCCGAATACAACTGGGCGCTGTTTACGGGGGTCAGCGAGTTTGTGAGATTCCGTGAGGGCATCGGTGGCGACATGGAGTTTATCGAGACTCAGATCGGCTCACAGCTCAAGTGGCTGGATGAAAACGGCATGTACAGAGACGCGCCGGTGCATCCTCCGATGATGTATGACATAGTATCCCGCGGACTTTTTACGACTCTGCTCCATTTCGGCTACCGCGGTAGATATTATACGGAGCTCGATAAAGTGCTCAGAGGTGCGGCACTGCTCATGCTAAAAATGCAGTCGGTGACGGGAGAAATGGCGTTCGGCGGGCGAAGCAATCAGTTTCTTCACAACGAGACCTGGATGGCGGTTATCTTCGAATACGAGGCGGCGCGCTATAAAAAAGAGGGCGATCCCATGCTTGCGGGAAGATTTAAAGAGGCGGCGCACCGTGCGCTTTCCGTTGTAGAAGCATGGCTCTCGAAAACACCTATCGGACACATCAAAAACCGTTTTCCCACCGAGACGAAATACGGCTGTGAAAAGTATGCTTATTTTGATAAATACATGATAACCGTTGCGTCGTTTTTATACATGGCGCACCTCATGTGCGACGACAGCATCGCGTCGTCCGAACGGGACACCTCGCCTGCGGTATTCGAGACATCGGCGGATTTCCATAAGCTGTTTATGTCCTGCGGCAATTACAGTCTCGAATTTGAACTTGACGGTGACCCGCATTACGACGCGTCGGGACTTGGACGTGTACACCGAATCGGTGCCCCCTCCACTATCTGCATGTCCGGTTCCTGTCCTGCCGAGCCGAACTTTTCCGTTGCTCCGAGCGACCCGCATCCATTGTCACTCTGCGAAGGAGTAAAACAGGACGGCGAGTGGGTATTTGCCGCAGAGGTCGGGGCAAAGTATACCGTACTCGCGGCTGAGACCCGCGGGGATGCAGCATATGCGAAGCTGTCCTCCGATCATGACGGTGGTTTTACTGAGTATACCGTGTCGAATGACGGTGTACACATTGTCGTACACGGTAAAGACGAGGCGGCGTATTCTCTGCCGGCGTTCCTTTACGACGGCGAGACGTACACGGAAATTTCCGCAGATGAGCACAGCCTTACCATAAGATACGGCGGTCATTTCTGCAGATATGAAACAAACGGTGTCATCGTCGAAACCGAGATCGTGGCATGCGGCAGAAACGGTCTCTACCGCAAGTATTACGCCATAGCAGACAAGCGGGTATGTGTAAATATTGTGATAAAATAGCTGCTTATCATGCCCGTTTTTTGAGGGTAGATGTAAGGATATTGCAGTTTTATAAACATATTGCAAACTGTTGACAAACAGACCCTGATTAATGTAAAATATTATTAATACCTTAAAGGAGGATCACAATGTACATACTGCCAAACTATCATAGATCACTCGATGTGCTTCATTATAACTGTGAAAAGCCGCGCACGTATTTTATCCCCGCCGAGAGCCGTGAAAATGCGGCGGCGGAAAATCGTGCGGCGTCTGCTTATTTTAAGAGCCTGTGCGGCGAATGGGATTTTAAATTTTACCCCTCTGTTACCGAGCTTTGCGATTTCACCGCGCCCGATTTCGTTTTCAGCGAAAAGCTGCCCGTCCCAATGAACTGGCAGGTGGCGCTTGGACGCGGCTATGACGTGCCCAATTATACCAACATAAACTATCCCTATCCCGTTGACCCGCCGAATGTGCCCGATGAGAACCCGTGCGGCGTTTATTCCCGCGATTTTGACGTTACCGCGGCGCTGCTTGCAAAAAAGCGGGTCTACATAAACTTTGAGGGAGTGGATTCCTGCTTCTACCTTTATATTAACAACAAATTCGCGGCGTACAGTCAGGTCTCCCACATGACAAGCGAGATCGACATCACCGACTACCTGTCGGCGGGCAGAAACAATGTCAAGGTGGTGGTATTAAAATGGTGCGACGGCTCCTATCTTGAGGATCAGGATATGTGGCGCCTGTCGGGTATCTTCCGCGAGGTGTACCTTCTGTACCGTGATCCCGTACACATCGTAGATGTATTCGTTAAGCCCACGCTTTCCGACGATTTTTCAAGCGGTAAGCTTCGCGCGGAGTTGCGTCTAAACGGTGATGCCGAGGTATCATACAGCTTTGAGTACAAGTGCGGCAAGACGGTGTCCGAAGGCACGGCTGACGGCGACATTATCGAGTTTTCGGTGGACTCTCCCATGCTGTGGAGCGATGAGATGCCGAACCTCTACAAGCTCTATCTCACCTGCGGCAGTGAGGTCATTTGTCTTGATGCGGGCTTCCGCAAAGTAGACATAAAAAATAAGGTTATCTACATTAACGGTCAGAAGGTGAAGGCGAAGGGCGTCAACCGTCACGACAGCCATCCCGTGCTGGGACATGCGACGCCATACGACCATATGGTGCGCGACCTTCACATCATGAAGGCGCACAACGTCAACATGGTGCGCACATCTCACTATCCCAATGACCCACGTTTTCTCGCGTTGTGCGACCGTCTCGGTCTTTATGTTTGCGACGAGTGCGACATCGAGTGCCACGGCTTTTCTACCATCGGCAATTGGGCAATGATCTCCGATTCCGAGGAATGGACAGCGGCGTATCTTGATCGCACCGAGCGTATGGTGGAGCGGGACAAGAACCATCCGTCGATCATCATGTGGTCGCTGGGCAACGAGTCGGGGCTTGGCTGCAACCAGTACGCGCAGACCGCGTGGATACGTTCCCGAGACAACTCCCGCATTGTTCACTACGAGGGCGCACACAAGGGTTATACCGACGGCAAGAATGACACCGCCGTTACCGATGTTGAGAGCCGCATGTATCCCGCATACACTTATCCCGCGGAATACTGTGAAAATCCCGAGTTCACCTCACCTCTCTTTATGTGCGAGTACTGCCATGCCATGGGCAACGGCCCAGGCGATCTTGAATATTATTGGGATCTTATTTACAAGTACGACGAATTTTTCGGCGGCTGTGTGTGGGAGTTTATCGACCACTCCGTAGACATCGGCGAGCTGCCGGATGAGCACAAGTACACCTACGGCGGCGACTTCGGCGACTATCCCAACGACGGCAACTTCTGTGTGGACGGTCTCGTATATCCCGATCGCCGTGTACATACCGGTCTGCTTGAATATAAGAATATCATACGTCCCGTAACCGCCGAAGCGGTTGACCTTGCAAAAGGTAAGATCAAGGTGAAAAACCTCCGTTATTTTACCTCTCTTGACGACATCAACATGGTATGGTCGCTCGAAAAGAACGGCAGGGAAGTGTCTGGCGGCACTGTGCGCTCCCTCGGTATTGCGCCGCAGAGTGAGGCTGAGCTTACCCTTGACTGTGAAGTAAACGGAGGGGGTATTTATTACCTCAACCTATCCTTCAGACAAAATTGCGCCACCGAGTGGTCGGCGGTGGGTCACGAGGTGGGTCAGGTACAGCTTAAGGTGGATGCACCCGCTCCCACTGTCACCTGCACCTGTGAGCATATCCCCGAATATATCTCACTTACGGCCGATGAGTGCGACCGTTACATTAACGTCAACGCCGACGAGGTGGTATACCGCTTCGATAAAGCGCACGGAACGGTGGACAAGATCTGCTTAAACGGCAAGGATATGATTACGGCTCCCATAAAGCCTACCATATGGCGTGCGCCTACCGACAATGACAGAGTGATCAAGGCTGAATGGCGGAAGTACGGCTTCGAGCTTGCAGTGCAGAAGTGTTACTCCATGACCCTTTGCGAAGTGACCGACAAAACGGCAAAGATTAAGGCTGAGATATCCCTTGGCGCTGCATCAAAGCTGCCTGTGCTCCGCGCGGAGGTGGAATATCTCGTGTTTGCCACAGGCGAGCTGCGGATGAGCTATAACGTTAAGGTTGGTGAGAAAATGCCGTTCCTGCCGCGCTTCGGTGTGGAACTCGTTATGCCCGAGGACAGTGAAAATCTGCGCTATTTTGGCTATGGTCCGTATGAATCCTACAGCGATAAGCATCATGCGTCGAGAATCGGAGAGTTTACCTCAACCGTCAGCGACAACTTTGAGCACTACGTGCGTCCGCAGGAAAACTGTGCGCATTTCGGCACCAAGTGGGCAATGGTTTGGTCTCATGCAGGGCAGGGTCTGCTTGCGAGCGCAGGCGGTGAGGACTTCTCGTTTAACGCATCCCACTACAGCGCCGAGACGCTTACAAAGACGGCGCACGATTATGAGCTTGTACCCGCAAAGGAGACTGTGTTCAACATAGATTACAGGCAGAGCGGTGTTGGCTCCAACTCCTGCGGCCCCGCGCTGATGGAAAAATATCAGCTTAGTGAGAAGGAATTCTCCTTTACAGTGCGCATAAAGCCTGTACTTGCAAACGATATTGATCCTTATTGTGAAATGATGAAGAAGTAATGGAAAGGACGCAATTTGCAGGAGCAGATCGCGATCCGCCCCGCCAAAAAAGACACCTCAAACGGTTCGTTTGAGGTGTCTTTTTGTAATCGTATCGGTTATTTCAGGATACGGGCGAAGCAGACTTCGTCTGCTATGAATCGCCACACGGGTTTAGAGTGATTTTTTATTCAAACCGCCCAAAGCATCGCTATACCTGCATCCCCACCGTCCCGTGAACTACGTTATTCTCCTCGCGGAAGGCGTGAGGAGTGATGCCTACGTACTTGCTGAACATAAGCTCGAAGCCCTGGCGGGTATCATAGCCGCAGCGGGCAGCGATCTCGTTTATCGGCAGAGTGCTTTCGGCGAGCAGACGCTTTGCGACCACGATTCTGGTGTTGCGCAGTATCTGCGAGAAGGAGCTGCCGTAGCATTCGTGAAGTATGCGGTTGGTCTGAGCTTTGCTGTAGCTTAAATAGCTTGCCAGGGACTCAAGAGTTATCTGACTGTTGCAGTTTTTGGCAAAATAGCTTTCGATACGCGAGTACAGCGTAAGACGGCTGTACCGCCCGAGTGCCTCGGTGCGGTCATCCTCGCAGAAAAATCCAAGGGCATAGCTGAAGAGGATACCGTAATGGGATTTTAAACGGAACAGCTCCAATTTTCCGATATCCTTTTTCATAAGACTTCGCACATGGTGCATGGAGTCGAGTATCTCCTGTTTTTCGTCTGTGCTCGGAGAATAATGCAGATAGGATTTCAGCGCCTTGTCGGTATACTCATGGGAGCGGAGCAGAAAGCGCACGTTAAAACGGCGGAGGTCACTGCTGCAGCTTATAATATGATGAGGGGTACGCGCACGGATAACGAACAGATCGCCCGTATTGAGATCCACACGCTGTCCGTCGCATTCCAGCGACAGCGTTCCCATTTCGATAAAATAGGTCTCGTGAGAAGCGTGTGAGTGAGAGGAGTATGAGGAATGAGCGATTCCCCGGAGCGGGCTTGCCTCGGGAAGCACGTCGATGTGTGTGTCGCCTATCTTGACAGGAATTGTAAGATATTTTGGTGGCTCGAGCTGCGTATCGGTGAACGTCTCCGCGGTCACATCTGGAACGAATAAGGTGCTGATATCGTCCGATTGTTTTGGAATCATCGTTAAGTTGCCTTTCTTTTTCCAAGCTGTGGTCAATACTGTTAATTTAAGAGTTAAGCGCTGCTTTAAGCTGACGGCATTGCCGTGTACAGCGGATGATCATACTAATGTAATTATATCATACGACAGCACAAAAAAGCAAGTATATTTATTATTATTTTTCAAAGAAACGACTCAAAAATTCCGTATTATTGAATTTTATTTCGCTTTACATATTCTACAGGCAGTGATATAATATCGGTAAATAAAGCCGTTTTACGGCTGTTTGCGAAAGGAAACATGTAAAATGAAAAATGTTTTATTCACAGGCATCAGATCAGCGATATTTACTCCCCTGAATCCCGACAATACGGTAAAGCTCGATGCGGTCAAGCCGCTGGTGGATTTTACGCTGGACAGAGGCGTTAAGGGCTTCTACGTTGCAGGAAGTACGGGAGAGGGTCCCGCACTCAATGCGGCGGAACGCATGAAGATCGCCGAGGCGGTTATTGATGCCTGCAAGAGCCGCAAGACCATATACGGCACTACCCCGGACGTTATCGTCCACGTAGCGGCGCCCGATGTGTTCGATGCCTTCAAGCTGGCAAAGCATGCCAAGGAATGCGGTGCGGATGCGATCTCGTCGCTTGCGCCCAACTTCTACGCGAGCCACGGTCCCGAGGAGATGCTCGAATATTATAAGCGCCTCGCAGACTGCACCGATCTGCCCATACTTATCTACGCCACCGGTCTCCTTATGAGAACTGCGGGCAGCATTCAGAATTTCATGGAAAAAGCGCTGGAGATCGATCATATCATCGGTCTCAAATATACAGATCCGAATTATCATCCGCTCAACCGCATCAAGAAGGTAAACGGCGGCGACATCAATGTAATAAACGGTCCCGACGAGACTTTACTCGCAGGTCTTGCAATGGGTGCCGACGGCGGTATCGGTTCCACTTATAACCTTGTACCCGAGAAGTTTGTTAAGATCTATGATCTCTACAATGAGGGCAAAATGGAGGAAGCGAGACGTGTTCAGACCGAGGTCAACGATATCATTGATGCGCTTGCGGGCTTCAAGGGCGGTTACGGCAATGCCGCAAAGAATACGATGAGATTCTTCGGAATCGACCTCGGAAACCGGGCATATCCTGCAATGCAGTATACAGCGGATGAGCTCGCTGAGCTTAAGCGTGTCATGCGAGACGCGGGTCTTGATATATAAATTATTTGCCGGCCTTAAAAAATATAAAAGGTCTGCAAACAAATCGCTCATTTTTTTAAAAAAAAGCTCCTTTAATTGCTTAAATCAGCCAAAAAAGCCGATTATGTATTGACAAATCAATTATTCGTGATATAATAATAATGATTGAAGCCGTTAATATAACGGTAATTTTGAAAGGATGTAAAAACAATGAAAAACATTCAGTTTACCGGTATCAGATCCGCTATCTTCACTCCTCTGAACGCTGACGGTTCTGTAAACACCAAAATGATCAAGCCTCTCGTTGATTTCGGTCTGGATCGCGGTCTCAAGGGCTTCTACGTAGTAGGAAGCACCGGTGAGGGTCCCGCTCTCAGCGCTGAAGCACGTATGGAAGCTACCGCAGCAGTTGTTGAGGCGTGCAAGAGCCGCAAGACTGTGTACGGCGACACTCCCGACGTAATCGTTCACGTTGCAGCTCCCGATACATATGATGCATTTAAGCTCGCGAAGCACGCAAAGGAGTGCGGTGCTGACGCTATCTCCTCCCTTGCTCCTAACTTCTATGCAACTCACAATGCGCAGGAGATGCTCGACTACTACAAGCGTCTCACCGCTATCTCCGATCTTCCCCTTCTCATCTACGCTACAGGTCTTCTCACCGGCTCTGTAGGCGGCAGCCTCAAGGCATTCATCGAGGAAGCTATGAAGATCGAACACATCATCGGTCTTAAGTACACAATCCGTGACTACCATCAGCTCAATGTCCTCAAGACCATCAATGACGGTGATATCAACATCATCAACGGTCCCGATGAAACCCTTCTCGGCGGTCTCGCTATGGGCGCTGACGGCGGTATCGGTTCTACTTACAACCTCGTTCCCCAGTGGTTTGTTAAGATCTGGGATCTCTATCATGAGGGCAAGATGGAAGAAGCAAGAGTATATCAGACCAAGGTCAACAAGCTCATCGGCGCACTCGCTTCCTTCAACGGCGGTTACCTGACTGCGGCTAAGAACGCAATGAAGTTCCTCGGTCTCGACATCGGTACTTGTGCATATCCTGCAATGACCTACTCTGCTGACGAGCTCAAGAAGCTCGAGGCGACCGTTAAGGCTGCAGGTCTCGAATTCTGAGATTAATATCAGATAGGCATTATCATATCGCGTGATCGGCGATAGCCGCGTAAACAGATTTTTTAATGGAGTAGTTTCTCTTTTGAGGAACTACTCCGTTTTTTTTGTTTGAAAAGCACTCGGCATCATATGGGAGAAAAATTATGATCGATCTGAAAAGTCATCCGTATTTTGAGGAATAAGAGGATACAAAGTCGGGAGTCAAGAGTGATATTTGACATTTTCTATGATGGAACAGCAACAAGGAGGTGCGTGCGCAGCTCCTTGTTGCTGTTCGCCGATCTTGTTACTCCATGGTAAAGCAGATCGGTACCCGTGTATTAAAACACTATTGGATCTGTGTGATTACGAGATGGGCAGAAACAGGGCGAGTACCGCCTGCAAGAGGTGTGATGGTAAGTGCGGCGGCATTTCCTGCGGGATTGCGTACCGTCAGAATCGAGTTAACTGCCGTAGTAGTAACGACTGCCATTCCAACGATCTGGGATGTGCCTGTGGCACGACCTGCTACAGTATACTCCAGATCTTGACCGTTCAAGGTCAGGATCAACTGTCCTGCCTCGGTAACGCTGACTTGGAAGAGGATCTGATAGGTTCCGATCACTCCGAGATTGAACGAGGAAGGCCCGAGGCGCCCAATATTCGTATTGGCAATCGGACCGTTCTGCGGAAAGCTGACATCGGTGCCGGGAGCAACCGTTGCCGAGTTGTCGGGCGGCATCAATGCATAAAAATCGGCATAGCTTAACACGCCGCCGGGAAGCCCCTGTGGTCCTTGTTCTCCTGTATCGCCTGCAGGCCCTTGCGGCCCTGCGGGACCTGTTTCACCAACGGGACCCTGAGGCCCTGCGGGACCTGTATCGCCTGCAGGTCCCTGAGGACCGGCAGGACCTGTATCGCCAACGGGACCTTGCGGACCGGTCAGACCTATAGGACCGGCGGGTCCCTGAGGTCCAATAGGACCGGTCTCACCCATAGGTCCTTGCGGACCAATGGGACCTGTATCGCCAACGAGACCTTGCGGACCTGTAGGACCTATAGGACCGGCGGGTCCCTGAGGCCCCGCGGGACCTGTTTCACCTGCGGGTCCCTGAGGCCCAATGGGACCTGTATCGCCAACGGGACCTTGCGGACCTGCAGGACCTATAGGACCGGCGGGTCCCTGAGGACCGGCAGGACCTGTTTCGCCAACGGGACCTTGCGGACCGGTCAGACCTATAGGACCGGCGGGTCCCTGAGGTCCAATAGGACCGGTCTCACCCATAGGCCCTTGCGGCCCCGTGGGACCTGTATCGCCAACAGGACCTTGCGGACCGGTCAGACCTATAGGACCGGCGGGCCCCTGAGGGCCAATAGGACCGGTCTCACCCATAGGTCCTTGCGGACCAACGGGACCTGTTTCGCCAACGGGACCCTGAGGCCCCGCGGGACCTGTTTCGCCAACAGGACCTTGCGGACCTATTGGACCTACGGGTCCTTGCGGACCGGGAGGGCAGATCGTACATGGGTGGTTGTCTTTATCGTCATCGCAGCAAGGCTTTTGGCCGCTGCAGTTGTTTTGATTGCAGTCACAATCGTGATTGTTGGTACTTCTCATAAACGGATTTTGTCTGCTCATAAAGCTACCTCCTTTGTGATTATTGGTGAAGCACCATTACAGTATATGCTGCTTGTCATCAAGGAGATACTGTAAAAACAAAAGCCAAAAAGGTAACAAACGAGGACTGTTGTATTTAGCGTATGTTCTGCATAAACATCCGGAAATCGCAAGGGCGAACAACAGTCATCTGCTCATTCGATTCAGTCCTTTTTGACAGCTTTCTTGTCACAACCTTTCTTTCGCTTTGCACCGCTGCACTTGTAATGGTAATTCTTTGCACCGGTACTGTTTGTGTCGCTTTCACCAACCATCAGACGCTCGCATTTACCGCAGAACATCTTGATAGCTGTATTCTCCGATGTACTTGCGGTTCTTGAGCATGGTGTTGAAACTACTGTGAGTAAAAACTTTACCCCTATTTGTTTTCAAACCACGGTTATTGAAATCGGCAATAATCTCACGAATAGTCTCGCCCTCGGCATAACGCTTAAAGGTTTCAACAACTATATGTGCGGTTTCGGGGTCAATAATTAGTTTCTGTGTAGCCTTGTCGAGCTGATATCCAAGAGGAATACCGCCGCCGTTGTTTTTGCCCTTTAGGGCGTTTTCTTTTTGCCCGCGATGGATTTTTTTCGACAGCTCCGCTGAGTAATATTCAGCATACCCTTCAAGCATAGCTTCGAGGATGATGCCCTCCGGTCCTTCGGAGATATTCTCTTTGGCAGACAGAACACGAACACCGTTCTTTTTGAGAATCCGTTTATAATGCGCACTGTCATAGCGGTCACGTGAGAAGCGGTCGAGCTTGTATACGAGTACAACATCGAACAGTTTCTTTTCGCTGTCGCGGATCATTCTCTGAAACTCCGGGCGGTCTGCCGTTCTTGCGGACAGTGCGCGGTCTATGTAGGTTGAGAGAATTGTGATGTCGTTGCGATTGGCGTAATCGGTACATTCACGAATCTGACCTTCATATGAGGACATCCGGAAAACTTCTGGCAGACTCATTTATACCCAAACAATTGTTAGGTTATAAGCACAGAATCACCGATTTCTGGATTCGCTCGGTGACACACCAAAGTGTTTCTTAAATGCTTTCGAAAATGAAAGCTGATCCGTGTATCCAACGGACGACGCTACCATCCCGACGCTTATATCCTTGATAGCAAGCAACTTGGCGGCTTTTTCCATCCGATAGCAGTCCAGATACCTTTTTGTTGGCATACCCGTGTATTTCACAAAAAGATTGCGAAGATACTGTCGGTCAATATGTACTTCATCTGCTATCTGCTCCACGGTCAGCTGTTTGTGATAATTTGAAGCTATAAACTCTTTTGCAAGCACCACCCACTTTTCATCCCACGCACACCCTTCACTTAAATTCGGTTGTATGTGCATTGACAGTATCATTTTTGCAGCTGCCTCTGTGAAGCTTCGGTTTGCTCTTTGGAGCGTGAGCTCGGAAAATACTATCGGTGCAAGAACCCCGAGTCGTTCCTTGTGATCATAAGAAAACACACCGGAGGCTGAAGGTATTCCGCAACTTTGAAATAACCCTTCGCTGTCCTCGCCTTCAAAACGCATCCATATGTATGTCCATGGGTCGTTTTTATCCGGAAAGTATTCACAAAAATCGTTTTTATAAACGATAAACGCCTGACCGGCGCCAAGCGTATTCCCGTTGAAATAACCCTTACCGTCTGTTATGTAATGTATCCAGACGCCGGGACAGATTATCTTGATATGCTCTTTGTCTGCACTGCAGTGTTCAAGAGCGCCGTGTGTAATATAAAGCATTTCTTCACCTCTCTCGATAAGTATCATTTTACCATATAGAAACATCATTTGTCAATTCCTTTGTTTGCAAAAGTGTGATAGAATTTATCTGTAAAATTATACTTTCGGAGGGAAGAGAAATGATACCCAAAAGCCTTTTACTTAATTCAGACCCCAATATCGAAAATCAAAATATACTGCATATCGGCAGACTTCCCGCAAGAGCTACTATTGTACCGTCGAAAAAACGCGGCGTTTACTATCAAAACAAATTCGAATCAGAATGTATCACCTCGCTTAACGGTGACTATAAGTTCAGATATCTCACCGAGGATACGGAAAAGGACTTTTACCGTACGGACATTTCCGACAGCGATTGGGATACCATAGATGTTCCCTCTATGTGGCAGTATCGCGGTTATGGCAAGCCCGAATATCCGAACGTTCGCTATTCCATACCTTTTCTGCCGCCTTACGTGAAGAAGCAGAATCCCGTGGGACTTTACAGAAGAACATTCTTTGTGGACAAGCCCGCAGAGCGTACCGTACTGCATTTTGCTGGTGTTGACAATGCTTTCTACGTTTATCTCAACGGCGAAATGATCGGCTTTTCCAAGGGCAGCCGCCTGCCTTCGGAATTTGATGTGACAAAGCATATCAAAGCGGGGGAAAATCTGTTGGCTGTAAAGGTATTCACCTATTCCGACGCCACATATCTTGAAAACCAGGATATGTTGCTTGCAAGCGGTATTTTCCGAGATGTTTTCCTTGTTGAAACGTGCAAAAACTCCATTTGGGACTACCGTGTCACTACCACGTACACTTCTGTCACCGTAGAAGCAAAGCTTTGTGTCGATACTCCGTACCGCGTAAGATTTACCCTCAACGGAGTGACCGCGGAGTATGATGCAGACGAAACGGTAATGCACACCTTCACACTTGATGCCCCGAAGCTGTGGTCAGCGGAAACCCCGAATCTGTACGATCTTTTCGTTGAGCTTATCGGTGATGACGGGATCTTTGAGGTTCATTCCAAGCGCGTGGGTATTATGCATACACGGGTGGAAGGAAACAAGTTCCTTGTCAACGAGCATCCCATCTATATCAAGGGCGTAAATCGCCACGAAAACGATCCGTGGAACGGACGAACATTGACCGTCAAGCAGATACGCCGCGACATTGAGATGATAAAGGCGAACAACCTCAACGCTATACGCCTTTCTCATTATCCAAACGATCCCGCCACCTACGAGATCGCCGCAGAGCTTGGACTTTACCTTATGGACGAAGCAGACCTTGAGACTCACGGTGCACAAATTGCAAACGGAGATCAGGGCTATCTTTCAAAATCTCCCGAATGGTATCCTGCTTATGAGGACAGAATCGTGCGGATGCTGGAACGCGACAAGAACGAGGTGGCAGTGTTCATCTGGTCAACGGGTAATGAAGCCGGAACGGGAGAAAACCTCAATAAGTGCATCGATATTATACGCGATTTCGATCCCACAAAAGAATGTATCATTACTCAGGATATCGGCGAATACACACATTTCCGCAAGATCGCTTACTATCCTATGTCGCGTACCGCAGAGTATACCGACGAGGGCTACCCCGTGCTTGCCATCGAATACGGTCACGCTATGGGTAACAGCCCCGGAACGCTTGCCGATTATTGGGACTACAACTATACCCACGAAAAGATGTGTGGCGGTTTTGTATGGGAATTCCGCTCTCACGGCTTCGGCGCTAAGGATGCAGACGGAAATGTATTTATGAAATACGGCGGCGATTTCGATGACGATTACCATTGGTGTAATTTTAATATGGACGGCTACTGTCTTTCCGACGGCAGACCCAAGCCCGCATGGTTTGAGCTGGGATGTGTTTCATTTGCGGCATATACCACTTTCAAGGACGGTATTATCACAGTAAAGAACACCAACGATTTTCTTGATCTGTCATATCTCGACGCAAGATATGACATCGAATGTGACGGAAATATCATAAAGAGCGTTCCAATGTCCATTCCGAGTGTAAAGCCTCACGACAGCTTTACGTTTGTTCCCGATGTTACTGTCGGTGAAAAGATCGGTGGTGCGAGATATTATCTGAACGTGCTGTACTTTAAGAACGGTGTCCGGGTACACAAAAAGCAATTTAAGCTCGGTGTTCTTGCGGATGCTCTGCCGTATTCTTCGGAGCGTAAAAAAGCCGATATCAGCGTAAACAACTACATTCTTTCGGTAAGCTACGGTGATTTTTCCTGCGAGTTTACTAAGGGTATGATCTCGTCGGTGAAAAAAGGCGGCAAGGTGCTTCTCGACACACCTATGCGTCTTAACATCCACCGCGCATACACCGACAATGACGGTATCATCGGGCTGTTTCCGCGGTGCATTGGTGAATGGCAGAAGTCGCTTCTTCACAAGTATTATTTCAATCTTTTCGACATAGATGTAAAGGAAGGCGATGAGCGGGTATATGTCACGGTAAGCGGAAGCTATACGGCAAATTCGGTTTATGCGGGATTTCATGTGAAGCTCATATATGAGGTGATAAGCGACGGGACTGTACTTGTCACTGTCAAGGGTGAGCCTTACGGTGAGCTTCCGAATGTGCTTCCGAGGCTGGGTGTGATATTTGAAGCGGACAGAATATTTGACCGTGTGAAGTGGCTCGGTCGCGGTCCTTATGAAAACTATACGGATTCGCTTGCAAATGCGCCCATCGGGATATACGAAAAATCTGTGGATGAGCTTAATACAGATTACGATTATCCACAGGAAACCGGCAATCACGAGGACACATATGCGCTGACGCTGAAAAGCAGAGACGGCGAGTGCGGACTTTCCGTTATAGGTTCGGATACCTTTGCATATTCATATCACGATTTCACACTCGATGATCTGACAAATGCAAAGCACAAGAACGAGCTCAAAAAGAGCGAACGGAATTACCTTTACATCGATTACAAAATGCGAGGTCTCGGAAGTCGCTCCTGCGGTCCCGAGCCTGAGGAACAGTATGAATTCAGACCGCATAAGTTTACTTTTACATTCGCACTTGCAGCCTGCGATTTTAACAGCGCGGTGACACTTTCGAGAATGAACCACGGTAAAAAGACTGCGGCGCTTTCGGGTACTTACAAATACGAAAAGCCCGAAAAGATCACCGAAATAGCCGACTGCGATCTGTAAGCGGACAAACGAACCAAATATAATTAGGATGGTAATATCAATGAACTTTTTTAAGGAATTCAAGCCCTGGTTTATGAAAGCGGGCGACAGTAACCGCTACTATATGGAAAAGGGCAGATGCAATGGGCAGTATAAGTACGAGGGTGAAGACTGCAAGGTCTCGCTCAAATACAGAACCGCCACCGAAAACGGACTCCACGCAGTATGGGTGGACTCAAAGATAAGCGGAGCCAACTTCTCGGGAACCTTCGCCGTAGGTCTTGAGACCTTGCCCGTTCGTGAGATCGAGGGATATATGTCGGACTACCGCAACTGCGCCTTCTGGTGTATGGCGCAGTTCGATACCGATTTCACCAAACTCCACGAGCGTACACAGGGACTTCTCTGGAAGTATAAGGACGGCGGCTGGGGATTTATTCTCCCCACCGTTGACGATACCTACAAAACCAATCTCGTCGGTACCGACGGCGGCTTCTCTGCAGGACTTACAACCTACTGCACCAACATAAACACCTGTAAGGATCAGCTTGCATTCGTATGTGGAGAGTGTGACGATCCCTACAAGCTTATGCGCGACTGTGCCGCGTACGCAATGAAGCTCCTTAACAACGGAGCGACAGTGCGCGAGGAGCGCCGCTATCCCGAAACGTTCGAATACCTCGGTTGGTGCTCCTGGGATGCTATGGAGATAAGAGTAAGCGAAGCGGGACTTATCGAAAAGTGCGAGGAGTTCAAGGAGAAGGGGATCCCCGTAAGATGGGCTATCATCGACGATATGTGGGCGGAGTGCGACAAGCTTCGTGACATTCCCGACGAGCTCAACAGGAACACAGGAATGTTCAATGTGATGCATTCGTCAAAGCTCCGCACTTTCGATGGTGACCCTAAACGATTCCCCGATGGGCTCGGTCATGCCATAGGACGTATGAAAGATGAGTACGGACTCAAGGTGGGTATGTGGCATCCCTACAACGGATATTGGGCGGGACTGGATCCCGACGGAGAGCTTGCCAAGAAGTACAAAAACGATTTCATGGCTGTGACGGTAACTAAGGATAATCTGACCAAAACGGATGGGATTCCCGAAATGCGTCTTTATCCGAAGCCAGAGGCGGATTCCTTCTATCACTTTTATTATGATTGGCATCATTTCCTGAAGCAGTGCGGCGCGGACTTTGTAAAGATAGACAATCAGAGTAATGTTACAATCTACGCACAAAACAACCTTGCCCCAATCGGCAAGGTTGCGCGTGAGCTTCACAAAGCCATCGAAAGCTCGGTAGGTGCGCACTTCGACAGCACGCTCATCAACTGTATGGGAATGGCGAACGAGAATATGTTCAATCGGTCAACCGGTGCCATCTCCAGATGTTCGGGAGATTTTAAACCCGAGAATCGCGAGTGGTTCAGAAGGCACCTCAAAATGTGCGCTTACAACTCGGCTATACAAGGCTTGTTCTACTGGTCGGATTGGGATATGTGGTGGACGGACGATGCGCAGGCAGGGAAGAATTCCGTGCTTCGAGCAATATCGGGCGGACCTATTTACGTCTCCGACAAGATCGGCAGAAGCCGTCCCGAGCATCTCGCGCCACTCTGCTACAGCGACGGACGGATCCTCCGCTGTGAAAATCCCGCACTTCCCACCATTGACTGTCTCATTGCAAACCCCGACATATCGGGTAAGCCCATGAAGGTGTTCAACACCTACAAGCAAGGTGGTGTTGTCGCGGCGTACAACCTCAATTCCGAGGAGAAGCCCGTGAAAGGAACAGTCAGCGCGGCTGACATCGGAGCGAAGTATGACGAGTACGTCATATATGAGCATTTCACGGGTGAAGTGGCCCTGCTTCACGGTGACGAGGTGCTTGAGATCACCTTAAAGGATCACGACGACTTCCGTCTTTACACCATCGTTCCCGTCGTTGACGGCATCGCTATGATCGGACTTGCGGACAAGTTCAACTCGCCCCTTGCCGTCAACTATGAGTTCGACGGAGTGTGGTCGCTTCACGAGGGCGGCAGGATCGCTTTTGTCTGCGCCGACGGAAGAAAGCGCACGGTAACTGCCGAGAGCGGCTCCTATGAGCCGACGGTCAACGGTATGCTTTCGGTTGTGGATCTGCCCCTTTCCGACAGGCACATAAAATTAAGCTGATTTCCCGGAATCATATATACGCTTGCTTAAAAAGGAATAATAACATGAAAAATACGGCTGTGTTTATATGTTCTCTTGTGTACTGCGGATAGCAGACTTGGATACAGCCAGGATTAACCGATCAACGTAAAAATAACGGAAGGCGGTAATCGGAGTCTGCTTTTTATATATCAAACGAAAGGAATTGTAATCCAAGCCTATTACGAAACCGAGGAAGGTCGAAAGTCATTCGAAGAATGGCAAGAAAGACAACTAATGACAGAGGAACAAACAGTTTCCGATTAAGATACACAAAAAGCGAGAGGATGACCCCCAAACGTCTCCTCTCGCTTTTCTGTTATCAATCTTTGATGTCCTCGATATAAACGAACCCATTGCCAATCGGTATCAGGTTCGGATCATATTGTTTCAGTGCCGCTAAAACAATTGTTGCTTATACTTATACGGCGTTATTCCCGTATGCTTTCTGAAAAATCTGATAAAGTAGCCGACATCGTCAAATCCGCACTTTTCGGCGATTTCGGACACATTATAGTAGCCGCTGGAAAGAAGCTCGCGTGCAAAGGATAACCGCAAGCTGTCGCGGTATGCGAGCGGCGTGTTGTTATAATGCTTTTTCCATTCACGCCTGAAGTTTGTGACGCTCATATCCGTAAGACTTGCAAGCTCGGCAAGGCTTACGGAGCCTTTAAAATGCTTTTCGATGTATTCCTTCGCGCAAAGCAGTCTGCCGTTTGAGGGTATATTATCGGCAATAATACGATCGTAGTAAAACGCCGACAAAAGCTCGTAAAGGCGACCGACCGCCTGCATTTCACAGCCTGAACGCTTGGATGCCCATAAGCTTACAACTTCCTCGGCAAGGCGTCTGAATCGCTCGGTATTATCCTCGGTTACAAGCAAGTAAGGGCGGTCAAGCACACAAAGCTTCGATGTGCTTTGGTGAATATCGAAATTGACTGTGTAATGCCTGAAAGCCTTTTCTGTAATGATCGTATATGCGGCATCGGGTGACAAAAACAGCATATTTCCTTTGGTAACGGTGACATTGTCGCCGTTTGTGAAGCGATACTGTGCATTGCCGTCGAGAGTATACACAAATCCGTAATTTCCGCGCCCGGACGGATACGCACATTTTTGTATGCGGTCAAGTACGAATTCATGGGCGATGATGATCTTTTTGATATCGATATTAAATTCCATAACTGTCAGAACACCTCCGTGTCAAATATTATAACACAGATATACACCCGTGTCAACACACCAAATGGACAGATAGTCCTATAAATGGCTGTATTGTTCATTGATATCGGATTCCTTTTGTGATACAATAAAATAAAAACGGAGGAATCATTATGTATAATATCAAATTATCCGATTACGTTCCGAAGCCACAGCCTGCGAGCTCCGACCGCATCGTTGCCGCTCATTACTATGCGGCTTGGAAAAAAGGCGCCGCCGAGATACACGGTGGATTTGATGACCTGCATGGATATCCCGAGCGTACGCCGCTTATGGGCTATTATGACGAGGAAAAGCCCGAGGTCTGCGATTGGGAGATAAAATGGGCGCTTGAGCACGGCATAAACTGCTTTATCTACTGCTGGTACAGACGGCTTGAGGACATGAAAAAGCCCGTCAAGGCAGAAAAGCTTCGTTGCGGACACTGTATTCACGATGCTCTCTTAAACGCAAAATACGGCGATATGATGAAATTTGCCATCATGTTCGAAAACAGCCCCAGATGGGGTACCACCGATGAAAATGACATCATCGACAATCTTATGCCCTTCTGGGTGGAGAACTATTTCAGTCGTCCGAATTATCTTAAATTCGACAACAAGCCTGTGCTGTTTATATTCCATCCCGCGCGCCTTGTGGAGGTGTTCGGCGCCCCCGAAAAGCAGAAAGCGGCGTTCGACGCCTGCCGCGAATATGCTAAAGGATGCGGCTTCGACGGAATGATCTTTGCCTGCTGCGATCCGCGTCCCACGAGTGAGGCAAATGATGAGCAGATCGCTCGCGGTTACGATTTCCGTTTCGGCTATGATTCGGGCTACAGTGCCCCCGATCATTATCCGAGGGCGGAGGATGTAATAACCAAGCAGTGCGAGCTTCTGAAAACGCGGCTTGAAATTGATCCCATGCGATATATCCCGACACCATCCTGCTTCAGCGATCCCACACCGCGTACCACACAGCATTGGATAGATATGGGCTATCCGTTCCACACATGGAAGTTGTGGTATCTCGAGCCCGACGATTACCGCAAATGCCTTCGCCGCATGAAGGAGATGACCGATGCGCTCCCCGACGGCGCATGGGGTAAGCGTATCATGATGATCGACAACTGGAACGAATGGGACGAGGGACATTATGTCGCTCCGAGCCACGAATTCGGCTTCCGTTATCTGCAGGCGATACGCGAGGAGCTGACGGCGCGCAACAATCTTCCCGACTACCGTACACCGCAGGATATCGGTCTTTCCGAGGGACTTAACAGATCATGGGAAGTACCGGATATGAGCGAGGTCAGCCTCGCGCGGCTTGACAAGGAAAAGGTAAGACGTGAAACGTTGAAAAATTACATTAAGAAGGAGCAAAAATGAAAAAAGCAAAGATAGCGGTAGTGACTTTGGGACACTACATTTATTTCGATCAGTTCGACGGTCTGAAAGCGGAGCTTTCAAAGAAAACTGCGCAGTTTATAAATTATATCGACACCGACAAATGCGACATCTTTGATGTTGGCTATATCGACTGTGCAGACGAGGCGTTTGAGGCGGTAAAGAAGTTGAAAAAAGAGGATGCAGACCTGCTTTTCGTGCTTCTTTCCACCTATGTTCCGTCAGCGGTATGTGCTCCGTTCATCAGATATATCGACATCCCCCATGTGCTTGTGGGAATACAACCGCTCGATCACCTCGACTACTCACACACCACCACATATATGCAGCTTGCCAACGACGACATCTGCGCGATGCCCGAGATAGCGGGAGTTTATGAACGGATGGGGCGGGATATACCGTCCTGTATCGTTGCCGCGTCCTCCCGGACCGATGCCATTAAGAAAGAGGTGGATTCGTGGGTAGACGCCGCCTCGGCTATGGCAGGCTTCAAGTACGAAACCATCGGCTACCTCGGACATACATATGAGGGAATGTACGATATGCACACCGACCCGACTGCGTTCTCCGCCGCATTCGGCTCGCACGTCAAGATGCTCGAGATATGCGAGCTTGCAAGACTTACCGAAGATATTACCGACGCGGAGATCGAAGATGAGATCACCGAGATCACCGATATATTTGAGATATGCGACCCTTCTGTGGATCCGCTGACGGACTATGTAAAGAACGAGGATCTCGCATATTCGGCAAAGATCTCCGCGGCACTCAAAAAGCTTGTCAAAAATAACGGCCTCGCAGCTCTTGCCTACTACTACAAGAGCGAACCGGGCAACTCATATGAGCAGCTTGCCGCAAATCTCATCATCGGCAACACGCTTCTCACGTCATCGGGCATTCCCCTTGCTGGCGAGGCTGATCTCAAGACTGCGGCGGCTATGCTTATCATGAAAAACATCGGTGGCGGCGGCTCCTTTGCGGAGATCCATCCCTTCGACGTGACCGACGACGTGGTGCTCATCGGTCACGACGGACCGCACAATATTGCCATCGCCGAGGGTAAGCCGAGACTTCGCAAGCTTAAAAAGTATCACGGCAAGTCGGGAAGCGGCATCGGTGTTGAGTTTTCGCTGAAGGCAGGTCCCGTGACTCTGCTCAGCGTAAACGTTGACCGAAACGGCAAATTCCGTATGATTGCGGCGGAAGGTACGTCCATAGCCGGTGACATTCCCCAGACGGGCAATACCAACACCCGTGTCAGCTTCGGCGGTGACGTGTGCGGATTCCTCTCTCGTTGGTGTGAAGCGGGACCGACCCATCATCTGGCCCTTGGCATCGGGCATCATATTGACACGCTTCGCAAGTTCTCGAAAATGAGCGGGATCGAGCTTATCGAGGTGAAATGAAATGTACAATGACATTATTCGTGACGGTGACATCTGCCGTACAGCATACCGAGACGGGCTCAATGCCTTTGTAAAACGAATGGAGCAGGAAGCAAACCTGATTCGCGAGCGATTTATGCCGACCGATGGATTTCTCGAACGGATCGAGGAATACCGCGCAAAGTACATATCCATGCTTGGCATCGACCGTATCGGCGATGAAAATTTGCCCGAACCGACACTTGTTCGCGTAGGCGAGGATGAGGACGCGGTCATATACAGAACCGTGGTTTATATCACGCCCGAAATACCGCAGTACGGGCTTCTGTTTGTCCCGCACGGTACAATAAAAGCTCCGCTCATCGTCGCCCAGCACGGCGGAGGCGGTACGCCCGAGCTTTGCTCCGATATGAACGGCAAGAACAATTACAATCATCTTGTCCGCCGCCTGCTGAAACGAAAAGCCATTGTATTTGCACCGCAGCTTCTTCTTTGGAACTTCGGCGAGCCGCTTGCTACACAGCCGAAGCACGATATTCCGCATAAGCGTCAAGAGGTTGACAAGAATCTGAAAAGGTTCGGCATAAGCCTTACCGCTGTTGAAATCAAGGGCATTATGAATGCGCTGACCTTTCTGTCGGAGCTTGACTTTATTGACAGCGAGCGCATCGGTATGACGGGAATATCCTACGGCGGTTATTTCACCCTTTACACAATGGCGGCGGACACCCGTATTAAGGCCGGTTTCAGTAACGCCTGCTTTAATGACCGTAACGCATACCCGTGGAACGACTGGACATATCCGAACAGCGCTAATCTGTTCCACGATGCCGAGGTCGCCGCGCTGTGCGCTCCGAGAAAGCTTTACGTTGCTGTCGGAAAAGAGGACGAGGTTTTCGATTACAGATCCGCCATCCCCGAAGCGGAGCGTGTGAAGAAATACTTCGCGGCGGCAGGATGTCCCGAAAATTTCATCTTTGCCGTATGGGACGGCGGTCACACCGTTCCCGATACGGACGAGGGATTTGATCTTATGTTTTCGGCGTTTGAAAAATAGGGAGAAAAAGTTTGAAACAACCACCTGATCAATCTTATTAACAAAAAACGAAAGGCGGTATATTGATATGCAAACATATATCACGCCAAGCGGCAAGGCACGCATCGAAAGACTTCGAAGCCGCGCACTAAAGCCAAGCATAAGCTACGTCGATTTCCACTATCGGTTCTGGAAGTACTTTCTCTCCCTCGACGAAAGCCGCAGCCGATACGACCGATACGCCGAGGCATACACATACGCATTCGAGCATGTAACACCCGTCATTGACGATGATGAGCTCATCGTCGGCAAGGTCGCCGCAAGACTCACTGCCAATGAAAAGGCAGACCGGGAACCCTCCGACCGACCGCCGAGGCTGTACGCGGTACAGGCGAGGGTCAGGATTCACATATGGCGGTGGACTATTCCATTCTGCTTACTAAGGGTACAAGCGGCATAAAGAAACACATTGACGTGCTTCTCACATCCTGCAAGGACGATAGTAAGCGGGAGTTTTACGAAACCTGCAAGGCTTGTCTTAACGCTGTGGAGCGCTTTTCCGAGCGTTACGCCGACCGTGCCAGACAGCTTGCCGTGGATGCCGAGAGTGAGCGCAAGGCCGAGTTTCTGCGTATCGCCGAAATATGCGAAAGGGTTCCGAAGTATCCCGCCGAAAGCTTTTACGAAGCGGTGCAGTCGATAAACTTTCGACGCTCTGCCTTTCCTGCAACCCCACAAGATTTCACGTCTGCGAGGTGTTCCGGCTTGGTCGCATCGACAGACTTCTGTACCCTTATTACAAAGCCGACCGCGATGCGGGCATCATCGACGATGCCTTCGCACAGCTTCTTATCGACTGCCTCGGCATAATGATAAACCACCGCGTACTAAGCGGGCTTTCAAGCGGCTATATGGTCGGCGGCAGAAACGCCGACGGTACTGTTGTGGCAAACGAGCTTACATATATGGGCATACGCGCCATCGACGATATAAGGCTGTCCGCATCTATAAAAAAAGAAGCCGAGCGTTACCGTGGCATACGCGAAAGACGTATGCAGACAGGTATGATGCCCCTGCTTTCCTGCTTTGTAAATGACTGCCTCGAGCGCGGACTCGACATCGAAAAAGGCGGCGTAAGATGAGAACTTCGGCAAGGTCACCGGTGCGACACCCGACGGCAGAGTATCGGGCTTCCCACTTGGCGACGGATCGGGTCCGTGTCAAGGCCGCGAAAAATGCGGTCCCACAGCATCGGTACTGTCAAGCTCAAGCTGGTCGCATAAGGAGTTTATCGGCGGCATTGCCGTTAATATGAAGTTCTCGAAGAATACCTTCAATGACGATTCGCTAAAGAAGATCGCCGCTCTTGTAAAAGTCTACATTGAGCGCGGCGGCTTTGAAATACAGATAAATGTCACCAGCCGTGAGACCCTGCTTGCGGCACAAAAAGAGCCGGACAAATACCGCGATCTTGCGGTGCGCGTCGGCGGCTACAGTGACTATTTCTGCAGGCTTACACCCGAAATGCAGGCGGAGATCCTGCTTCGTACAGAGCACGAAATTTAATGACGGTGTCCCTATTGAACTCACAACTAATCAACTTTTTCATCCCAAAATTCTCCTAACAATCATATATTCGGTTTAATATTGACAATTTAATGATTATCAACTATAACATCAATACAAAGACAACTAATGACAGATGAACAAGCAGTTTCCGATTAAGATACACAAAAAGCGAGAGGGTGACCCCAAACGTCTCCTCTCGCTTTCTGTTACAGATCTTTGATGTCCTCGATATAAACAATAAATCCGAACCCATTACCGATCGGTATCAGGTTCGGATTATATTGATTTGGTGGAGACAACTGGAATCGAACCAGTGACCCCTTGCATGTCAAGCAAGTACTCTAACCAGCTGAGCTATGCCTCCACAACGCTAAATTATTTTACTATAAGCAACCATTCTTGTCAAGAGCCAATTGATAAATTTTATTTTATTTGACTTTTCTCCCCCGTTTCGGTATAGTTATTTCAAGATGTACCCCGAAACACTTTCGTTTCACATCCATAGAAAGGAGCGCCCCTATGTTCGAAAAATTCTATACCCTCGTCAAAATCGAGGGCGAATATTGCTACCTGCGGGATGAAAGCGGCGAATGTCAAGAGGATCTCTTCATCGCCCTGGCGCTGCTGCCCGCGGGCGCCGACCTGGGCACTCGCCTGCATTACAAGAACTTTACCTACGAAATCATCCAATAAAAAAGAGCCCGGCGGACGCCGGGCTCTTTTTATGCGGCGGCATACCAATTCATTTGGTATGAAGCACCATATATACCA
>JAFUOH010000012.1 GCA_017482055.1 Clostridia bacterium
CCTCTCAATTTTCGCAAAAAAGCTCATCGGTGAAATATGCATTGGTGCAGGCGTGCTTACCGACGGCGTCGGTCACGGTAAAACGCACGTAGCCGTATTCGGGCTTTATTTTGAATACGGCGCTGTTCAGCTTACCACTATCGTTTGGGTAAGCGGCGAGCGCCGCACGGACGGCTGTGTTCATGGTCACCGAGACCGCATCGGAGCATTCGATATGAACTTCGCCGTCCTCAAACCAAAGCGCATTTATCTCGGGACCCATGGTGGCGTAGAAATTACCGTCCTCCAAAGCCTTAGTGATGGTGCGATACTCCAACTTGTCTGCCTTTATCATGGTAGCGCCGACGAAGGAATCGCTGTGGGGGGAGGTGTCGGGATGGCGATTATGGTTATCGTCCGTTGCAACACAGTATATGCGGTGTCCCGTGATGAGCAGATCGTCATATACGCGGGGATTATAGTCCTCGAAGCCCATTTTCAGGCAAGAACCGTTGACGATCTCCATAGCGTTCATTCCCTTATATGCGGTATATTCGGGATATGTCTCCTGCGACCAGGTGGGATGGTTGTATGTAACAAAGAAGCCACCCTCGCGAGCCTTCTTTATCATATCGTTGACACCCGCCGCAGAATAATACCGCTCGTAATCGGGCTGATTTTCGTCGAATTTCACCTCATCCTTATGCTCTACGGCACCGCGATAGAGATGCTTGCCGCTTCTGTGCCAGCACACCTGCAGGTTTTCCGGCTCAAGCGAAATAAAGCACAGGTGACAGGTCTTTCTTGCTCGGTCAGTGACAAAATCGGGCTCGGTGACGTCGATCTCATAGCTGAGCAGTGGGAGAAAATCCTCGTCGGCGAGGTCGGAGTGATCGAGCATCACATTATGGTCGGTATACGCCACAACCGAATAACCGTGGGATTTATACATCTCTTTGATTTCCTCCGGTGTACGTCTGCCGTCGGAGCAAACAGTGTGGCAGTGAAGATTTGCCTTGTAAAAGCTGCCGTTTTCGGGAAGTAAATATTTTTTCATACTGTGCCTCTTTATTTAAGTAATGATTTTACTGCCAAAATTGCGCATCTTGCCGCCGACAACTCGTCGCCATCATCGGGATCGGTAATACCCGCGTTTACGCGCTCCTGGTTCCAAACCGCACGAAGCACGCACCCTGCGTGCATTTCCAGCGTCGCCGATACAGTAAACAATGCCGCTGTCTCCATCTCGGAGGCAAGACATCCGCCTCTCAGCCATGCTTTCCACTTGGAGGCAAGCTCATCGCATACAGGCATTCTTTCCGGTGAATGTTGTCCGTAAAACGAATCCTTGCAGTGAACTACTCCCACATGATTGGGGCGATTTGCCGTTATTGCCGCTTCACGCAGTGCCATGGTAACGCCAAAATCTGCTACAGCGGGATATTCGACAGGCAGGTACTCTCGCGATGTACCCTCGGCGCGTATCGCCGCCTGCGCTATAACGAGGTCTCCTGTTTTGACCTCCATATTCATACCACCGCAGGTACCGACCCGTATCAGTGTATCCACGCCGATCATATGTAATTCCTCGATGCATATTGCCGTAGACGGTCCGCCGATACCGTGAGACACCACAAGCACCCGCTCCCCGTCCACCTTCGCAGACCATGTGGTATATTCTCGCTTTGATGCCACGAATTTCGGCTCATCCATAAGCCTTGCGATCTTCTCGACTCTCCCGGGGTCTCCGCATATAATAGCCGCCCGCGCCGAATCGGACGGGCGCAGTCCGATGTGATACATAGAGTCGTTGTTGAAATTCATATATCCATCCCTTTCCTCATTGTAAATTATCGTATAGCCGAGGCGAGCGGGGGGTGTCGGGGGGCGGATTGCATCGGCGTATGAGAGCAAAGCAGCCCCCCGACCCGCGCCGCCCGAAGGGCGGCACGGAACGCGGGGTGTGGGGCAGCCGCCCCACGACGATAAACGATAATTTAAAATAATATATCCTACCGATATTATATCAAAATCGTGATGGCTTGTCAATACAACTATCCGATTTTGTATGCGGTTATGCCGTTCAGCTTCATGACACGATCACTTATCGGAACGAAAGCGAGTTCGTATGTGCGTACAGCTCCGCCGATCTCACTTGTGACGGTAATAACGTTTCCGTCAAGGGAATAGGACATGGCGAGACCGTCAAGAGTCAGCCTATCGGGGCTTTTAAATTCAAATGTGTGACCTGCGCTCTTCCACTCACCGATAAGATCGAATACGACAGCGGATGCGGGGATCTCCGTGTCGGTCTCTGTCATTATAATATCACTGCTGCATTGAACAGCAGTCGGAACATCGCTTACCTCAGACGTGTCAGAAGGCAGAATGCTGCTTACCACTGCGGTACAAAGGAAAAATATCGCGGTCGAAATGGAAAGTGCGATCTCTTCAAGCATTTTTATACCTCCGAATTGTTTATTCGGTATTAGTATTTCAAAAGTACTGTTTTGTATGAGAGGTAATTAAATGCTGTGCTTACCGTTTTTCCATCTGAGCGGCGTTGTGCCGAAGCGATTTTTGAAAAACTTGATAATGTAAGATTTGCTTTAATTCGAGTGCGCGGCGACCGCGGGTCCAAGGATCCCTCCGGGCTTGAACCAAATCCTGAAAAAGTACCTTGAGCTCCGCGTTTCCATGAAGGACTACATCAAGGGGCTCATGGACGAAGCAAGTGTAAACGGTTCGCCCGTAATCCGCACGATGTTCTATGAGTTTCCCGATGACGCGAAATACTGGGACATCACCGATCAGTATATGTTCGGCGACCGATATCTTGTGGCACCCGTTATGTACGAGGGCATGCGTGAGCGCAAGGTGTACCTGCCCGAGGGCAAGTGGCGTTCCATCCACGGCGGCAATGTCATCACGGGTGGATGCTCCATCAAGACGGATGCTCCGCTTGATATTATTCCCGTGTTTGAGAAGCTGTGAAAGCGCAATTATTGCATATTTTTCCGCAATATCTGCATAGTAATGCTCATTGTTGGTATGTTATAATAGATATACAACCGAAAGATAAGAAGGAGAAAACACCATGAAAAAGCGATTTATCAGTTTATTTCTTTTGACAGCGCTGCTGCTTGGTACCATCGGCTGCGACAGTCAGAGCGACACGAACGACGACACAACCGCGGACACCACGCCGTCCGTTTCGGACACCGAGCCCGTCGAAGTCGAGGAGCTGGACTTCACCGAAGCACGCAAGGCGGTGAAGGACGGACTTGACGAGTACGAAAACAAGTTTGAGGGCAAGGAATACCGCGTTGCGGTTTCCGAGGCAAACCACAAGTACGTCATTGTGGAGGACACCTCGGATGTTGTCGACAAGGCTGTATATGATCGAAACATGGCGGTCGAGGAACGCTTCGGCTGCAAGATAGTCCTGGCTCACACCTCGGAAAGGTGGTCCACTGCCGAGGGATATATAAGGACCTCAGTCATGTCACAGGAGGATCTTTTCGATATCGCCTCCCATCATGCGGTCTCGCTTGGCAACTTGGTTCTGCAGGACTATTTCATGAACTGGTACGATATACCCGCCGTTGACTTTACAAAGCCCTGGTGGTCCGACAGCACTGTCGATACACTTACCTATGACAACACCTGTCTCGTCGCGGTCGGTGACTTTGCACTTACCGCACTGTCAAACGCATACTGCGTCTACTACAATAAGGCAGACGCCGAGGTCTATAAGCTTCCCGATCTCTATGAGGTGGTAAACGAGGGCAAGTGGACCATAGACTATATGCTTGAATTGACCAAGGATATCTACGAGGACTCCAACCGCAACGACACCGTTGACAACGAAGACTACTTCGGCTACATTTCCGATGCAGGCACCAATATCGTCGCTTACCTTTGGGCGTTTGACAATCAGATACTTGATGTGAGCGGTGATAATATTGAGCTTGTCTACAAAACCGAGAAGATCAATGACATCGTAACAAAGCTGGTGGATGCTACCTCCTCGGGCGCTATTCGCATCGACTCCAAATACATCAGCTCGAACGGTACAAAGCACAACTACGGTATCGAGCTGTTTGCAAAGGGACAGGCGCTTTTCTCCAACGGCTACATCACTCAGGCGCTGACCTTCCTCCGCGACATGGAGGATGACTACGGTATTCTTCCTTATCCGAAGTGGGACGAGGAGCAGGACGAGTATCTCACCATGTCTGATGGCAACCATACCGCCCTTGCGGTACCGAGAACCGTTCCGGACGAAAATCTGGAGTTTGTCGGCGTCATCACAGAGGCACTTTGCGCCGAGAGCTATAAAACACTCCTCCCCGCATACTACGAGGAAGCGCTGAAGCTTAAAGGTACCCGTGACGACGAGTCGCTGGCAATGATCGACAACATTACCCGCAGCGTAGTCTACGACATGGGCTATATCCACAACGGTGCAAGCGTCGCAAACATTCTCGAAAATCTCGTTATCCAGGGAAACCCCAACTTTGAATCTTACTGGGCATCAATGAGCAGCAAGATCAACGAATATTACAACGGTGTAATTGCTTATTATCAGAATTACAATTGATAAAGCACTGTTAAATAAAAAAATAACTGCCGCGATTTTCGCGGCAGTTATTTTTATAAGCTAACGTCTGAAATTAGTCGTTGTTCGGAGCGTAGAGGTCAGCGAATCTGACAAGACGCTCGTACTTAGCCTTTGCATTTTCCTCAGCCTGTGCGAAGAGTGCTTCAGCACGCTCGGGGAACTGATTTGCAAGACGGTTATAACGGTTTTCGGACTTGATGAAGTCGATGTAGCTTGCAGTAGGAGCCTTGGAGTCCAGCGAGAAGGGATTCTTACCCTCAGCCTTAAGAGCGGGGTTGAATCTGAACATCTGCCAGTAACCTGCCTCAACGGCTCTCTTCATCTCGAGCTGGCAGTTCTGCATGGTGCCCTTGATACCGTGCATTTCGCAGGGTGCGTAGCCGATGATGATGGAAGGACCGTTGTATGCCTCAGCCTCGGTAAGAGCCTTGAGGAGCTGGTTGTAGTCGGAGCCCATTGCAACCTGTGCAACGTATACATAGCCGTAGGACATTGCGATCTCTGCAAGATTCTTCTTGCCGATTGCCTTACCTGCAGCAGCGAACTGTGCTACCTGACCGATGTTGGAAGCCTTGGAAGCCTGTCCGCCGGTGTTACTGTAAACCTCGGTATCGAATACCATGATGTTTACATCTTCGCCGGAAGCGAGAACGTGGTCAAGACCACCGAAGCCGATATCGTATGCCCAGCCGTCGCCGCCGAAGATCCAAACGGACTTCTTAGCGAGGTAATCCTTCTCAGCGAGGATCTTGGGAGCGGTGGGACAACCTGCTGCTGCAGCCTTTTCGAGCTCGGCGATGAGAGCCTCTGCGGGAGCTGCGTTTTCCTTGCTGGAATCCTTGGTTGCAAGATACTTTTCAGCAGCAGCCTTGAATTCAGCGGAAGCCTTGTCGGAAGCCATCATTTCCTCAACCTGTGCGATGAGTCTGTTTCTGATGGTCTTCTGAGCGAGGTGCATACCGAGACCGTGCTCAGCGTTGTCCTCGAACAGGGAGTTAGCCCAAGCGGGACCCTTGCCGCTCTCGCGGTTTACGGTGTAAGGAGTTGCAGGTGCGGAGCCGCCCCAAATGGACGAACAACCGGTCGCGTTGGAAATATACATGGACTCACCGAAGAGCTGGGTGATGAGACGAGCATAAGAGGTCTCTGCACAGCCTGCACAAGAGCCGGAGAATTCAAGCAGGGGCTGCTTGAACTGAGAGCCCTTAACGGTGTTATTGATAAGCTCGGACTTTTCGGAAACGTTCGCAACAGCGTAGTCCCAAGGAGCCTGCTGGTCGCCCTGAGTTGCGTTGAGAACCATTTCGATAGCCTTCTTATCGGTTCCGTCCTTTTCAGCCTTTGCGTTAACAGGGCAAGCCTTTACGCAGAGGGTACAACCCATACAGTCAGCAGGCGAGATAGCCATGGTGAACTTGTAGTTGGTCTTGAGAACGGGTTTAGCGGTGAACTTGGTAGCCGCGGGAGCATTTGCAGCCTCTTCCTCGGTCATAGCGTAAGGACGGATAGCTGCGTGCGGGCAAACGAATGCACAGCTGTTACACTGGATGCAGTTTTCGGGGATCCAGGAAGGAACGTAAACTGCAACGCCGCGCTTTTCGGAGATGGTGGAGCCCTGCGGGAAGGTACCGTCAACATACTCCTCGAATGCGGAAACGGGGAGGCTGTCGCCTGCCATTGCATTGGTGGGAGTTACAACGGTGTTTACGAACTTCTCGAGGTCAGCGCGCTCGGACTTGAATGCTGCCTTGGGAGCATCGGGAGCGCAGGTCTTCCAAGCCTCGGGAACGCAGATCTCGGTGTAAGCGTCAGCGCCTGCATCGATAGCGGCATAGTTGAGGTCAACGATAGCCTGTCCCTTCTTGATGTAGGACTTGTAAGCAGCCTTCTTCATGTACTCGATAGCTTCATCCTTGGGAAGAATGTTAGCGAGGGAGAAGAATGCGGACTGGAGAACGGTGTTCTTAACCTTTGCGTTACCGATCTTCTTGGTAGCGATGGTGGTAGCGTCGATGGTGATGAACTTGATGTTGTTGTTAGCGATATAGGACTTAACAGCAGCGGGAAGGTTAGCGTCGAGCTCTTCCATGGTGGTCCAAGCGCAGTCAAGAAGGAAGGTACCGCCGGGCTTAACGTCGGAGATCATGTCGTACTTCTTGAGGTAAGCGGAGTTATGGCATGCAACGAAGTCAGCCTTGTTGATGTAGTAAGGAGACTTGATGGGGTTGTCACCGAATCTCAGGTGGGAAATGGTGATACCGGAGGTCTTCTTGGAGTCATACTGGAAGTATGCCTGGATATACTTGTCGGTGTGGTCACCGATGATCTTGATGGAGTTCTTATTAGCACCAACAGTACCGTCGCCGCCGAGACCCCAGAACTTGCACGCGATGGTGCCGGGAGCAGCAGTGTCGGGAGCGGGCTTCTCTTCGAGGGAGAGACCGGTAACGTCGTCTACGATACCGATAGTGAAGTTGTTCTTGGGCTCGTCCTTTGCCAGGTTCTCATATACTGCGAAGATGGAGGAAGGAGGAGTATCCTTGGAGCCGAGACCGTATCTGCCGCCGACAACAGTCGCCTTAACGCCCTTGAGAGCAAGTGCGGTAACAACGTCGAGGTAGAGAGGCTCACCGAGAGAACCGGGTTCCTTGGTTCTGTCGAGAACAGCAATCTTCTTTGCGGTTGCGGGAAGTGCTTCTACGAGCTTGTCTGCAACGAAAGGTCTGTAAAGTCTTACCTTGATAAGACCAACCTTCTCGCCTGCAGCCATCATGTAGTCGATAACTTCTTCTGCAACGTCACATACGGAGCCCATAGCAACGATAACGCGGTCAGCGTCCGGAGCACCGTAGTAGTTGAAGAGCTTGTAATCGGTACCGATCTTCTCATTTACCTTGTTCATGTACTCTTCTACGATAGCGGGGAATGCATCGTAGAACTTATTACATGCTTCTCTGTGCTGGAAGAAGATATCGCCGTTTTCTGCGGAGCCGCGGAGTACGGGATGCTCGGGGTTGAGGGAACGAGCGCGGAATGCAGCGATAGCGTCCTTGTCAACCATCTCTGCCAGGTCTTCATAATCCCAAGCCTCGATCTTCTGAATCTCGTGAGAGGTTCTGAAGCCGTCGAAGAAGTTAAGCACCGGAACGCGGCCCTTGATGGTTGCAAGGTGAGCAACAGCACCGAGGTCCATGACCTCCTGAGGATTGGACTCAGCCATCATTGCGAAACCGGTCTGACGGCATGCATATACGTCAGAGTGGTCACCGAAGATGTTGAGCGCGTGGGAAGCTACGCAGCGTGCGGAAACATGGATTACGCAGGGAAGAAGCTCACCCGCGATCTTGTACATGTTCGGGATCATCAGAAGAAGACCCTGAGATGCGGTGTAAGTAGTGGTGAGTGCGCCTGCAGCAAGGGAACCGTGAACGGTACCTGCAGCGCCTGCCTCGGACTGCATTTCGATAACCTTAACGGTATCGCCCATGATGTTCTTCAGACCGGTTGCAGACCATGTGTCTGTAACGTCAGCCATTACGGAAGAAGGAGTAATGGGGTAGATACCTGCCACTTCGGTAAACGCATACGACGCATGAGCGGCGGCTGTGTTACCATCCATGGATATCTTTTTTCTTGCCATGTTGGAAATCCTCCTATAAAAAATAAAATTTTAAACAAATTTATGCGTTGCACCGCCTCTGTCCGCCATACATGGGCATGACAAAACATAGGCGCAGTAACGCCACGATAATATTATACCGCATAATTCGCGATTTGTAAAGATGTAAAACGATAAAAGTTGCAAGTAATTTATGAAAGTTTTTATATATATTAAGGAATGGAAGCAAAAAAACGCTTCCATTCACTCTTATTCCTCGGTTACCGACGAGCCCAGCTCCTTTTCCATCGCTTCTTTGACCGAAGCTAACTTCTTTGCGTCGATCTTGCCCTTGGTCTTTTCAAAATAAGCAACAGCGTTGCGCGCCATGAGAAGAAACTGATTATTCAGCGTTCTGCCCTCGCTGTTTGCTACGTAGTAGAGCTTTTCAAGCAGGTCGTCGCTGATGCGGACGGGTACGTTTTTTTGGTTTTTCATTGATGTATATCCTTTCTTCGTTATAAATTATTGTTTATAAGTTGCCGCCATCCGTAGGGGCGATTCATGAATCGCCCGTTTAACCAAACAAAAACCACAATTATTATCTGTATTGTTTATTGTCGGGATACGGGCG
This sequence comes from Clostridia bacterium, assembly GCA_017482055.1. Classification (GTDB taxonomy): domain Bacteria; phylum Bacillota; class Clostridia; order Oscillospirales; family CAG-272; genus Flemingiibacterium. The sequence goes on from JAFUOH010000012.1 coordinate 8,836, forward strand.
ATTCGTGAATCGCCCCTACGAGTGGATTTAACACCTAAACGATAATTTATCATAACTATAAATATTATCAAATAAAATTTCAAATTAGGTATTGCTTTTTTATGACAGATGTGTTAAAATAATAATAGAACATTCGTTCGGGAGAAAAAACGGCGTATGGCGTCGGTGAAAGGACAGAGATTAATGTTATCGATCGTTTATTCTGCAGGGCTCATAGGTATTGACGGATTTCTTGTGTCGGTGGAGTGCAACTCACAGGAGAAGCTGCCAAAATTTGAGGTTATCGGACTGCCCGGGGCGGCTATGAAGGAGTCAAAGGAACGGATCATCGCTGCGATGGAGAATGTGGGATATGCATTTCCGGAATCCTGTATTACCGTCAATTTGGCGCCTGCCGACCGCAAAAAGGAGGGCTCGACCTTCGATCTTGCAATGATGATCGGTATTATGCAGTCAAATTATATACTCCCCGAGACGCTTGACTTATCAAAATACTGTTTTATCGGCGAGCTGTCGCTCACGGGAAAGCTCCGCGAGGCGAAAGGTGTGCTGTGCATGACGCTTGCCGCGAAGGAAGCGGGACTGACCGAGATATTTGTGCCGCAGGCGAACGCAAAGGAGGCATCGGTGGTCAAAGGCGTGAATGTCTACGGTGTATCGGATCTTTCGATGCTGATACGCCATCTGCGCCGCGAGGAATATATTTCTCCGACTCGCTTTGACCACGACGGCTTTAAGCCCGCGACTGATGAAACACACTGTGATTTTTCCGACGTAAAGGGTCAAGACAAGGTCAAACGGGCGCTGGAGATCGCGGCGGCGGGGGGGCATAACGTGCTCATGATCGGACCGCCGGGTACGGGTAAGAGCATGCTTGCGAAGCGTTTGCCCACCATTCTGCCCGAGATCAGCTTTGATGAAGCGATAGAAACTTCCAAAATACATTCCGTAGTGGGCAAGCTGAATGAAGGGCTGTCCATCGTAACAAAGCGCCCCTTCCGCTCACCTCACCACACAATGTCTGCACCGAGCCTTGTGGGCGGCGGATCCAACCCTCAGCCGGGCGAGATATCTCTTGCACATAACGGCGTGCTGTTCCTCGACGAGCTGCCCGAATTCAATAAAGCGGTGACGGAATCGCTCCGACAGCCCTTGGAGGACGGCAAGGTGACCATTACCCGTACCGGCGGCAAGGTCACATATCCCTGCTCGTTTATGCTGGTGGCGGCAATGAATCCCTGCAAATGCGGCTACTTCGGTCATCCTACGAAAAAATGTCATTGCAAGCAGGAGGATATAAAGAAATACATGTCCAAGATCAGCGGCCCGCTGCTTGATCGAATCGACATACAGGTGGAGGTGTCCTCGTTGACCTATGACGAGCTGTCTGTTCCGAGAAAGAGCGAGACTTCGGCACAGGTGCGGGAGCGTGTTGACCGCGCAAGAAAAATAGCCCGCGAGCGCTGTGAGGCTGCGGCAAAAAAGGATCCGATGATGCCCCTGATCTACAAAAACTCCGATATGTCTACCCGTCATCTTGCCGCATTCTGTAAGCTTGACGAGGAAGCCTCCGCGCTCCTTCGAAATGCGTACGACAAAATGGGCTTGTCTGCGCGCGGCTATGACAGACTGCTCCGCGTAGCGCGAACCATCGCCGATCTTGCGGGAAGCGAGAATATAGGTATGCTTCATGTGGCGGAGGCGATACAGCTTCGCAGTCTTGACCGTAAATATTTTAATTAATGAAGTTTTCCACCGAGTGTTGAAAGCCTTGTGGAAAACCTGTTGTAAATATATGCGGAAAACACGGGATTTTTACACATTATTGTGGAAAAACCTGTGCGAAACCCCGCAAAGCGCGTATTTAAGGCATAAAGTTGTCCACATTTTCCACAACCGAGGTTGTGGAAAATGTGGACTTTGTGTCAACAGGCTGTGCTCCTCCTTCAGCTTTACATCGTAGGTCATAACACCCCTTGCGGGATATTTGCCCGCGAGGACATCGATTGCGCAAAGCGTGCAGTCGTATGAGCCGGTGCCGATTAGCACCCGCGGAATATGCTCGAAATCTTCAAGCACGAAGGGATTACCGAAGTGCACCACCGCCACCTTTCCGTGGGACGCGAGGTCAAGCGGAGTTTCCGTTAGCAGTACAAAAAGATGCTTGCCGTCACACGATACCGTTTCGGGAATCCCCTCGTCGGTACGCATATAGACAGAGTCCGTGTTGATACGGCGGAACATTGCCGCATCCTCATCCGTGATCTCGGTAAGCTTCGTCAGGGCTGTCGTATAAAAATTTTTTCAAACAATTTTTCAAAAAGGTGTTTACAAATCGCGAGGGATAGTATATAATAATGGTATACATAAAGGCTGTGAGCGGAAGGATGCCGTTTCGGGTCTTCTCAGAGAACTGCGCCGCGAGTGATCGTGTGGTGTGAGCGCAGGAAGATGTGAGCGGCAATAAGTGCGTCCGTGAGCCGGAGCGGTGAAGTAACAGTAGCCCCTCCCGTGTGCCGTACGTTACAGCGGCGGGTATTTTTCGATACCGTGAGTATAATTGTAAAGTGGAACCGCGAATCGGGCATCGCCCGCTGCGCCTTTACAGCTTCTTGGGAGCTGTGGGGCGTTTTTTTAGTTTATAAACACAAAGGAGATAGAATTTATGGAGATCAGCCTCGATCTTGATCTTGAAAAGATCAAAAAAGGTATAGTCAAAGCCAAGAACGGCGTTATCAAAGCAAAAAATGAGATAACCAACGATATCAAGGTGATCCGTGAGCGCGACCCCGCTGCGACAAGCAATATCGAAGTCGCCTTGCTCTATTCCGGCTTTCACGCAGTGTTGGCTTACCGTTTGTCCCATGAGCTTTATAAGCACAACAAGCATTTTGCGGCGCGTATGGTGAGTCAGGGCGCTCGCTTCTTAACGGGTATCGAGATACATCCCGGTGCGAAGATTGGTAAGGGGCTGTTTATCGACCACGGAAGTTCCGTCGTCATCGGCGAGACTGCCGAGATCGGTGACAACTGCACCATCTATCAGGGTGTAACACTGGGCGGTACGGGTAAACATGTGGGTAAGCGTCACCCCACCCTCGGCAACAATGTTATGGTAGGCTCGGGTGCGAAAGTGCTCGGTCCCTTCAAGGTCGGCGACAACTCCAAGATCGCCGCTAATGCTGTGGTTCTGGATGAAATACCCGAAAACTGCACCGCTGTCGGTATCCCCGCTCGTATCGTTAAGCGCGGTAATGCCAAAATTAACGTATGCGATCTTGACCAGGTTCACATTCCCGACCCTGTAGCTCAGGAGCTGTGCAAGCTGAACATTCGCATTGAACAGTTGGAAAAGAAATTAGCCGAGAAGGAAAATAATTAAAGGAGAGCATCAGCAATGATAAAATTATACAATACCGCCACACGTACGCGTGAGGATTTCATACCAAACCATCCCGACATTGTAAAAATGTACACCTGCGGTCCCACTGTGTACCATTTCGCGCATATCGGAAATCTGCGCTCGTACATTATGGAGGATATTCTCGAAAAATCGCTGCGTTACCACGGATATAACGTGAAGCGCGTTATGAATATCACGGATGTTGGTCACCTTGCCTCAGATGCAGATACCGGTGAGGACAAGATGTTAAAGGGCGCAAAGCGTGAGAACAAATCCGTTATGGAGATAGCGAAGTTTTACACAGACGCATTCTTTGAGGACTGCCGTAAGCTGAACATCAAGCGCCCCGATGTGGTGGAGCCTGCAACAAATTGCATAGACGACTACATTCACATAATCGAGACCCTTATTGAAAAGGGTTATGCTTACGCGGCCGGCGGAAACATCTATTTCGATGTTTCCAAGTTAAAGCAGTATTACATCTTCAACGACTTCTCCGAGGATGACCTTGAAGTCGGCGTGCGCGAGGGCGTTACCGAAGACAGCAACAAGAAGAATAAGAATGACTTTGTTCTGTGGTTCACAAAATCGAAATTCGAGGATCAAGCGCTGAAATGGGACTCCCCGTGGGGTGTGGGCTATCCCGGCTGGCATATCGAATGCTCGGGTATCTCCATGAAGCATCTCGGCGAGGATCTCGACATCCACTGCGGCGGTATCGACAACGCATTCCCTCATCACACCAACGAGATCGCGCAGTCCGAGGCGTACCTCGGTCACAAGTGGTGCAACTACTGGATGCACGTACACCACCTCAATACAAATTCGGGCAAAATGTCCAAGTCCAAGGGCGAGTTTCTCACTGTGTCGCTTCTTGAAGAAAAGGGTTACGACCCGTTGGTTTACCGTCTGTTCTGCCTGCAGTCGCACTACAGAAAGAATCTTGTGTTCTCATGGGAGAATCTCGACAACGCGGTGGTCACCTACAACAAGCTGATCGCGAAGATCGCGGCGCTTAAGCCCGGCGAAGGTGAAGTAGACGGGGCGGCGTTCGATGAGCTCAAGGCGAAGTTCCTTGAAGCGCTCGGCAACGATCTTAACACCGCGCTGGCAGTGACCGCTGTCTACGATGTGCTCAAGGCAAAGACAAATGACACCACAAAGCTTGCGGTTCTGGATGATTTCGATAAGGTTCTTGGACTCGATCTCATAAAAAAAGCGGAAGCAAAGCGTAAAGAGCTGGCGGCGGCAGCTCCCAAGACTGGCGAGTTTACCGTCATCTGCGAGTCGGGTGAGCCCGACGCCGAGGTCGAAGCGCAGATACGGGCGCGCCAGGACGCTAAAAAGGCGAAGAATTTCGCCGAGGCTGACCGCATCCGTGACGAGCTGAAGGCAAAGGGTGTCGAGATTATTGACATCGCCGGCGGCGCGAAGTATAAAAGATTATAACAAATGAGAATGAGACACCCGAAAGTGTCTCATTCGTTTTTATTACGCATTTACAGTAATTCCGGGCTGTGAAGCAGCTTTAATGCACATTTCCACAAGCTTTATAACCGCTTTGGTTTCGCTTGTGTCAAAGCTCGTCTCTCCCGTTTCAAAGAAGCGGAGCATATCACGGATAAGATTCATAAAGAACGGGGAGCTTACCTGTTTGTATTCCTCCTTACCGCTGTCGTCCGACATGTATACCGAAAACGGATACTTCGAGCCGTATATCATGACGGCGGCTTTGTTTTCACCGAGAGTGACGTCAAGCACGGTCTGCGTGCCGCGGGATCTTGCGCTTACCGAAATGATATCCGTACCCAGCTTCTTTACGACCATCTCCGACTGATGTATGATATACTCGCCGAGGCTTGTTCATCTCGCGAAGCAGCTCCACGGACTTGTGGTAGCGGTTGCACACGCCGATGTTCAGTATTTTTCCAAGGCGGTTTGCCTCATCTGCCATTTCAAGTGAAAGCTTGTAATTAACGGTGATGGGTTTTTCGCACATTACGTGCTTACCAGCACGAAGTGCATCCATGGTGATCGTATAGTGTGCATGGTTTGGAGTGAGTACCCATACCGCCTCGACCTCGTTATCTGCCAGCACGGTTTTATAATCCGCTGTAGTCATTTCTATCTTCGGGAACTTTTCTTTGAGCGCTTCCGCCTTTTCGGGCAGGATGTCGCATGCATATTTCAGCGGTAACAATTTGTAAGGCTATTTGCAACTTTGTACTGTTTTACTATTGACTTTTCCGGATATTTGGTGTAATATATATACAGCACTACAATCCTATCATTATATATCACAAAGGAGTAACCACCATGAAAAGAATTCTTGCACTTGTACTCGCAGCACTTATGGCTGTGCTCACTCTCACTGCATGCGGCGAGGACAAAGATGTCGTTAAGGTCATCGACATCGACCTTACCGAGGAAGAGTATGCGTTCGGAGTTGACAAGACTCAGCCCGAGCTTCTTACAAAGGTAAACGAAATTATCGCCGAGATCAAGGCAAACGGTAAGTTTGACGAGATCTGCAACAAGTATTTCGGCGACGGCACTCCCACTCCTGTAGTTTCCGCTGCTCTCGATGAGTCTAAGGATCAGTTCGTTGTTGCCACCAATGCAGCATTCGAGCCCTTTGAATTTATGGAAGGCGAAAATTACCTCGGTATTGACATGGAGATCGCGGCTCTTATCGCCGAAGAACTCGGTCAGGAGCTTGTTATCATGAACATGGATTTCGAGTCCGTATGTCTCTCCGTAGGTCTGCAGAAGTGCGATATCGCTATGGCGGGTCTTACCATCAAGCCCGAGCGCGAAGAGTACGTAACCTTCTCCGATTCCTACTACAGCGCGTCTCAGAAGATCATCGTCAAGGCTGACGACACCACCTTCGATGCCTGCACCGATGTAGCTTCTGTTGAAGCTATCCTCACCGCTCTTACCGCTGACACTAAGATCGGCGTTCAGAACGGCACCACCGGTCTCTTCTATGTCGAAGGCGACGCTGATTGGGGCTTTACCGGCTATGCGGCTGAGTGCATAGGCTACGCAAACGGCTCTCTTGCAGTTCAGGATCTCGTTAACGGCAACATCAATATGGTCATCATCGACTCTGCACCTGCTGCAGCTATCACCGCAGCATTCAACGACTAAGTCACAAAAGCGAAATTACATCACCGCTCTTTCGCGTAACGGCGGAAGAGCGGTATTTTCAAGCAAGGGAGATAAAAGCGTGACCAATTTTCTACCCCTCTTTATGACGAATATCGTATTTTCGACTCCCATAAAAGAGGTCAACAAATTTCTTGACACTCTGATAAACGCAAAGGGATATGTCAAGGTGCTGGAGGGCTTGCAGAATACGATCGTGATCTCGGTAATCGGTCTGCTGATCGGTATTGTAATCGGTACGCTGATTGCAACTGTCCGTGTTGTACCGAAGTACAAGCTGCTGCCCTGTGCGCTCAACGGCATCTGCTCGGTCTATGTTGGATTTTTCCGCGGCACGCCTATGGCGGTTCAGCTGTTATTATTTTACTATGTAATGCTGCCGCTTATGGGCATACCAATGACGGGACTAAACGTTTCCATCCTTGTATTCGGTCTCAACTCGGGCGCGTACATATCCGAGCTTATGCGAGCGGGCATACAGTCCGTCGATCCCGGTCAGATGGAAGCGGGACGTGCGGTGGGACTTTCCTTCCCTGTGACTATGCTTAAAATAGTCATTCCGCAGGCAGTCAAAAACATCCTTCCGACCCTTGGAAACGAGTTCATTGCTCTCATCAAGGAAACCTCCGTCGTATCCTTCGTCGGCGCGGCTAACCTTTACACCGCGTTCAACATGATCGGTTCCAATTCCTACGAATTTATGGTACCGTTCCTTGTGATGGCACTTATCTATATTATTGTCATCATGCTCATAACATGGGGCATCAAGATCATGGAGAGGAGGCTGCAAAAGAGTGATAGACGTAATTGATCTGAAAAAGAGCTTCGGAAAGCTTGAAGTCTTGAAGGGCGTCAACGCCACGATAAACCAAGGCGATATAGTCTGCGTTATCGGTCCTTCGGGAAGCGGAAAGAGCACCTTCCTGCGCTGCCTCAACTGCATGGAGGATCCCACAGGCGGCAAGATTATCTTCCACGGCGTAAATATCGCCGACATGAAGGTGGACATCAACATTCACCGTCGCAAGATCGGCATGGTTTTCCAGCAGTTCAACCTGTTTGCCAACAAGACAGTCGTTGAAAACATAATGCTGGCGCCCGTACACATCGGTGTCACCGATCTTCGGAACGCCAAGATATCGAATTTCTTCCTTCCGATCACCAATCTGTTCAGAAAGAACAAAAAGCAGAAGCAGGAGCTCGTGACCACCAAGGCTCAAATAAGGGCTGAAGCCCGCGAAAACGCGATGCGGCTTCTCAACCGCATAGGTCTTGCCGACAAGGCTGACGTCTACCCGTCTACACTTTCCGGCGGTCAGAAGCAGCGTGTAGCGATTGCCCGAGCGCTTGCAATGAATCCCGATGTGATCCTTTTTGATGAGCCTACCTCTGCTCTCGACCCCGAGATGGTCGGAGAGGTACTCGATCTCATGAAGGAGCTCGCAAGCGATGGCATGACCATGGTGGTTGTCACCCACGAGATGGGCTTTGCCAAGGAAGTTGCCTCCCGCATCCTTTTCATGGATCAAGGCTACATCTTAGAAGAAAACAGCCCCGCCGAATTTTTCGCCGACCCCAAGCATCCGAGAACCCGTGAGTTTTTGTCAAAGGTTCTTTAATCACAAAAGCGTACACTGTTATGGTGTGCGCTTTTGTTTTTAGCGAGTGCGAGGTGGTTGGGTATGGGAGACGCGCTTTTCGAGAAAAGCTGTGCAAAAGCTTTATATGGCTTCGCCGACGCTCTCAGGGGTGGGGCGGGAAGCTTTTACTTTAGCGGTACAGCGCGATATGTCTCTTGCGTA
>JAFUOH010000013.1 GCA_017482055.1 Clostridia bacterium
GCCGAAATAGATTCCGACTGCCGCACCGCAAGCAAGGATAGCGAAGATAAACTGTCTCACCGATAAACCGAAGAACATAGTCTCGTTATATTCTTTTATCTCTTTGTTTATCTTGATCTCCATAAGCTCTCCTTATCGTGCATCTGTTTCTTTTGGTTTCTTATTCTTTCCGTAAGGGGTTACATACAGATCCCCATCGCGGAGCTTTAACGTAACACCGTAACCGAGCTGCCGTAATGCCCTGCACACTTCTCTTGCATATATGGTCTTTGGCTTACATACACCGATTCGGGTATAAAGCGCAATATCACCATACCAAGGTTTATCCTTGAAGCTGTCGGCGCGAAGGAATATATCTTCTTTTGCATCAGCATAGAAGCTCAAAAGGTCATTGAACTTATAGTCATAGACACTCTTGAGCTTGTCAACTGTAATTCGATTTTGCAAGCAGTAATCAAGATACTTCTGCAAACCGTCGTGACACTCTACCAACTGTGTTTCGCTGATATAATTCCAAAGAGCCGCGTGAGTGTGCAGATCCATTTCTGCTATCTCATACCCAGCCTCCAAGTACCCAAACAATATCTCATCCGGCTCATTATAGTGCGGGTTGAATGGCTGCTCCTTTTCCGACAGCAGCTCATAGATATACGCATCCTCATATTCTTCCGACATCAGCACAAGAATGGTTTTTTCCGGCTGATCTGCCAAAGTCAAAATATGCGATTTAACAAGTAGACCTTCTTCGCCCTCTTGCCGTTGCCCATTTAGCTTTTCATAAAACTCATTGGCTTTGGCAATGATCTCATCGTTATTCATCGAGCTTCACCGCCTTTGTCTCTTACGTTGACTTTCGGCTGAAGTTCAGAAGGTCTGTGACCGTCAAGCGGTTTCAAAAACTCCAAACGGTCAGTAGCGTAGATAGCGTTTGAGTTCAACTGTCTCTGCCAAGCTCCCTCGGTAGGTGACCAATGAAATCCGCGCATCTTGAGCGCGCTTCTCTTTTCCTCATCGGGTTTTTCATCGAAGAAGATCTGCAAGCGGCAGTTCTCCTTGTTGGGTACAACTTCACCCCCCTCAAATTCCCAACCAACGTAATCGGTCTCTTTTGCGATAGAGAGTTCTTCAATACGCTTCTTGAGTCTGCGGATCTCTGCGTTGTTGTTGGTCAACGCATAAGGGGGATAGGGCTGTGTGTGCATAGGGTATCTGCGGCGCATACTCTCATCGAGCGCATCCGCTTGTTTTTCCGTAAGGCAAGGGCAACCGATGACCTTGCCGTTTTTACGGTAGTAGGAATTGACTTCCTTCATCGTATCCTGCAAACGCTCACATTCGGCAAGCTTTTCGTAAAGCTTATCTATGGCGTTGGGATCTTCTCTGCTGATTGGATTTTTATAACTCATATTACTGTTTCCTTTCGTGATTATAAGCCCATCATGTCTTTGACAACTCTATCCGAGAGTTTGATCGTTCCGACAAGTACAAGCATATTGAATAGGAGTTCGCCCACATACGTCCATACCTGCGTAATTGCCGAAGCACCCGCCGCAACGGACGGTGGTGACGCGGCAAACAACGAGTAGATAATACATCCGAGGACTATGACCGCACCTTCAAGGCAGACCGCCGCGAAGGACTTGATAAAGGCTTTACCAATATGCGAGGTTTCTTCTCCCGCAAAAGCGGAGAGTGGAACGGGGGCAATGGCGGCATAGATATACAGCTTGAAGAATCTGCCGTACACCGTAAGGATCATAACGAAAGACAGTACCCACACAAGCAAGCTACCGATGAGCGTTACTGCCCATAGAGGAATCGACTCCCAAAAGCCGCAATCCTCTATCGTTTGTATCATACTTTGTGGGAGATATGTCGCTCCGTTACCGTTAAGACCCGAAGCGACCATAATCTTCGATATAATACCTTGTACGATGGTGAACATCGCCATCATTAAGTCAAGTCCCCAAGTGACCGCAGCCTTTGCAAGCACAAAGCGGATAAAGAGCTTCAGAGCCTGCTCCGGTCGTTTGATCTCTTGGAAGGAATTGAACTGACGCATAATACCCATAAGGAAGAACAACACCAAGAGTGCATATCCTACCGCCTTGAGCGCGTCGTTGATGTTCACCATTACGTTCCAAATGCCGCCGCCCTTAAATTCAGTTGGCGACTCCGAAAGGAGCCGCCATATTTCGGAGAGTTTACTGTTCCATGTCTCAAGGGCATTTTCAAGGTTTTCTACAACCCAATTGTTTGACATAGCTTCTCTCCTTCCTCAAAAGGATACCTTAACCCGTGATAAGGGTCAGAATCTCTTTTGCGAAGGTAATGACTACACCGCCCGCAAGGGTCAAGAAGCCGTTAGCTCTCTGCGAGGGGTCGTGGCTCTTGAGAGACAGACCGATCTGCACGACAGCGAAGCCGAGCATAATCATACCCACAGCTCTTACAAGTCCGAACATAAAGTCGGAGAGGTTGTTGACAACCTGTACGGGATCGCTCTCTGCAGCAAATGCACTCACCGCCATCATAGAGATCATAAGGCAGACCATAACAATGCAAGTCCATACCTTAACGATCTTTCTTGCACCCGAAGGCATCAGTTCTCTGTTCTTCTTGTTTTTCATTCTGATTTCTCCTTTTCATTTTTGTTTTCTAAATAATCGCACATGGCTTCTGTTTCCTCATCGTCATAAGCAACGAGATTAGCAAAGTATTCATCGGCTTTCGGGAAGTCCTCCATCTTCTTATCCTTGAAATCCTCAAGCTTCACGATCTCAATGGTTGTAACATCCACAAGCTCGGGAATATCGTGGGTGTAGGCATCTGCACCGCCATCAACACCGAGACTTATATTCGGATGGGTCAGCAGATCGTACTTGAAGTCAAGCACCGGGCGTTCACCACGGATAAAGACGATTGCATACTGATTGTCAAGCATACGAACCTCGTCGGCTGTGAGAAGCTCACGGCCCGCGACTTGGAAGTTGGTCGAAAAATTACCTCTCATACCGTCGCTTCGTCCGTAGGAGTTGGTATCAATGGTTTCCTTACCGAGCAGTTCACTCACATACTTGTGTGTGCTCTGCTCATTACCGCCGAGATATACGAACTCGTCGCAGTTACCGACAATGCTCTCCCATTGCTTTTCAAACAGAGCCTTGAGCTGTGCAAGGTTCTGTAAGATAATGCTGACCGACACACCGCGCGAACGCATAACCGAGAGTATCTTATCGAAATCATCGGGCAAGCTGACGTTCGCAAACTCGTCCATCAAGAAATGAACGTGTACCGGGAGTGCTCCTCCGTGCTTATGGTCAGCCACGAAAAAGAGCTGTTGGAACAACTGCGTGTATAGGATAGAGACAAGGAAATTAAAGCTCGTATCGTTGTCGGGGATGATAGCGAACAGCGCCACCTTCTTCTCGCCCAAGCTCTGCAAATCAAGCTCATCGGTAGATGTCAGCGTTGCAAGGCTTTCAAGGTTAAACTTTTCAAGTCTTGCCGCAAGAGTGATCTGAATCGACTTTAAGGTTTTTGCGGAACCCGATCTGTACGCCTTGTAATACTTCAAGGCGATATGCGCAGGGTTATCTGTCTCAAGCATTCCAAACAGATCATCAAGTGCGCTGCCTGCGGCTTCATTCTCCTCGTCAATGTCACCCGCGCGCAGAAGCTCCATAACCATTGGGAAGTTCTGCTCCTCGGGCGGTGCTTCATATCTCAAATAGAAGATTAGCGCAAGCAATAGCATTGAAGCCGCCGTATCCCAAAATGGGTCGTTGCTCTGACTTCCCTTGGGGGTGGTGGACTTGAACAGATTAGTTACAAGTCTCTGCACGTCGTTGTCACTCTCAATATACTTGAAAGGATTGTATCTGTCCGATCTTTCCATATTGATAAGGTCAAGCACACGGACTTCATATCCTTTTTCTTTGAGCAGACCGCCCGTGTCTCTCAAGATCTCACCCTTGGGGTCAAGCACCACAAACGAAGTGTTCGCTTGCATAATGTTCGGCTTGGCATAGAAGCGTGTTTTACCCGCACCACTACCACCGACCACCAACGTGTTGAAGTTGCGACGGTGAAGCTTGGCGTTATATCCAATGCTTACGTTTTGCGTTAAGACCTTATTGTTTTCCTCGGGAGCTTGGTGATACTTCTTGTTGATCTCCTTTGCTTCACCCCACTTAGCCGAACCGTGTTCTTCACGGCGGCGGTAGTTGGGTTTGGTATAGTGATAGACAATAAGGATCAAACCGTATATTGCGGTAAACACCACAATACAGGGCAAGGTCACATCACACCAAGTAAAGCGAAAGGGATGCGAAAAAGCATCCCCCATCTTTGGAATCATTACCGGAAGTCCGCCACCGAGCGTCGGTGCGATCAGAACTGCAAGCCAAACGGGTACAAGCAATCCCACCGCACCGACAATAAGCCATAGCTTTTTATTATCGTTCTTCACGGTCTCTCTTTTTGCTCTTTTTTGTAGGTGCGTCAATGACCTTCAAGAGCACTTCATTGACGTCCTCGGTAGGCTTATTCGCAGCGATAAAATCGTTCCGTCTGTCCGCGAGTGCCTCCATCATCACGCGATGCTGAAAATCATCGACCTCGATCACTCTGCGCTCATTCATCAGCGTTCCTCCCTATTTTTGCTCCCTTTGTTCGGATTCTGCTGCTCCTTGGTCTGAGTCTGCTCAAGAGACTCAATCATTCGGGCGGTGATGGTCTTGACATTACTGTGAACGTCACCGAGCACCTTCTTTACGTCCTCTGCCTCCATCGTTTCAATATTCTGAGGAATACCGTAAACGTCAACGGTGCGAGTATCGACACCGTATCTCTGAGAGATCACGTAAGCGGAACATCTTGCCGCAAACTCATGCTCACCGATGCGGTAGTTCTCCACGTCCTTTGCCATTTCCGCGTGGGCAAGAGCTTTTGCAAGCGCCGGGAAGATCGCATCGAACTCCAAGCCTGCCTTGAAGTAGACAACCTTGTTCTTAGCATCGTAGATCGCATTGTGTTCGCCAAGACTTTTCTCTGCCTTGCAAACGGGAACGGGAGCATCGTGAACAAGAGCCGCAACGAGCTGTTTCTGCTCATAGGACTTCGGCTGAGGAAGTGCATCTTCGGGAGCTTCTACGTCGGCAATGTCAAAGACGTGTTTTGCATTATATCCTCTGTGCATCTTTCCGTCGTTTCCCTTATAGGGGGAAGGCTCCAAGATCATAATGCTCTTTGCACCTTTCTTGACGGAAATATCCTCCTTGTTCCAAGCAGCCAATTCCTTTAACTTAACCGCATCGGGCTTCTGCTCAAAGATAAGCAACGCATTGTTCAGCGAATACTTATCGAAACGGCTCTGCACGTTGAGAAACTGACGCAGGCTCTCTATGCTCGATACTGCATTGAGGCAAGCATCGTCGATCATAGCATAGCACTGATTTTTCTTCTCTGCCATGCGCTCGGCAAAGCTCTTTTTGCCCTCTCCCTCGTCGGCAACTTCAACCGATTCGGGTGGGACATTATTGACTTCATTTTTCTTGTTGGCTTCATTGATTACGTTTTCAAATACGCTCATTCTGTTTTACCTTACCTTTCTTTCGGTTTACTTCCCTTGCTCTTGCCGAGTTCGGGAGTCTTGGTTGTTTCCTTGGGTCTCTCGCTTCTCTTGCGATTGATCTCCTCTAACTTTTTTCTTACGGACGGCTTACGGTCTGACTTGCCCTCGCTCTTATCATCAGATCTTTCGGGATTTTTGGTAGCCGTCGAGGATGGCTCGGACGGAAGGTTTCTTTCGGGTTCCGTTCCCTCCGGCACCCTCGTAGTTTCCGTCCGAGCCGCAGTAGGGTTTTCCATTTCGTTCTCCTCCTTTTGGATAGGCTTGCCAAGGATCTCATCGGCAAGCTTCTCGTCGGCACTCTTTTCGGGTTTGTCGTTTTCGGGAACGTCGGTCTTTCCTTCGTCCTTTTCGATCTCCTCTTTTTCACGAATGATCTCTGCGCGAAGGTCAGCCGTATTGACTCTTGCAAGATTGAATCGCTCGGTAATTCGTGCGATCTTGCTCTCGTCCTCTGCTCTGACCATAACGTCAAAGACACCGCCCGTTTTGTCTTTTTCCTTCAGCACGGTGTAGAGGATACCGTACTGCTTGGCGACCTCTTTGAATTTCGGCAGGTCGCTATCCCTAAAGGTGTAAACCTTCAAGGGCTTTCCGCTTCGGAGCATACTTTCAAGTCTCGCGGCTCCCTTTGTTTTCTTTTGCTCACGAGCAATCGAATACAAAAGAACAGCGGCGTTCTTCGCACCGCTACCCGAGAGCTTGACAAGAACCTCCGCGCCGTTCAGCATCATCCTCATGACCTGATCAGCAGCTTCTCCGGATGTGTTCATCTCTTGTCCTCTCTTTCGTTAGTTTTTGTTTTCGCATCGTTGGTATCTCTCCTTTGAAGATTCTTGTCGGGAATGTGAATCGTGTTGACCACCGCCTCAACAACACCGCTTCTTGCCGCAATGTCCTCGCAGAGTTTCATCTGCTTTCGTAGATCTGCCATCTGCGAAGATAACTCTGAGATCTCGTCCTTTATCGGTTGCATCGTCTCGGTATCGTGCATACGGCGAAGCTTGTTGCGGAGCTTGGCTCTCTTATATGCGAGTTCCTTAAACTTGTTGGATAACCCCTCGGTAAACAAAGAAAGCTCCTCGGCAGTATTGATGTTATACTTACCAAGAAGCTTTGCTTCCTCCGAATACATACGCGCACGTTTCACATCTTCCTTGATAACCGCGTATGCTTCACGATTATTCGGTCTTTCTTTTGGCAGAGCACCAAGAAGATAACAATAATGGATATACAACGCATACAGACCTTTCGGTTTTTCTCTCGGCACATACGCCATATACGGAATGACACGACGATTTCTCGCGTTATCTATGATTCGCTCCTTCACATCCTCCAAGGTGTATCCCTCTCCGAGCTTATCCATACGGAAGAACTTTTTACTCGCGTCGGGACGTATGCGAAGATACTGCCCTCTCCACTCAAGCGTGTATCCGAGTGCTTGAAAAAGGTTCTCGAACATTCTGAAACTCGTACTGTGCTTGATTGCAATATCCATATCCCGACGTATGATTCCTCGCACGGTCGGTCTACCTTCTTGCTCGGCTTTGAGCTCACCGATGTGTCGGGTCTTTCCCCTCTGTGGGTTCTTGATTACGGATAGTCCGTGCTCTTGACACAATCGGTCGGAAACCTCGCGCATCCTGCGGTAGTTATCTCCGTCAGCATGAAATCTTCGTCCATCAAAACCCGTCGCACATATCGCGTAGTGGTTATGAACGTGTCGGGTATTGAGGTGGGTTGTGACAAGCACCGGAAAGTTTTCTCCCCACATTTCTTTTGCGAAGGCGATACCGATAGCGTGTGCGGTTTTCGGATCGACTTCATCTTCCGCAAAGCTCTGATAGGCGTGATAGGCAACGCGATCCGAGTTGGTGGGATAGGTTGAAAGATTTTTGTTCATCACACTCAAAACATTTTCGGGTGTGCAACCTATTCCCGTAACGTACAACCTCTGCTCTGTTTTACTCTCATCGGCATCATACCAAATAAGATTTTTGAGAGCTTCGCTTGTTTCGTTCTCGGTGGTCTTATCGAGATCACAGACATACTCAATCAGTTGTCGGAGTCGTTCCTTGACCGCCCATATCTTCGTTGTAGCCAAACTTCACACCACCTCTCACAAGCTGTTCCGAGAGACTTGCAACACAACGCCAAATCTTATCTGCGTTGGCTTGATACTCTCTGTCATCGACAAAGCCGAGCGAATGAGCCTTACTTGCAATCTGATTCATATTGACACCGATCTTTTGGAGTTCCCAAATCACTTGCGAATATTCTGCGGGAGGAAAAGCGACGGGGGTAAATCCGTTTATCAGTTCACGCAAGTAAGCATTCATCGTTCTTTTCGATGCTGATGACCATTCGCACAATCTCTGATACTCATCATCGTTAAGTCGAATGGTAATACGATGCTTGCGACTACGGTTTGCATCAAACTTATTCATTCATTTTTGCGGCGGGGTCTTAGGGGCTGTCCCCTCACAAGTAAGCGTTTGGGCGTCCAACCGCGATGCTTGCTAAGACTGAAAGACAGCTCCTCCCCGTCGCCGTCCTCCTTTCATCGCTCGTAAGACTCGCGTTTTCTTGCAGGTGATACTGCATTGAACTCTACGCCTTTGAAATCTTCCGCATCAAGAATATATTCGGAATTGTGCCAAGCATCTGACACGATCTGCTCCGCTTCGTCTCTGTCCTCTGCTTCGACTTCGACTACTTTTTCAAGAGTTTCGGTAATCTTTACCTTGTAGGTTTTCATTGATTCACCTCACTCTGCGTGTCTCAAGGAGTAGATTTCTTCGTCGAGCTCGTCCAAGAAATCTTCCGAATCAAGTACCATATCGGTGGGGATCTTCTTGCCGAGAGGATAGCGATAGATCATGCTTGCTTCGCTAATCGGATCACTCATCATACAGAAATAAGTGAACACGATACGCATATCGTCAAGCAACCACATCTCATACCCTTCGCAGAAATCATCATCGGCACAGCAACCTGCGATAACGAAATCATTGAGGAGAAACCCTTTGTTGCCAAACAGATTGTTGTGCTTCACGTTGAAGCTGAACTCCTCCATTCCTTCGATCTCGCAACCACATACCGGGCGGAACTTCCAATCGAGCAACGGGTCAAAGTCCGCAAATCCATTGAGATAATCGTCAATGGTATCTGCGATAAACTTGTTCTCGTCTCTCTGCATCAGCACCTTGCGGAGCTTCTTCTTGAACTTCAAATGGTTCTTGGTATCCTTCGATACTTCATCTGTTTTGATCTGAATTTTCACGGTTCTCATTCCTTTCGTTTTTGAAATTGATTTGTTTGGTTATCATTAGATAATCGTTGTAGTCCTTACCTTCGGGCGGAGGAATATATCGTACTTCGTACTTTCCTCCGAGAATAACTTGCAGGGCATCAGCACCTCTCTGTCCCGCGAAATCGTTATCAAGATAAAGACAAATCTTCTTTGTGTTTGGGTGAGTTGCAAGATAATGTTCAAGCGGCATCGGTATCGTGGATTCTTCGATTTTCTTTTTCGGTAGATATATTCCCGAGAGAGATATGAGGTTTTCCGTTCGATAATCTTTTCCGATCTCCTTAAGCATCGTGGCGTATGACAGCAGATCTATCGCACTTTCAAAGACTCTGACCGTTAGATTTTCATCGTTGGATGCGATCTTGAAAGCGTATCTTTTGTCACTTCCCGCCATATCTTTTTTACCCGAGCTACCATCGGTCTCACGCGAACAGCAATGCTTGAGGTCTCCCTTTTCATCGAACCCAAGGAACAATACCGCACCACTTCTTGCGTGTTCGGTAATCATTCCTTGCTCGACACATTCATTGATGATCCCTTCATCAATGCCACGGGCAAGCAAATATTTCTTTGCTTGGTTGAGCATTGGAGTGTGTATCGGCATATAAACTCTTTCGTAAGTTTTCTTTGGTTTGGGCGAAATAAATGACGGTATTTCTACCGCCTTACCCATAACTGATTCAACTGCCGATAAGAAATCCATTCCTCGGACTTTGATAAGATAGTCAAGTGCAGATGCGCCGCCGATTCCCCTCGACCACCAAAACCACTTACCGTTTGAGATCTTGAGTGAGTCGTGAGAACGAGTGCAGTATTCATTCCCGTCACACTTTACAAGTTCACTTGGATCGGTAGCTTTGAGATAAGAAAGAAGATCAACCTTTCGTGCTTCTGCAACTATCTCGGGTTGAATATACGCCATAGTTACCTTTCGTCTCGCTCTCGCGCTTTTCTTTCTTGAACTTCTTTCTTGAACTCCTCGCGCGAGATCTCGTTTGCTTTACACTCGATTGCCCTTCTAACGGTGTCCATGTGATTCTTTTCAAAGTCCTCCCACTTGCCAAAGATCTCATCAAGTGCGTTCTCGGATTTCAAAAGAGCTTGCGCTTGTCTTGCGTGAATACTTCCACACTCAATAGCGATCACGATGTCTGAACGAACTGCATAGGCATAAGCGTGTTCAAGCAACTGTTCGGGAGGCAGCATAAGCAAATTATTCTTGTACTCCTCAAACTCTGTGCTGACCTTTTCATAAAGTTCAGCATTAAGTTCTTCTGCTGTTTTCGGTCTTTCACCGAGCATTTTCATCACCTCGCTTTATCAAAAATATCCTTCGATCTTGCACTCTTTCACTTCTGTTTCGTGATACAAGATACGTTCTTCCGACACGGCTTCAGCGGCTTTTGCCTTTGCTTCTTCTTCGCAATCGGCTTCAACTTCGATATATCCGGTCTGTACGATTGTAACGGCTACTCCATATTTCATCGCCCCTTCCTCCTCTCTTGGAAATAAAAATAGCCGAGAGAATTAAGGTGCTAATCCTCTCGGCTATGTAAAATGGGCGGTAGACAAATACCGCCCTTGACTATTCAATTTTAATAAACTGTTCGATAAATTGGAATTTGTCAATACCTATTACCATAAAGATATTTATTTGAAATTCTCTTTTGTGTTTCCAAATATTTTGTAACGTTTTCATCATAATCAGGATAATTATAACCAAGTGAATCTGCCACTTTTTTAGATATTTTTTTGAACAAACATAGACACAAATCAAACGATTTCCACATTTCTTCATACGAACTCATTGAATATGTATTTAGTAAGTTATCCCACAATTCTTTTGAAATATGCTTATCTAAAAATTTATAGTTTTTACCCAAACTGAAATTAAATCCTTTTTCAGTACCGACATACCAACTAATCATCCTAAGAAGCTCATGACGTAATACTTCATTCATATGGTCTATTGCAAATAGTATTTCACCACGAAGTAAGCCCTTGGATACATATGTTGCAACATTCCAAAATTCGTTACAACAGTCATCAAACTTTCTTTCTGTTGGACACTTAATGTAATAATCTTCATCTGTGGGAACTATTTCTGTTTTAATCATATTATCTTTATCTAACATGATTTTTACAAGTTTATCGCGAGTAAGATACTCCTCAAGCATTGAAACAGGTAACAAAGTTAAATCAATCTTTACACCATCATCAAAAAGCATTATATAAGAAAATCCTTTTTCTTCTGGAGGAAATAATTCCATATCTTCAGGTTTTTGCATCATAATTCTGTTACCAAAAACACTAAGCCAGTCATCGCTTTTCAAAAATTCTCCCATATCTATAACAAAAAAAGTAATATCATAATCTTGAAGATTGTCTTTTGGTATATTAACATTAGTGCGAGACCCCTCAAGAGTTACAATTCTAATTCTCTCATCTTGAAAAGCAAAATTCAAAACTAAATCGTATATTTCTTTTTCAGTCCTCATTTCATTCACCTCAATAAAATTATATCACAAAAAAAGATTGATTCTAACTGTTCTTATAATTTGATAACCGCATCAAGGCAGAGCGTAAGTGCATATTCGTATGCATTACCGCCCCAGTTTCTTTCGTCGTATTTGTCAACATCTGCAAGACTGTCTGCGGTATAAAGTATCATACCCCAGGTTGCCCCTCTGAAATCAGCACAGGCCGCCAGAGCAGAACATTCCATTTCTACAACTGCACAGCCTTCACTTTTGCGATAAGCCACCTTTTCTTTGGTTTCACGGAAAAATCCATCCGTTGACCAGGTTATAACCTCCTGATATTTCATACTATGCTCAAGAATGGTTTCTTCAATTGCTTTTCTTGCCTTCTCGCTGATTTCCACAAATCGAGAAGGGGGCGCATAGTGATAAGATGTTCCCTCATCACGCAGAGCCTTGTTTGGTACGAGGAATGTACTTTCGGGGAACTTTTCCAGAGCACCGCAACTACCTGCCGAGATTACCTCTCTTACACCATAACCAATCAGCCAATCAAGTATCTGTGTGGCTGCTGCCGCACCAACGGGTGCTTGACAAAGCACAATGTCCTCACCCTTGTATTTGGTGATGTAAATGGGATAATGCTTCGTTGCACTCTCAAAAGTGGATACCTGTTTGGTATCACTTTTACTGGCATATTCATCTATGTAAGCACCAAGAAATGCGAACACACATTTCTTGGGTAAGTTCAAACCAAGATTTTCATGAGTGGGATTAAGAACTGCTGTCTGCTCTGTATCAAACTCCAAAATCGGTATTTCGTTTTTAATAATAGCCATACTATCTCTCCGTCAAATTCTTATTTTCCTAACTGTTCGACCTATTGGAATTTGTTTATTTCAATATTTTTTGATTTGCGTGAGCGTAATAAATCGCGGTTGGAGAATAACTTTTAATGCGTTCCCAATCGTTTTGTAAACTCTCATTAAGCTCATAACCATCGAGATATTCCATGGGTTCTAAATCGCCAACAAAGCATTCGCCGCTATCCAAGACTAAAGATACGCTATCTTGACTGTGACTTGGGGTACTAACGATCTCACCGTTTAACCCGAGGCTCTTGAGGAAAGCTCTGCTTTCTTCGGTACGGATAACTGTTGCATTGTTTATATCAATCGGTTTGTAGTGCAGCCTTTTATCTCTTTTAAATATCCCGTCTGAAAAATGGACAAAAGACACTTGCGTGTCGATCAAAAGCAACTTGACGTTTTGACTCATAACCTCGCTTATCAAGCCAATGTGATCGGGATGATAATGTGTAGCTAATACATAGGTTATATCGGAGAACCTAATATTCTGTTCTTTTATGGCTTTGTAAAAAGAAGATATCGTGCCTGCATAGTCTGTATCGACAAGCAAGCCGCCGTCTTTTCCACTAATGAAAAAAGTGTTCGTGTTGCCATATTTCAGTTTCGTAACCATAACAAACCTCCATTCGTCAAATTGGAATTTGGAGAACTGTTTACAATCTTTTCTTGAAGCAGATGATACGATTTGCTTCATCAAATCCCATTGCCATATGGAATTTGAAACTATCAATATTGTCTATCTCACAATCACTGGCAAACTCGCTGCATCCAATTTCTTTTGCCCATATTTCACAAGCTAAAAGGAGCTCTTTTGCATATCCGTTCTTTCGGTATTCCTCTTTTACGAAAATACCTTCCAAGTAACCCACAGGAGAACTTTCTGTGCCTTCGACATAGTCAGTTCTCAAACCGCATTGCGCAAATCCTACGGGCAAATCATTTATATACTTGATAAAAAATGCAGATTGCTTGTCATTAAGTGTTTCAGCAAACTCTGCTTCTAATTCATCAACAGTATGACTATCCCACATTTGAACAGCCATTTCTGCCAAAACACGACTGTCCCCATTTATTGCTATTCTAACCATTGAAACACCTCATCAAATTCTTATTTTCCTAACTGTTCGACCTATTGGAATTTGTCGTTATCTATACTCATTTGGAACTTCGATATGAAATGTCTCACACAATAACTTCACATCATGTACATCATTTTCATCAAACTCGTATCCGAGATGGAACATTACTTGACTATATGGTTCAATACAGGAAACCTCTATCTCCTCAATTTTTCCTTTACCTGAAAAAATTTCTAACGGAAAGCAATCCCCCTCATAAAGAATTTCACCTTTGCCTGTATATTCAAAACAATGCAAATCAATAATTCTGTTTTTCGCATCTTCCCATACAGTATGATTCAATGTTGTATATTCCATCTTAATTTCATAAAATCCATTAGCTTGTATTATCTCTATAAAATTCTGATAATCTTTCTTTTCTACAAAAATATCAATATCGTTATGGCTTCTTGACTGATGTCCAAGAAGTGCATCTACACCCCAGCCGCCATCAAGAAAGACTTTAATCTCCGCATCTATTGCGAATTGAAGAATCTGTCTTACATCTGTTATATTGACCATCTTATCATCCTCACAAATTCTTATTTATCGGTGAGTTTATTATATCATAAAAATGTGAAATTTTCAATCAGTTCTGAATTATATCTTAACTTTCAATTTCTCTTATGTAAGGCAACAGTACAATGTCTGTTGCCCGCACGTCTTATTTTCACCGTGCAATCTGACCGTTATCTGTCGGTACGATCAGATCTCGTTCTGCTGTTCTCGTCGCGCTCATCCTCGCTCTGCTCCTCTGCGCCGTCAACGATCTCGTTCTCTCGCTTATCCATATTCAGCTCAGCATTGAGTTCTGCAAGTCGCTTGCATTTTTCCTCAAGCTCTGCTTCTCTTGCAAAGGGTTTAGCGATCTCCGCCTTCGCGTTCTCGACCTGCTTATGCAGTTCTTCAAGCTGAAGCTCACAGCCCTGCTTTCGCTTTTCAAAGGCTTCGATAGCATTGTCAAGACGGATAATGATACCGTTAGCATCTTGTCCGAGTGGAACTTTGTGAAAGAGTTTTCCTCGCAAATTGATAAAGAACTCTCTACCAAAGGTATCAAATCCAATCTCCATTTTGAAACCACGATATTCACCAAGAGGTCTTTCGTCGGGCGAGTTGATGCGCTCACATACAGCGAGGATCGCCTTACCCGCTTCTGCCTTTTCGGTATAGGTCGTGCCCATAACTTCCATCGGGGAGAATCCGTTTTCATTCGGGAACGTGGAGTTCTTTGCGGTTTCAATATCCTCGATCAAGCACTTAATTCTCTCCTCTTGGTCGGCAATATTCCTCGGGAACTTCTTGATAAGAGCGTCCTCAAGGCTGTACCTCTGACTCAAGTGATCTGCCTTTTGAAGCTTCAGTTTTGCAACGTCGGCATCAAGCTGCATCTTCTCCATAATCTTCGGATTGCCGCTTGCAAGAGCCTTGATCTCCGCATAGGATAGGGCGGTCTCGTCCACGTCCTCTGCACTTCTTACCGGAGATTTACTCGTCATAATCTGCGAAATAAACTTCTGTTTGCTCTCAAGAAGCTGATAGGAATAGGCGTCGAAGGTTCCCTCCGTAACGTAACGGTAAAGGTCAACCTCGGGGTTGGAGTTTCCTTGTCGGACAATTCGACCTGCTCTCTGTTCAAGGTCAGCGGGTCTCCACGGAACGTCAAGGTCGTGAAGTGCAATGAGTCTCTGCTGCACGTTTGTGCCGGCTCCCATCTTGAAGGTTGAACCCATAAGCACTCTGACTTGTCCACGGCGAACCTTGGCAAAAAGTTCTTTCTTCTTTGTGTCGGTATCTGCCGCGTGAATGAAAGCGATCTCCTCGGGCGGTATTCCCCGCTCAATGAGTTTATTTCTGATGTCATCATAAACATTGAAGCTGCCGTCATCCTTCGGTGTGGAAAGGTCGCAGAACACAAGCTGTGCCGCCTTTTTATCCGCATACTTTTCCCAAATCTCGTAGATGTTCTGAACGCAAGTGTTGACCTTACTTCCATCATAATCTCCAAGACCAATATCGACAAGTCGCTGATCAAGTGCAGCCTTTCGTCCGTCGTTTGTGATGAGAAGCATATTGTCCTCTGTTGAGCTTACCATACGGTTGTGAACCCTTTCGGCTCTCTCCGCAAAGGACTCAACGAGTTCTTTCTGCTCCTCACTTGCTTCGACCTTGACGATGTGGTAGTGCGCTTCGGGTACGGGAAGTTTGAGCATATCTGCGGTCTGAATGTCCGCCGTCTGCTTAAACATTGCCATCAGCTCGGGGATGTTAAAGAACTTTGCAAAGCGTGTCTTTGCTCGGTATCCGCTACCATCGGGTGCAAGCTCTATTGCCGTTACCGTCTCGCCAAAGGTCGATGCCCAAGCATCAAAATTGAGAAGTCCGCGCAACTGAAGCTCATCGTACTGAAGGTATTTCTGCATCGTGTAAAGCTCTACCATCGTATTGGAGATAGGCGTACCCGTTGCAAACACACAACCCTTTCCTCCTGTCAGTTCGTCAAGATAACGACACTTCATATAGAGGTCGGAGGATTTCTGTGCTTCGGTCTGTGAGATACCTGCTACGTTTCGCATCTTGGTATATGCCGCGAGGTTCTTATAGAAGTGTGCCTCGTCCACAAACAGACGGTCAACGCCAAGCTCCTCAAAGGTCACGACGTCATCCTTTCGGCTTTGGTCATTGAGCTTTGCAAGTTTTGTCTCGATCTGCTTTCTCGCTTTGGCGAGCTGCTTGACGGTTACTCTGTCTCCTCTTGATGCTTGGATCTCCTCAATACTTTGCAGTATTTGGTCACGCTCATTGTTAAGCGTTTCGATCTGTCTCTCAAGGGACATCGGGATCTTCTCAAACTGTGAGTGACCGATGATAACAGCATCGTAGTCACCCGTAGCAATTCTTGCACAGAACTTCTTACGGTTTTTGGTTTCAAAGTCTTTCTTGGTAGCGACAAGGATATTTGCGCTCGGATAGAGTTGCAGATATTCACTTGCCCACTGTTCAATAAGATGGTTGGGAACAACAAACATACTCTTGTTACAGAGTCCGAGTCTCTTGCTCTCCTGCGCCGCCGCAACCATCGTAAAGGTCTTACCTGCACCGACAACGTGTGCAAGGAGTGAGTTACCGCCGTACATAATTCTTGCCACGGCATCGCTCTGATGCTTTCTCAAGGTAATCTCGGGGTTCATACCAAAGAACTTGATGTGGCTACCGTCAAACTCACGGGGGCGAATACTGTTGAAACGCTCGTTATAGAGCTTACAAAGTCTCTCTCGCCTTGCCGGGTCTTTCCATATCCACTCGTCAAACGCTCTCTTGATCTGCTCCTGCTTACCTTGTGCAATTGCAGTTTCCTTTTTGTTGAGGACTTGCTTTTTGTTTCCGTTCTCGTCAATCGGGTAATCAAAGATACGCACGTCCTTGAGGTTCAAGCTCTCCTCGATGATCTCATAACCGTTGATTCGATGAGTACCGTAAGCGTTTACCGCCTTGACATTTCCTCTGTCTCTTGTCTTATTGGTTATGACCCATTGTGAGGTCTGCGGAATGAATTTGACCTCGATAAGCCTTCTCATATAGAAAGGCGTTCCGAGCAATTCGTGGACGAAATCTTGAATATCCTCTTGCGGTATCCAAGTGGAACCGAGTCGTACACCGATCTCGGCAGCACTCAGATCTTCGGGCTGTACCTTCTCAAGTGCTTCTACGTTATCCGCAAATGCGGGGTCTGCTTCGGCTTTCCATTTGGCTTCCTTGAGCTTTTCTCGCACGTTACCCGAAAGGTATTCGTCAGCCATAAGGTAAGGTCTTGCGCCGATCTTTTCGCCGTGCTCGGGGTTGCGGAAGATAACGCCCTTGAGGTCGGAGAACAATTCCTCCTCGCTCTTGCCCGTCAGTTCGCTCATATACTCCATATCCACCATAGCTCGCTCACCCATAGAGAGTGCAAGAGCTTCGCTTGCCGTGTCCACTCGGTCAACCGTGACCTGCGGCTTGATGGTTCGCTTGGTGAACATATCCGCCTTTGCTTTGAGTTCCTTGTTTTCATCAAGTATCTCAAGAGAACAAAGGAGGAAATAGGAGTTATCGTCGCTGAACACCATCGCGTTTCCTCGGCTATTGATAAGTCCATACTTTGCAGTAAACTCATCATACTGCTTATTGAGTTTCGCTTGGAGTTCTTTGATCTCGCTCTCGGGGTAATCCTCAAGCTGCGCTTCGATCAGAGCCTTCACCGTGTCTCGGATACCGATCATACCCTTGATACGGTTCTCGCCCGTTACCGAAGTCTCGACGGGGTTCATAACGCTGTTCTGTCGGTAGTACACCTTTCCGTCTACAATCGTAAAGGAAAAGTTCTTCACGGTCGGGTCTGCGGGAATGGATTTGTCCTCTGTTCCCTCTGTCAGTTCGTCAAGCTCAACCTCGCTGATCTCTGCGTGGATATTGCTGATTGCTTCTGTCAAAAGCTCTCCGAGATCTTCGTCCTCATAAGGCTTGCAGGTGGGTTCTGGTCCATAGGGACCGGAACGCATCACTACCTCACCGAGCACCATATCGGGGTGGTCGATAAAGTATTGGTTCATCTTGATTCCGTTTTCATCGGTTCCAAGGTGTACCCAATCCTCGTCTCTCTCGATAATTCGATCTCGCTTTTGGAGGAAGATAATATCCGACACGACCTTGTTCGCGCCTGCTCCGTCAAAGGTATTGTTGGGCAGACGGATAGCACCGAGGAAGTCGGCTCTCTGCGAGATATACTTTCTGACAGACGAGTTCTCTTTGTCAAGAGTACCCGAGCTTGTGATGAAAGCGATCACACCACCGGGGCGAACCTTATCCAAGGTTTTCGCAAAGAAATAGTCGTGAATGAGGAAGTTGTACTTGTCGTACTTCTTGTCAAGGAGCTTGAAATCATTGAACGGCACGTTACCGATTGCAACATCAAAGAAGCTATCGGGGAAATGAGTTTTCTCATATCCGTCGATGGTGATACCATTCTTCTGATAGAGCTGCCTTGCAATTCTACCCGAAAGGCTATCAAGCTCAACACCGTACATCTTGGCATCCATACTCTCTGGGATAAGACCCATAAAGTTACCGACACCGCATGAAGGCTCAAGCACGTTTCCTCTCTTAAATCCCATATTCTCAAGAGCGCTATACATCGCCTTGATAACAACGGGCGGCGTATAAAAAGCCGTCAAAGTCGATTCTTTGGCGGCTTCATATTCTTCGGGAGAGAGTGTGGTGTAAAGCTCGGTAAACTCCGAGTGCCAATTATCTTTGGTCTCATCAAAGGCATCGGCAAGACCGCCCCAACCCGAATACTGTGCAAGTATCTCTTGCTCCTCGGGTGTTGCCAAACGGTTATCGAACTCAAGCTCGTGCAAGAGGTTGATCGCCGCGATGTTCTTTCGGAACTTCTCTTTTGCTCCACCCATTCCGATCTCGTTATCGGTAATGCGGTAGTTGTGCTTTTCGCTATCGGGTATCTCAGGATGCGTGTTATACACGGGCAAAGTCTTTCTCGGCTTTTCCTTCTCGACAAGCTGCGGAATACCCATTCCGTATTTCTCATTGTACTGTTCAATAAGATCATCCGAAACCGAAATCAGCGCATCAAACACAAGATTGTTCAGCTCGTATTCGATCAGATCGTGAAGTGAATCATATTTGCTTACCTCTACGATGTCATCGGCAAGGTATTTCTCAATCTTGAAATCCACAAGGTTTACGACAACTTGGATGGGAATTTCATCATCGGTAATAGTCGTATAACCGATACCGATGTTTGTCAGATCGGAAAAATCCACCGATTCGGAATTGTACTCCTCAGCACAATAATCCTCAATGAGCTTCTTTGCGACCTCAAGCTCGGTCGGTTCCCTACTCGGTACTCGCTCGATGTGTGGCTCTGCTTTTTCGGCTCTGTCGGCTGCTCTTTCCTCGGGGGGTCTGTCATCGTTCAGTATCGGATATCTTGAGAACAGAAGGCTGATATTGCCCTTATCCAAATACTTTTCAAACTCATAGCGATCCATACTGACCGCTTCTTGCCCGGGTTCACTCGGCATCGTATACCAAATGTCGTGCTCGTCTATGCGCTCGATCTCAAGGTGAACTCCGTCTTTTCCCTCAAAGGAGGCAAATAGCGTGTCACCCTCGTGGTACTCTTTACCGTTTTCGGTAGTAAAGATATTGGCTTCGGCAAAACCGTTAACCCTCTGAAAACCATTGAGATCTTTCAAAGCTTCGCTATGCTCGGCATAACGGAAGATCTGACCGTTACTTCCGATGAACTGTCCCGTGACATTATCAAAAATGCCTTGGATGCCACCTTCAAACGGCAGACGCCGGAGTGAGAAACGATGGGTAACCTCTCCCTTAAGACGAGGTTTCTCCACCTGCTCAAGTTCTTCCGCAATGGAGATAAGCTCCTCTCTTGCTTCTGTACCAAAGCCGTGGTAGTAATACTCATCCAATAAGAAACGCTTTGCAACATCATGGAAGTCCTCATCACCGACATCAACAAGTGTCTGCCTTGCTTCGGAACCGAGCTTATCAAAGAATACGCTGTAATCCTCATTCTCCTTGAGCGCGATGATCTGCTCAAAGGTGACTACGTTCTCAACAAACTGTCCACCTGCTGTGCTATCGGGATTAAAATAGAGCCAAGTTACCTCGCCCTTTTCTTCGTCCACATAGAAACGGTCATCGCTGAAGCGATACTCATACAAGCGCAGTATTTCTTTTCCATCAGCGGGTAAGATCTCCGCGATCTCCTCGTCGGTGTAGCTCTGATTGGCTTTCGGCTTTTCCTTGATTGCAAACTCCTTATCTTCCTCTGCGATAACCACCTTAAAGCCTTTATCTTGGAGCTTTTGCAGATACTTATCCAAGGTGTGATAAGGAAATCCGCACATAGGAACTCTTGTAGGTCTGTCGGGTACGCTTCTGCCCGTAAGTGTAAGCTCAAGGGCGTCGGATGCTTCTACTGCATCTTGGTCAAGAAGCTCATAGAAGTCTCCTACTCGGATAAGCGCCATTCGGTCGGGATAGTGAGTTTTCGTAATCGTAAATCTTTCCCAAACATCGGTCTTTGCGGGAATGGAAAGTTTTTCAACGTCGCTCTCCAAAAGGATTTCTTCTGCTTCTTCATCTTCATTCATAAGAGAAGCGAAAATCTCCTCGGTTCTCTGCTCGTGCTCGATCTGCGGCAAGATCTTTTCAATCTCACTCTTACAACGGTCAAAGCTATCAAGGTACTGATTTGCATTGCGGTGACGTCTCATATCAATAAGTCTGTCATTCTCGATGGCAGACTCAAGACCCGTAACATACCCCAAGATATTCGGGATAGAGGTCTTTTTGAGTATCTTTTCGGGTATGCGCTTTGCCTGCTCTTTGCACCATTGGTAGGTCTCATTCGATTGATAGATCGCAAGTGCTACCTTTGCAGCTTCACGGATAAGATCTGCATTTGCCACAAAGTTTTGCGGCACTTCGGGCGGTATCTCGCGGTCGAAAATATCGGGGAGATTATCTTCTCCGACAAGCTCAAGAATCTGTCGGCGGTAAGATATGATATGGTTACGAACCAAATTCATATTGACGCCATCTTCCCAAAAGGGATCGCCCGAACCTTCGGCTTTAATCTGATTCCACCTTGCGTAAGACTCCTCCATCTTTGCCACAAGTGCATCAACCGACGGCTCGTTCTTTTTACCCTTGCGCGTCTGCTTAGGCGGTGTTCCCGGCTTCGGCTTTTCCTCCTTAAACTCTACCTTTGGAGCAGGTCGGGGTTCTTTCAGAAGTCCGTCATTCAGCGGGTTTTCACGGATACGCTTAAGGAAGGTATCAAGCTCCATTTCAAGAGGAATGAGTGTACCGTCAAAGAGCTCCACCTTATCTCCTGCAAGTGACAAAATCTCATATTCGTCCTTGCCGATGTGTACGGTCACACCAAGGTGCAGATCGTACTCTGTGTCGGGTAATTCTTCGATGATAGGCTCGTTTACCTCTGCGACGGGTTCTTGCACTACTTCCTTCTTCTCGGGCGCAAAGGGCGTTTTCTTGCGGTAGGGAGAGCCGGGAAACAGATTATATCTGCCCTCGGAATAATCCTTTACGGTATCAAGGGTTTGCTTATCTCGGTTATAACTTTCCGTGCCCGGGAACTGTTTGTCCAAGGCTTCTTGCATCATATCTATGATCTCAAGCAAGCGGTCTTTATTCTCGATCTGTTTTGCAATATCGTTGACAGCAATCCAAAAATCTGTCGTTTTATAAACGTCATAAGGATAACGCACGTCAAGCATCTTGTCCGAATAGAAGTTTTTGATCTTCCAACCAATATCCTTCCTTTCGTAGCTATCCATTTCGGCTTTGTCCTCATCGGACAGATATACGCCTTTACGGATAAGCTCGTCGATACGCTTTGCCACCTGCGACCATTTAAGGTGCATACCCGTGTTACCGCTACGAAGTCCACCGTAGATCACCCAACCTTTAGGACTATGGTCATCCCCGATTCTACCGCCCGAGGAACCTCCCGTACCGAAACTGTCCGAAAGATGCTTGGCTCTTTTGGTGTTATCTTTCTCTCTCAAGAAGAAAGAATAATGCTTGAGTTTGGTATCCGTTCCTTTTTCAAGTAGCGCCGCATCGAACTTGTCTTGTGTGACAAACTGCTTGGGAGGGAGAATATACGGGTCTGCTTCGGGAAAATCGATAGGCTCTCTTAGGTGCATTTCCAAGTAAGACATATACTGCTCTGCGTTTTCCAAATAGCGAAAACGCGGAGGATATTTTTCAAGCAAAGGCATTCTTGCTCTCAATTCTCTTACTTGCTGTGCTCCCTTTTCGGGATCGTTCAAATTCTTCGCAAATAACTCTCTCGCCTCGTAATACATCAAGTTCGGCTTAAGCCAAAACTTTTGCTCGTCGGGGATCTCTCCAAACACATCGCCAAGCAAGGTGCGAACCTTATCCGAGATAAGATCACACCATACCTCTTTTGCCTTTTCTGCTTCTTGCTGTGAGAGATATTGACCCAAGTTCATCAGTTCTCTGACTCGCTTGTCAACAATATCCCAAGGTATCAGCACGGAACTGTATTCCGATACTCTATCTCCGGTAGATATGCGGATACCCGCATCATCCCATTTAGCGGAATAGTTCTTATCGTTAACCGTAATACCAACACTATCGCTCTGATATTCGCGGCGCAGATAAGGAATCGTTTCTTCGCTGCCTTTGGCTCTGCGATAATACTCATAAATTCGCATATTGCTATTTCGGGTACAACCGCCAAGCCTTAACAGCTCGTCGATAACCTCCTGCGAGATACGCATCTGACTTGTGCTATCTGCTTTCTCTTGGGGAGTGCTTTCTGCTGCCGTCTGTACCTCGGGCATATCCATATCAAAGAGAGACATTTGGTGATCTTCCTTGACCACGGGCTTTTCAAGGTAATTCTTATCGGTGATAAGTGCCTCAACAAGTCTTGTGACAAATGCCCAATCCATACGGTTCTCCGCCGTTCTCGACGTGAAGCTACCCGTATAGAGAAGCAGGCTTTCATCATCGGCTCTGTAACCGAGATGATCTTCTGTTCCCTGCTTGTAGAACTCCGCAAAAAGTAAAGGCGGGTATGCACTCTTTACATACTCCGCCTTTTCTGCGTCGCTCTTATCTGAAGTTAAAAAAGACACGATTTCTTCCTTGCTGTGTCGCAAGTAGTCACCGTGTCTTAAGATTTGGATGAGACTTTCGGGGTCGCTGATCTCGGGAAGTGTGCTGTCACTTATGCGTAGATTAGGGACGTCAACACTTCTTCCTCTGCTGAATTCTTGATCGAGTTCATCATCTGTACCCACTGCATCGGATTCTCTGCTTTCAGCTTCTCCGATACCCCAAGGCTCTGTGCCATCCGGGATATACTCTCCGAGATCTGTGCTTTCGCCGTCTCGTCGATCTCGTGAAGATAACTGTTCAGCCTGCCCTCGGTCAGTATCGTCGTGTACGTTCCCTTTCGGTGCTGTTTCAAGAAATTCAATCTCATCTGACCGTACTTCCCGATTGTGTGGTTCGTCTGCTCGGGCAGCTCCAAGTTCGGGATCTGTACTCCGTTCTGTGTCCTGTAAGTCAACGTCATTGATATTACCTCCGTTTCGATTTAGTGTTTCTGCTTTACCGCCATTATTATACTCGGTTTCACTTTTACCGTCAAATGTGCGATTTTCTCTTTGGATGCTTTTCTCAACACTCTTTACCGTCCTCTCGATCTCTCGCAGACAAATCTCGGAAATATCGCTTGTAGCGGTTCCGAGAATGTTTACGGTCGCAGGGGTGTTAAACTCATGCACCCATTCAAAGCTCTCTGCACCAACAAACGGCTCTGCATTGAAGCCGAGACGGGTAAGCACCGTATAAGCAACACTCGCTTGCACGGTAACAAGAAATCTCACGCGGAGATTATCTTCGTCATACTCCTCAAGAAAGCTTCCCTCCTTTTCGTAGGAAAGCTCATGCAGATAATCCGTAATGTTATCCGCACCGAGATTGATTGCGGCGGCGATGACCGCATCACTGATCTTTTCTCTTTGCTTTTCATCGTCGATAAACCGATTCTGCAAAGCTTCGATAATATCTCCTTCGTATTCGGGTTTGATACCCCAAATATCGAAAGGCTTGTTATCGCGGTCGTGTGTGTCGCTGACATCGAAAACGTACTTGAGGTAGTTCTTATCTCCTCGTCCGTCGATCAGAGCGATACCCGTTGCTCCTCGTTTCACCCACCGTCCAAAGTGTTGATTCCACAACTGCGTTTCCGCACACGCGGTCGCATAGGGTCTTTGTGCGTAGATAAGCACTTGGTCTGCAAACGGGTATTTGTACTGATACGCTGCCGAGTGCAAAAAAGCTCTCCACGCCACCGAGTCCGATGTGATGTCTTTTATCGTCCGCTTATACAGTTCGGTAATCAAGTCTATTTTTCTCGGCATTGTTTTGCTCCTTCTTTAGATTTTATCGGGCGTCACGCGCTGACACCCGTTCTTTCTTTTCGGTTGGGAAATCCCAACCATATACTTGTGCGATAATCCCACCGAGCTTATCGGTCACACGGTCAATATCCTCCTGCGTGGCTTTGCCCTCATAGAACTTATCAAGGAAGTCCTCTTTATCGTCCGAAGAAAGTCCGTCCTTGAACTTGCGGTAATACAGATAGTTCGTTCCATCGTGGTGTATCTGTGTCGAGCACAGATCTCCGTCTCGGTCAACGTACCATTCAGCCATATCGCAATCGGTATAAAGGCAATCCGCGATATTACCCGATTCGATAAGCTTATATCCGTGCGCTCTGCCGTTCCAACGACCGATATTGCCGAAAACGATAATGTCGTTTCCGCATTGGATCTTCAAGTTGTAACGCTCGTCACTGAGATAATCGTTGTTGACCTCATACATTTCTTCGGTCAACTGCTCCTCGGTATATTCGGGGTGTTCCTCTCTGAGTCCTTCCCAATCCTTGAGATCAAGGTCGATATTCGACCAAATCATGTGCTTCTCGGGGAAAGGATAAACGTGTGCTCCACGTCTTTCCAAAACCTCAGCAAACTCGCAGATGTGGAAAGAGTTGTTGCCGACAAGAACGTGATAATCGTCGATATACTTGCAGGTGAAAGCCTTTACCTCTCCCGAAGGATAGGTCACAATGACTTGATCTCCATCGGGAATACGGAACTTCTCTTGATAGTCGGGATAGATAAATCGAATCTCTTTCGGCTCATTCATCGTCGCTCTGTCAAGAACGGCGGTGACTCCGTATCTGTTTTGAAAAACATAGTCGCTCATTATCGTTCCTCCCTATCTTTTACCTTTTTCTGTTTGGGTTCGGGTGCAATATGATTCTGCTCTGTTGCCTTACGCGCTTCTACCGCTTTCAAATAATCGTCCTTGTGCCAAGTGGTGATCACATCGTCGATAATCGCGCTGTACTCACCCTCCTTATAATACTGATTGACGGGTGCTTTCATAAGGCCCTTGTCAAGCAGTTCACGGATAGCAACGGGAGAATCGCAATCCTCCTCAAAGCAGAGATAACGACCTTCAACAAAGCCTACTGCTTGAGCTTCTTTGGAAAGGTATTCATCGGCAAGCTCACGAAGTATCATTACACCGCCGTGTCTTGCGGTCTGAACCTCAAAGGCTCCGTAGCAGAGCATCTTGCAATGATCTACCGTTCCCCAAGGAGAATACATAGGTTCTACCATCATCGTTCCTCCCTGCTATCCTTTTTTCTGATTGCTTTTCCGTTCTCATCGTAGTTTTTCGGGTCGGCACCGGGTACGTTCCAACCGAACATTGAGCCAACCTTCATAGCCTCCGCTTGCGCGGGAGATATGCCAAGTTCACGGTTCATTTCGTTTGCGGCTCTGCCGTTCCCTTGCTTACGAATGGGGGTGTATCCGCTTTGAGCAATATCTATGCGAATCTCCTCCTGCGTAGTAGGAAGATAGGCATAAGAATACAAAGGAAGTCCTTTGTCCTTAGCGAGCTTATTCATCACCATATCCTTGTCATAGCAAAAGACATAGAAATTGTAGTCACCCGGAGTAGGAATACAACGGAGATAAAGGGCGT
Source organism: Clostridia bacterium (assembly GCA_017482055.1). Lineage (GTDB taxonomy): Bacteria > Bacillota > Clostridia > Oscillospirales > CAG-272 > Flemingiibacterium. Next base: position 26,064 of record JAFUOH010000013.1, read on the forward strand.
AGTCCTGCGTGAGAATACGGAATCCCCACTGCTCACCAAAGGGATGGGAGACCTTACATTGAGGTTGAGTACGACAATAAGCTCTCATACTTTCGCGGTCAGAAAGAACGCCACACGGCTCTCGCATCTTGTTTATAAGGGCATCAAAGATAACCTTGAACTTTTCATCGTTCAGTTCGGGGAAATTATGAGGAAACCAAGTCGTCCAAAACTCTTTACCGCCTCCACCGAAATCCCCTCGCAAATATCCAATGCAGCCAAGCTCCTTTTCTTCATCCTTATTGAAAAAGAAAAGGTCTTTTTCTTCTTTCATTTTGATAGCTTCAAGCACCATCTTATCTCCTCCTCTCTTTGGGTTCTTCCACGGGAACGTAGAAGTGACCGTTTTCATCGTAGTTCTTGGGATTAGCCACGGGAGTATCCCAACCGAAGATCACACCGTTCTCCATTGCCGCAACCTGCTCGATAGTGAGGTTAAGAGCTTCATTCTGCTCATTGGCATAAGCGCGGTTCTCAACCATATTGCCACCGTACTGAGGGAAGCTGTCGTACAGATCTTCGCCATAACGGATAAGGATGCGCTCACCTGTATATTTCAGAACACCGTAGCAGGTTTCGGGAAGTCCTTTATCTTTGGCAAGTACGGTCATAAGTGCTTTGCGGTTATAGCAATAGATCGTTACGTGCCGCACGGGGTTCCAAGGGGTAAGAGCGATATACCAAGCATAGTCCTCGGTCAGCACTCTGAATCCCCAACACTCGCGGTTGAAGGAATACGGAACGTGGTCGTGTACCTTGTCCCGACAAAAGGCATTGAGATCTGAAAGAGTGCGGAGCATATACCCCGCACTCTCGCTTGCAAGAAAAATACAAAGCGACTCAAGCTCATAACGAATCATATAGTCGTTATCTCCCGTCATTTCCATATCCGAGAGCACGAGTCTATCCTCATTGAAATTACCCTTGAGCCACCCGATAAATCCCTTGTCCGTCTCGCCCTGCTCGGTGAAAAGATACTTTTCATCCCATAATGCAAGGCGTTCAAGCTTCATCGTCTACACTCTCCTTGCCTTCGGTTTCCTCCTTAACTTCCTTGGCTTCGGGTTTTGCCAAGAAAGCCAAGATACCGACCGATTTGATCTCGTCCTGCAACTCGCAGAGAGCCGTAAGCTCCGGCTTTGTGATATTCGGGATAGAAAGGATGTCCTTGAGCTTGAGCGCCATGATCTGCTTCTCCGACGTGATGCCAGACTCAATGAGACGAGTAACCAATCGGAGATTTGTCTTGTTTACTTCTGCCATTATCTCTCCTCCCTATCTCTGTTTGTCTTTTTCTTGGGTTCATTCTCTTTGGGATATTCGCCAATGCTTCGCTTAAAAGCGACCTCGGCTTCTACGCGGTCATACAAGTCCTTGTTTGCCGCTTCTTTGTCCGTAAAGTAATGACCCCAAAAATAGTTATTGCCCCCGGTACATTCCCAAGTAACATACCGAGCGCGGTCGTGGATATTCTCACCAAGCACAAACTCCGTATTTCCTACGGGAAAAGACTTGATGATCTCATATCCTGCATTGATTCTCTTATCTTGCATCTTTGTCCTCCTTTTTCAGCTCAAGCTTCACTTTCTCAAGTGTTCTCTTGGCAAATTCGGGAACCTTTTCATGGGGTACAATCCCCAAAACATTCGGGCGCTCAATTCTGCACTTCTCTCCGGTATAAAGATCCCAACCGTAGCAAGCTCTGCCACGGCTTTTAGGCTCTACACCAAAACCGCTGTTTACATAGTAAAGCTGATGTGCAATATCTCGGAAACCGTGAAGCATTGTCTGCTCCTTAACTGCAACGACTTTGCCCTTGATGCTTTCCTCCCAAGACACCGAGATTACATCTTCTGCCGTCAAGCAAGAAGGATCGTCAACACCGACAATGGCGGCGCGACGATCCTCAAGCTCTTTTGCACACTCGTTGATCTTGTTCGCAAATGCGTGGAGTGCTTCGGGGTAGTTGTCGAAACAATGGAGCTTATCGCACACGGGAAACATATATCCCTCGGACTCGTAAACGCACATCATATACGGATATTCGGTTTTCTGATCTTCGGCAATACCAAAGCAAACCCTCTTGTGACCTATCCACATTGCGACGTCGATAACGTATCCGTTCAATACTTCTTTCTCGTCCATGTGCTCACCTTAACCTTGATACCAATCGTCATAGATTGTTCCGTCGATTACAACCTTCACATTACGAACCGCCGAGATCATACCTGCGGGAGTCCAAATATGGGTTGCAGTTGCGGAAACGGTGTAATTTCCGTCCTCAACGTAAACGGGAATAAAGTGTACTCTTGCATTTCCGTCAGCATCAGAGTTCTGCACGAACTGATAATATCCGCCTACCTGCTCAAGCGTTCTGTACTTATAGCTTGCCGTTGAGTAAGCATACTCGGGGAAAGTCGCAAACACGCTTTGCGCGGCAGTATAAGCATTGGAACTCGGCATCGTATATCCCGACTTGGCTACAAGCTTGGGATTCCAACTGATCGTTATACCATATCCCGACTTCATCTTCCAAGTGTTACCTACCTTTTCTGCGGTAAGACAAGCGGAGCTCGGGAGCAGATCGGGGTCAGCAGAGGTCACACTTACACCATACTGCTTCAAAACGATAGAGCCGTTCTCATATACCCACATATTCCAAGTTGCACTTCCCGACTTTGCGGTAGGTGCTGTAATAGAGGGGTTATAGCTTGAGGGCGCACTCGACTCAAAGTGAGTGTTAGCGGTCTGAGAGCTACCGATACTCTGTGCGAGAACGGCATATTCGGTGGTGTTATTCGCACCGTTTGTCTCGTTAGCCATTCTGCCGGGATTGATCGTACCCTTACAGAAGTAGGTCGTACCTGCACTTCCTGCGGGGACTCGCCACTTGAAATACACAAGGTTTCTACCACCTGCGGGAATGACTACACTCTCCCAAGTCTGCTGACTTACAACATTCGTTGAGCTGCCATTCATCGAATAAACAACGAAATCGAAGGATACAGCGTCGCTCGGGATAATATCACTTGCAGCTTCGTTGGTCACATAGAAGCTCGAAATGACCTCAAAGCCTTCGACATAATCACCGTTGACCGTTACGCTTTCGGTAGAAGTTTCAATGAGCTTCTTCACGGTAAAGGTGGTGCTTACACTGTTGTTGGTGGTTCGTGTCTCATTTTCGTGATCTGCCCAATTGATTCGTGCAACAAGGGTCTGCTGACCGAGAAGTGCGCCTACGTTAATATCAAAGGAGAAGTTTTGCACTCCATACTTGATAAAGTCAACGGTGGTGGAATAGATAACAGAGCCATTCAAGAGAACCTCAACGGGAATATCATCGTAAGGCAGATTTCTGTCCCAAGAGTCAGTTCTGAACATAATACTGATCTTCTCGTACTGATAAACCTCACCGGGAGTGGTTGAGAAATTAGAAACCGAGAAGTCATAGTTGCGCTCGATCCATACCGCATACAAGGTTACAGAAGCATCTGCATAGTAGGTCTCACCGCCGTAATACTCGGGTGTGGTTGCCGTGCTCGACGTTGCCCACCCCATAAAGGCGTGGTTTGTTCTTGTAGGCTGAACCGTGGAGATCGTTACCGTCTGCCCGATGGTCTTTGTCTGAGAAGCAGGTGCTCCGCTACCTCCGTTTGCGTTATACGATACGGTGAAGATCGTCTTTTGCCATACCGCATAGAGCGTTACGTTTGCATTGGAGGTATAACTACTGCCTGCTGCATAGGTCGCACTCGTCGCGGAACTTGAGGTTGCCCATCCCTTGAAATCATAACCTTCTCTTGTAGGCTTCGCGGAGGTAAGTGTCAAGGTCTCACCGTGGATCTTCGTCTGACTTGAGGGAGGATTGATACCGCCGTTTGCGTTAAAAGTTACGGAGTAGGTTTTCTTCACGGAATAGGAATATCCACACTCGGAGCAGGTATAGATAATGTTTCCGTTACTCTCGGTAGAGGTAAAGGAATGTGCTTCGGTATTGGAGTTACCAACCATACTGTCACACTCGGAGCAATAAGAGTAATACTTATGCTGAGATGCGGTGTACTGCTCAAACTTGGTTTCAAGTGAATGACCTTGGTACTGTGCTTCGGAATAGTCACCGTAGTTACAGTTCTTGTATCTGAGGTGCTGACTTGTGGAATAATACTCCCACGCCGAATACGTGTATGGGCCGTGGGTAGTTCCTGTTGAAAGGATAGTGCCGCAAGTATTACATACTCTCTGCCAATCGCAACCCGTTACATAGCTCTGTGTTGCTGAAGAATGAGGGCAGTTCCAAATCGCGTAGAGTGTGATCGACGCATTATTGGAATAGTTTGCTCCCGCCAAATAAGACGGAGAGGTAGAAGCACTCGATGTTCCCCAACCCTTAAACTCATAGCCGGTTCGGGTAGGAACTACCGAAGAAAGAGTAAGCGTTACACCATAGGTCTTTGTCTGACTTGCGGGCGCACCGCTACCGCCGTTTGCATTGTAGCTGACGGTAAAGGTCTGCACGGTCTCTTTGGTATAGCCGCAATCGTTACAAACCGATACGGTCTTACCGCCCGAGGTAGTGCTTGTGAAGTCGTGTGCTTCATAGCTCGCACTACCGATCATAGAAGCACAAGTGGAGCAATAAGAATAATACTTATGCTGAGTGCTGCTATATCTCTCATACTCGGTAGTTTTAGAGTGAGAACCATATTCATAGGTGGAATAGTCACCGTAGTCACAATCCTTTGTTCTGCGGTGCTGACTTGTAGAATAATAGACCCAATCGCTGTAGCTATACGGTCCGTGGGTCGTACCTGTTGAAGTCACAGCTCCGCAGTTATTGCAAATCAGTTCCCAGTCGCATCCGGTCACATAGTCTCTGTAAGTCGATGAATGGCTACAAGACCAAACCGCATACATCGTACAAGATGCGTTGGTAGTATAAGAACCACCCGCGCTATACGATGCTGTCTTTGCAGAGCTTGAGGTAGACCAACCGAGGAATGAATATCCGCTTCGGGTAGGCTTCGTAGAGGAAAGAGTCAGCGTGACTCCGTGTGTCTTTGTCTGACTTGCAGGTGCGCCCGAGCCACCGTTTGCGTTATAACTTACGGTATACGTTGTTGGAGCATTACTCTCCCAAACTGCATACAAGGTTGCAGACGAATTAGAAGTGTACTTGCCGCCCGGCTGATAAGACGCGGTAGTCGAAGAACTTGATGTTCCCCACCCCTTAAAGGTATATCCGCTTCTTGTCGGTTTCGTTGAGGACAGCGTAAGATCAAGACCGTAAGTTTTGGTCTGACTTGAGGGAGCACCGCTACCACCGTTTGCGTTAAAGGAAATGGTATATTTGTTCTTTGCCCATACCGCATACAAAGTTGTGTTTGCATTGGTGGAGAATGTTCCACCTGCGCTATACGATGCACTTGTAGCACTGCTTGAAGTGCTCCATCCTTGGAAGGTATAACCTGTGCGGGTCGGCTTTGTTGAAGAAAGAGTAAGATTTGTGGTGTATTTCTTAGTCTGACTTGAAGGCGCTCCGCTACCTCCGTTTGCGTTATAAGATACCGTGTAGGTTTTCTCATAGTAGGTTACAACGTGTGAACCGCTACCGTAAGTTCCCGACACCGAGGATTTATTAGGAGTATAGCCCGTAATAGTAGGGGAAGTTACCGTAAAACTTGCTCCCTGCTTGCCCGTTACTGTCTTTGTAGCAGATGCGGTTCCACCACTTGAATAATTGTAATAGATGGTGGAGCTTGCCGCTTTGACATAATATACAGTATAGGTTGCCGAACCTTGGCGAACATAGTGAGATGCAGGAAAACTCTTATCCATCATCGCGTAGGTTACATAGGAATCGCTACTGTTTTTAAGCACATAACCCGACACAGTAGGCGAATAATACTTCGTCTGCTGTGCATTGGTATCTGCCGCGTTCATTGAGAATGTCTTGGTGGTCGCTACCTGCTTACCGCTTTCATCCTTGTAATAGATGGAACAGCTCATAGGATAACTGCCTGCAGCAGAAGCAGGTACGGCAAAGGTCGCAACAAGTGTTACGAGCACCAATACCATTGCGAGAACTCTTGAAAAATGTTTCTTCATTCATTCTCTCCTTTCACACCTTGAATAATAACCACTTCACCGTCAACGGCAGGCTCGTCCTTTCTTTCGTTGGTCTCGTCACCGTCCAAAATGTCGATGGTTGCATCGCCGGGGTTCACGGGTTTCTGATCGTTGTCTCCCTTATCATCGGGTTCGATGTCGGGAATGTTAGGAATTGTGGTGTCTGTACCGCTATCCTCGGGTTCTGTCGTATCTGTGATGGGAGGCTGTGTTTCATCGGGAGGATTATCATTACCGTTGCGAATCGCACCGTAAATGATAGCGCCGATAACAGCCAAAATTACGACAAGGCAGATAACGATACAAACAATGTTTGCTTTTCTGCTCATTTCATTTCTCCTTTACTTTTGTTTGAATTGGGATACGATTGTGATGGGAACTACAATATCCGTAATCTTCCGATTGAACAGTTCAAACGGGATCGAGATCTCATATTCCACATAAACACCAAACGCATCTCCTGCCATCGCATAGATCGTAGGTCTTGACATAACGTACTTGCCATCCACCGCCACGGGTTCACGGTACTCAAGTGTGATGATACGCGGAAAGCCGAGCAAGGTATATGCTCCGTCCACAAGATCATTGCGGTCGATATAATCGTCCCACGGCTCACCCTGCTTCAAGGCATCGTATTTGCTCACGGCATAGCGCGTCACATAACTGTCGAGCTTGAGCTGCGTTTCGTTCTGCTGTTCCCTTGCAACGTGATATACAAAAGCGTATTGCAAAGCAACCGCAACAAGCATCATCACTACAAGGATGCAGACACAAGTGAGAACGTAGCTGAATCCCTTATTGTTTTTCAAAGGATTTCTCACTCGCCCTCACCTCACTTCCAATACATTCGGGAGAGACCCGATTGTGTCACGGAAACATCGAAAGGCAATTCAAAGCCACCGAATCCCGGCAAGATCATTTCGGTCGTGAGTGTTACGGATATAACATCACCAAGCTGAACCTTGCCCGTGGCATAGTCAAAGTAGGTTGCCGAAAATTGTACCGTTGGTGTGAAACCCGATTCGGCACAAAGCTCTGCAAACCTCGCTTCTACCTCGGGACCAATTCGTCCCGTTACGGTCGCTACCTCCAACAGTTCGTTACACATATACGTCATATCCTGCTTGAGCGTGACCATTGACCAAATGCTGATAATTAAGACTAATACAAGAGCGATGACGAGAACCGCCACCGCTACGTCGATATAGCCTTCTGCTTTTTTGTTTTTGAGTGTTTTTAACACGGTTGCACCTCCTTAAAAGAGCGTTCCCATCGAAGTCAGAAGCACCTGTCCGAGCACCGCCACATAGATAAGGATAAAGCAGAAAAGAAGTGCCATTGAGAGCTTACGCACCTTGCGAGGTACTGCGTTTGCCTGCGCCTTGAGCTGTTCTCGCTGATAGTCAGCAAACTTCAATGCGGTAGTTCCCCAATACACTTCCATATCGTCACCACGAACAACACCGATCAGACCTCTTGTGACGTCACTCATCATCGTAGAGCCAACGCGAGACTCCAAACGTGTCAATGCAACTTCCTCGTTGCCGGAGCGCATATCCGCGATTGTGATCTCAAGCTCCTCCTTGAGTTCGGGGCAAGTGGTATCCTTAAAGGACTCAAGAGCATACACAGCTCCCTTTTTGTGCTTGATCGTCTTTTCGATAGAGCCGACAAGTCGGGGCAATTCGTACTCGATCTTCTTTCTCTTTGCTGCGATCATCTTGGTTACTTTCTTGGTTTCCGAGAAGTACATCACTACCGCCACAAAAGCGATAAAGAGTCCGAGCAACTTGAAAATGAGGAAAGCCGGGATAGCGAGAAGTCCGATAGCCACCGATTTCACGATAGCATTGGAAACGTACATTTCGGGGGAAATATCCATACCCGCCGTTCTGAGGTCTGCTTCAAGCTGTGCCTTCTTGTACTCGTTGAGCTTGATCTTCTCGGAGAGCTTTGTCGCAAACTCCTTGAGGTAGATCTCAATGATACTCGTTTTCTTGTCGCCCTTCTTACCGAGGTTGTTTGCCGCTTTGGATGCTTTCATCGTGGGAACCTTCATCAAGTCCGCAAGAATACAGCCGATACCCACCGCCGCAAAGAGACCGATTAGTATTTGTAAAAATATCATACCGTTTCCTCCTTATCTCTTATATTCAATGGGTTTCGTGATCTTGTTCATACGAATCGCGGTAATGATAATGACTACGCCACTTATGGCAAGAACGATCTTACCAAACACCGTATTCATCAGCGCATCGTACCAATCTCGGTTGAGACAGTACAAAAGCGGAACGTTGCCGACAACCATCAGCACCATCATCCAATACTCACGTCTTGTTTCCGCAAGCATCGTCTTGAGGGAGTTATTGACAAGTCTTACGTCGGTCAGCTTTGATACTACGGGCATCAAGGTGTCCTTGAGGGTTCTGTCGTTCTGACACGCGATAAGGGTATCACACCATTCCTCATAGATGCTGTTCTTAACCTTATCTTTGAGATTGTGGATAGCACCGCGAATGTCGGGTGAAATGATCGTTGCTTCTGCGATAAACTCCTCAAAAATGCCCTTGATAGGCGGCTTGAGATAGGAAAGGTTCTCCTGCACCGCACTTACAAGGTTGTCGCTTCGGATATATGAGGTGGTGATAATAGAAAGAGCCGTTTCAAGCTCTTGTCTGACCTGCGTTTCATAGATAGCAATCGCTTTGGTGAGGTAGGCAAAAGGAATCAGAGCGAAAGCAATCGCAAGAACGGGAATAAGGAACATATTATCGATGGCGATTGCTACGATACAACCCACTACCATAAGGAGCAGCGCCGCCGTACACGCCAACGAAAACTGCTTTTCCTTGCCCGTTTCCTGCAAGGCTCGTCTGATACGTTCAAGCTCAAGAATGAGTCTGTTCTTTCTTTTCTTACCTCGTGCCATAAGTGCTTGGTCTTTGAGGGTCTGCTGTTTGTTGAACAGTTCGTTTATATCCTTATTGATCTGTTCGGGTGTCAGCTTCAAGAGCGCAATCGTCGCAACGACAAGCAAAATAAAGCTGATAATATAGAGTGCTGTCATACGCTTCCCTCCTCTCTTTCAAATCTTTTAAGAAGCTCGTGCGGGATACCGCCGCGCAAAAGCTTTGAGCGCAGATACTCCGATGGGCTGTTTTCTTGGATAAACTCACCTACAATGTGGAACTGACCGTCCACGTACTCGTTACTGTGGATCTTGTAGCGGTAGAGCGTTCTGTACTCAAGCTCTCCGTCATCGTGAACGATGCACTCGGAAATGTCCATTACCTTACGGGTGTTGTCCTCAAGCTTGTGTGCAAACACAACTACGGGGAAAGCAAGTGCCGCCTGCTGCATAGAGATCTTCATGTCGATAGGAAATCTTCTCTGCGAAAGGAAGGCAATACGACGATGAGCATATCTTCCACCGCCACCGTGAACAGTCGTTACAACGGTGTGGTCGGTGGAGCTTGCTTCTACTGCGGAATGAGCCTCCGCGTCTCTCATCTCACCTACACAGATCACGTCGGGGTCAAAACGGAGGGCTGCCATTACCAAGTCCTCTTGGGTAATGTCGTAGATGTCCTTATCCGATGGGCGAGACAGGGTATGCACCACGTTATTTATGACTCTGCCCTGCTCGTCTCTCTTAACAAGGGATAACTCTCTCGCACCGCTTTCAATCGTATAGATACGTTTACTGTCGGGGATAGAACCGAGGAGAGAGTTCAGAAGCGTTGTCTTACCGGAGCTTGTTCTACCTGCAACAACGAAGGACACACCGTAACGTAAGCAAGTCTCAAGAAAGGCAAGCATATCGTCGGTGAGTGATTCTGTGTCGATGAGGTTTTCCCTATCTACTCTCTGCGGATGAAGCATACGGATAGAGACCGCAATACCTCTGTCTGCATCTACAATAGGTTCTTTCAAAGCCGTAACACGAGTGTTATTCGGCAAATGTCCTTGCGCGATGGGAGCCGCATTGTCGATAATCATACCCGAATGGTGAAGCAGCTTCTTTACGATGTCGATGGCGTGCCCGGGAGAGAAGAAATGCTCCTCTGCCTTTTCAATACGACCATCAAGGTGTGTCAAAGCCACGTCATCCCAACCGTTGATATTGATCTCCTCAAGGTCGGGGTCTGCAAGGTACTTAGTGAGGATCGAATACTCCGCCATTTCGGTGAAAAGGCGTTCTACCAAGCCTTTGGTGTCATACCCCGCTACCGAATAACCCGTATCATAAAGATACTTTCCGATATACGCTTTCAGCTCGGCGGTCTTGCTTTTGTCGATAAGTGCTGCCGCGTAATTCTTCGCAATATAGCTCTGTGTGAGTCCTACAAGCGAAGATAATTCGATCTGTGCCATAACTTACACCACCCTTTCCGCGATTGCTCGAATCGTCTGCATGAACTTCTTATCCTTCAACGGTTCATACAGATTTCCCTCCATATACTGTTCTGTCAGTGTGGAGCAGTAAGGAACCGTAAAGGCGATCTTTCCAAGATGAAGTCTCGCATCAGCGGCGGCAAGATTAAATTCCTCGCGGGGAATGTTCATCACCGCCACATCGTTTTCGCGGAGATAACCGTGAGAAGCAAAGATCTTCTGCTGAGACATCTGAAAGCTCAAGCACTTGAGATCGGGCGTAGACAGACGAATGACCTGCTCCGCTTTTTCAAGCGCTACGCTTGTAAGAAAGTTGGAGTCGGGGAGAGACATACAATCCACGATCACATAGTCCGCAATTCCTACAAGCACATCATAGAGATACTTTGCTTTTTCTTCCGTATAATCGGGAAAGGAGTGTTTGTTCTCGCTGTCCTTATATCCGAGATACCCGAGGTTCATTCTGTCCTTTGTCATTACCATATTGGAAACAACGTCGTCAGCGAAAAAGTCGGGTTTGGTAAGGATAGTTCCCACCGAGAATACATCCTCGGAACGGAAGTTGGGAAAGATCACGGGAATGGTAGGTGTCACAATATCGGTAAACACGACGATAACAGCACTTTTGCCACGGGAGCGATTGTAAAGAGCTTCCGCGAGTTTTACCGAAAAGGTGGTCTTGCCACTATCCGGCGAACCCCATACTGCTATCAATTTACCCATTGTTCTCCTCCTCCGTTTCCTTCGGTGTGTTGTCGATGGGGTTATTCTTCAGATAATCGTCCTGCACCTTGATATATGCGTCTGCCTTATCCGTTTCCCCTCTGTAAACAAGCGTAAAGTGAATGGTAGTCACAGAATTGTAGTGTGCCAAAAGCTCTGCCTGCTCGGGTGTAACAAGTACCGTAACAGTAGCGGCTTTACCGCCCTCAACGATCTCGTCCTTATCCACACCTTCGTTTGTGGTTGTGGTAATGACCTTAACGTATTTCAGCTCTGCGGGGATATATGAGGTATACATATCCTTGTCGTAAATGATTACAGACACAATATCTCCGTTTTCAAGCTTATCTGAGAGACCTGCTGCAAAGTTTGCCACATTCACGGAAACTGCTACCTTTTCCCCGCCAAGTCCGAGAAGCACATCGTCCGCGCTCTTGTTATCGGTGGAGAGTTTGTTTGCGAAAAGATAATCTCCCGTGTAAAGATCTGTCGCGGCATATTTACCCACAACGGCTTTACCGTCTTTGATCACGTTATTCGGGAGATTGTAGGAACCGACGTTGACGATTTCAAGGTGGTCTGCGGTGATGATCTGACCTCTCGGCACATCTGCTTTGAGTCTGACAATATCCACCTTCTGATCGGTAAATCTGTTCACCAAGGGAGCAACGCCAAAGGTGATAAGAAGTGCGAGTACGATACAGATAACTCCGATGACCGTTCTTGAAGAAAATGGCTTCTTACCGGGAGCTTTAGGTGCTTTGGGTGTTTTCATAGGCTTGGAGCCAAAATTTCCAAAACTCATTTTTCTTTTTCCTCCTTAAATTAAATGAAATATCCGATCATCAGACCGGTAGATAAAAACGGCAACAGCGGAAAGGCTTCTTTGTTAGATTGCTTCTTGACCTTGTTGTAGATCGTTTGAAATACGATTGCAAAGACAAGACCGATCATATAGCCGATCACACCGCCGTAAAAACCGAGGCACAAAGCGGCAGCAGTTGAGAATTTGAAATCTGCTCCGCCTTGCCCTTTCGTTTTGAAAAACATTACTACTATAAACTGCGGCAAGAATACACCGAGAGCACCGAATAGCATTGAGGTTACACCTACTTCTTTGTAATTTACAAGAGCAAGTATCAGCAGCATAACCCAAAGGAACTCATCGGCTTTGCGCTCTGACAAATCCTGCACAGAAGCACGTAGCAATATGAGAGCCAACACGATACCTTTCACCGTCCACATCGAAAAGCCGCCTACAAAGTAAAGCGCACCGACGATTGCGGGGAGCAAAAGGTATGTGAGGTAGGGATTAAAGGCTAAGCCGCGTTGATCCATATAATAGTTCATCAGCCCGCCCACGATAACCGTCAGAAAGACGAGAGCCGCAAAAGGGATTGCGAATGATATAAATTCCATTTGTCCTCCTTATAAATTAGGAGGACGGTTGGCTCCGTCCTCCGTAGATTACTTCACGCAGCTCTTATCCTGCGTAATTGAACATTTCCAAGATCTCGGTGTTGAGACGAGGAATGATCACGGTGTTGAAAAGCGCGTAGAGACCGCCGAGGATAACCGCACCGACAACAACGCCGATGATGATCTTCACGCCCGTGTCGATATAACCCTCTGCCTTTGCGTTGGCAAGAGTGGTCTTTGCGGAAACCGCGAGGGAGTTTGCCTTGTTCTTGATCTTATCAAAAAACTTCTTCATTCTGATTCACCTCCCTTCAATTACGCAGTATAGTTGAACATCTCACCGATCTCGGTGTTGAGACGGGGGAGGATGACGCCGTTAAAGAGCGCGTAGAGACCGCCGAGGATAACTGCACCGACTACGACACCGATGATGATCTTCACGCCCGTGTCGATATAGCCTTCTGCTCTTGCGTTGTCGATGGTGGATTTAGCGCGGATAGCGAGAGAGTTTGCCTTTGCCTTGATCTTGTTCATAAAGTTCTTCATTGTTTGATTACCTCATTCTTTCTGTTTTTTGATTGTGGATTGGTTTACGGATTAACCCGCGTAATCGAACATACCGTCGATACGGGTCTCAAGGGTGGGGAGAATTACGTTGTCAAAGAGAGCGTAGAGACCGCCGAGGATAACTGCACCGACTACAACGCCGATGATGATCTTCACGCCCGTGTCGATATAGCCCTCTGCCTTTGCGTTGTCGAGAGTGGTCTTAGCTCTGATAACGAGCGCGTTTGCCTTGTTCTGCATCTTGTTGAAAAACTTCTTCATAGTTGAATTACCTCATTCTTTCATTTTTAGATTTGATTTTTGATTTGGATTTTGTTTGCGGTTGTTAGATTAGAGAAGGATGATGCCACCGCCGCCACCATCGTTTCCACCTCCACCGGGAGAACCGAACATATCTTGGATACGCTCTGCAAGCCCCGGCAGGATCAATGTGTTGAAGATATAATAGAGACCGCCGAGAAGCAGCGCACCGATCACTACGGCAATAATCATCTTGACCGCAGTATCCACGTAGCCTTCTCCGCCCTTATCTTCAAGCACGGCTCTTGCTCTTGCGAAAAACTTCTTCACTGTTTACCTCCTTGTTCTGTGATCTTTCGCTTGGGGGTCAACGCAACACAATCATAAGCACCACCTCTTTTCTGTTTTTGGGCATAAAAAAACGGGGTAAAGTTTAGATGATAATTTCATCCTCTTTACCCCGTGATTTCGGTATTAAATTGTTTCATCGTGCGTCTCGGTTCTCCTTCTGCCGCTGACGGTACAAAGCAAGAGCTTTGATAATGGTCTCCTCTATCTTCTGCTCCGAAGTACCTACGGGAAAGTATTTCTCAATCTTTTCCATAGGAATCTTGATTCGCGCCTTTTGGTTTGGCTTTTCTTCATTCATAATGGTGTTGATAGCATCGGTGTCGAGTTTCCCTTCTTTACTCAATGCTCTCATTCTTATGGTTTGGGCGTGAGACGGGAACGTTCCCTCGGTGTCGATATAATCAACCAAGTCTCGCATTTCGTCCTCCTGCAAGTAAGAAAGCTCCACCGCAGGTCTCATACCGATTTTACCCTCATCGACAAATTCAAGTAGCTCAGGAGTCAATTCTGTCAATCTAACGTATCTACGAATCTGCTCACTGCTATCGGGACTATCCGCCGCCAACATATCTCTTGTGGTCTTGCCAAAATTCTGCTCCAGTGGGGCAGAATTTTCTTTACTTGGTCTACCTGCCTTTCTTTTCATCGCGTCCATCTTCATTTTATATGCCCGAGCCTTTTCCGAAGGTAAGATGCACTCTCTTTGAAGATTGGAATCAACCATTTCGATGATGGCATCTTCACGACTCAATTCACGGACGATAGAGGGTATGAGCTTTATATCCAACTTACGACAAGCGTATTTTCGTCTGTGTCCTGCGATGATCTCATATCGCTCTCCTTCTTTTTTGCGAAGAATAACGGGATTGAGAACGCCGTTCATTTCTATACTGCTTACAAGCTGCGCCATGCTTTCATCATCCTTTACTTGGAAAGGGTGCTCGGGGAAATCGTCGATAAGCTCAATGGAAATTATTCGCACCTTCTCGCGCTTTGGTTCATTCCCCTTTAACTCGTCAATGGATTCACTCATTTGTTCTTTCTCCTTTCCTCTTGTGCTTATATTTCTTCGCTCTCTGCTTTTCGCTGACTCTGATAGCATCAAGACCGTATGCGCTGATAGCCACCGCATAACAGATCATTCGGAACACATCAAAGTCCACAACTTCATCATCGGAGAGGTCGAGCAGGTCTGAGTGTGCCGAACCGTATTCAAGATCTATCGCGGTTGTAAAGAGATTGTGCGGATTTACGTCAATGCCCTTGATAGAGATTTCAAGAGCCGAGTAAACAACACAGTTCCTTTCAAGTACCTTTTTGGCTTCAACCCACAAGCTCTCATAAGCGGAAAGCAAGAAGATCTGAGCAATAAGGTTATTACTTGCCTTTCTTGTATAGGCAAGACCTTCATAGAAACGTTTGCGGTGTCCTGCATCCAAAAAGCAGCTTTTCAGTTCTGCTTCACGCTCAATAGCGATACGCAGACAGAAATGAAACACGTTATCTCCGATGCCCGAGAAACAATATCTCATCATTTCCCCGAAAGTACAGGTATGAGCGCGGATGCGTTCATCCATACAGCAGCACTCCTTCAGAGCGCACTTGCCTTTGGTCGAATACAGACAATTACTGCATCGACAAACAAAGCTTTTATACGGAAACCCGGTATTTCCTCCTCCCCTGCGCTGAACCAAAGCAATGAGGTCTGAAACATCAAGACCCGTCTTTTTCATTTCAATATACATTTTTTCCTCCTGTCGGTTGTTTTTTCGGAAAACAAAAAAGCCGACCTTATTTCCACTTCGTTAGTGGTCATAAAGTCGGCTTCATGTTAACCGTATGTAATTATGCTTCAAGTGCATCAAGCAGGTGGAGTATGAGATTGGAGGTTGCTCTGTTGTCGATCCCGTTTGCCTTCTGTTTAAGTCTCTTTGCATTGAGAGCTTCGATAGCAACTCGGAGTTCAAAGGGGGTGAGTTTAAGTCTGCGAACCATCGTGTATCCGTTTTTCATCTGTAAATCCTCGCTTTCCTTCTTTCTGTCTATATTATATCAGAAAAGCAGAGATTTCTCAAATGTGCGATTATCCCGTAGGTTCAAGACCTGTATAAACGAAAAATCGAGCATTTTTCAGCAAAAATTTTCGACACTGAAAAAAGCCCTTAAAAACACGAAAAGTCCTTGAAAATCAAGGACTTTTGTGTGTAGTAGTCTTTTCGTACTACATAGATGGAGGCGCCACCCGGAATCGGACCGGGGAATAAAGGTTTTGCAGACCTCTGCCTTACCGCTTGGCTATGGCGCCAAAGCTCATCCTTTTGGGATGAGTAGAGAAAAAAATGGAGCGGATTACGGGGCTCGAACCCGCCACCTCGACCTTGGCAAGGTCGCGCTCTACCAAATGAGCTAAATCCGCTTATTGCTTCGGCTATTGCCGAAGCTTGGTGCCTCCGGTCGGAATCGAACCAACGACACGGGGATTTTCAGTCCCCTGCTCTACCAACTGAGCTACAGAGGCATATGGCGACCGAGATGGGGTTCGAACCCACGACCTCTAGCGTGACAGGCTAGCGTTCTAACCAGCTGAACTACCCGGCCATAAGCGGTCTTTACAGACCGCTGGTGGAAGCTACAGGGCTCGAACCTGTGACCCTCTGCTTGTAAGGCAGATGCTCTCCCAGCTGAGCTAAGCTTCCATGTCTTAGGAACTTGTTCCCTGCGACTTTTATATTATATCATACTCTTTTCGGTTTGTCAATAGGTTTTTGAAATTTTTCAAAAATATTTTTCCGGAAGCTTTTGTCACATATACCGCTCGACAAGGGACGGATCACAGCCGTTATCCGCCCTTCGATCGGTTATGGTAGATCTTATATTAAAGTATACGCTCCGAGCAGACAAATGTTACTCACCGAATGCGCCGATATCCACATCTCCCCAAAGCTCCTCATAGTCATCGCCGAGAAAGCAAGCAAAGGAAGCGATAACCTCGAAGCCAAGTCGGCAGTAAAAATCAAGGTCGCCTCGGATCAGCTCATTGTTTGCCTTAAACTGCTTAGGCGGCTTCTTCCACTTAGAGAAAAGCGAATTGTCATACCAATATTCCAACACTTTGGAGTTTTGCGTCCCGAACACTGCAAGCAGCTCACGCACATTGTCAAGCTCCGCGCCCTCCGATGCGGGACGGTTCATGTCGCGCTTGATAGGAGCAAATTCAAGGAAGATACCGTCTGCAGGCTTTACGGTTTTCGGCGGTACGATGAAATTCTGATAAGCAAGATACGCAAGCGTCGCACTCGGGTCATCACGGCGCAAGCGCGTGACTATGGCATTCATCACTTTAAGTTGAGCATCCGATGGGGAAATAGCACGACACAGCTCGCAGCCGCACGGCTTTGAATTGTCGTCAAGCCAGAAATAGTAGCGCGGCGCACTGCGATACAGCCTTTTTGCAAGCGCCGCGGCATTTTCGGCAATAACGTCTATGGCTTCAGTATTCGATAAACAGAAATCTATCTCCCGCACACGCTCACCGTTCTCGTCCATGCGGAAATATTCGGGATGGGTATCAAACAGCTCACGGGACAACAGCCATCCTGCGGCATGAAACTCGTATTCTATTTCCAGCCCACGAACGTCAATGGCATAGTCAATAAGCGCGCGGTATTCTTCTGTTTCAAGCAGGCGCAGCAGATTATTTAATGAATCAATGGCTTGCTTGCCGCCTTCGGGGTGCAGTCCAAGCACCCTTACGCCTGCGTCTGCCATGCGGTCTATCCATTTTTTAGTAAGCTCACCGGGATGTATCAAAAGTCCGTGCATAATATCCTCCGCTTTGATTTTTGTTTGGATTCTATTATTATACCATTGAATCCGAAGCGTGTCAACATTAATTCAAGACAAATAATACTGTGGCATGTCTCTTTTTAATATACTATTTTTTGAACATCTTCTCGGTGTCCGCCCTCGTGAAGAGATACTTCTTATCGCAGAAATGGCACTCGATCTGTATCTCCTCGGGCTTGCCCTCATTACGGCACTCCGCAAATATGCCCTCGACCTCGTCCCTGCCAATGCTGATAAGCGCACGTCCGCAGCGCTCACGGGAGCAGTCGCAAGCGTATCCCGCCTCGATCTCATCGAAAATATCATATTCGATACCCTCGAGCACGATATCCATGACCTGCTCGCAGGACAGTCCCTCGTCAAAAAGGCGGGAGATGTTTGAAAGCTTCTCGGCATTCTTTTCAAGCTGAGCTATGGTCTCCTCCGCGGCGAATGGGAGCAATGACACAAGCACGCCGCCTGCCGCCTTACAGGTATAGTCGCGGTCGATAAGCACACCAAGCGCACACAGGCTCGGCGTCTGCTCGCTTGCCGCGAAGTACTGAGTGATATCCTCCGCGATCTCGCCGCTGACTAAATTTATCATACCCGAATAGGGCTCCTTAAGTCCGATATCCTTGACAACCGACAGCGTGCCGTGACCGATGGCGCCCGACACATCTAACTTGCCGTTTGACTTTTTCGGGATGTCGATATTGGGCTCGGCGATATATCCCTTGACATTGCCCGCATAGTCGGACACTGCGATAACGTTTTTAGCGGGACCGTCGCCGCGAATGTTGAGGGTCAGAGTGTTGCCCTTATCTTTTAGCAGTGTACCCATCATGGAAGCCGCGGTCAGCGTTCTGCCGAGCAGTGCCGACGCGGTGGGGGTGGTGTGGTGATAGCCGATAGCGGAATTTACGATATCGGTGGAGTTTATCACAAACGCGCGTGCGCTGCCGTCTCTGGTCATCGCACGCAGTATAGTTGAATTTTTTTGCATGTTGTTTAATCCTTTATAGCTTACTTCTTCGCCCGTGCGGTGAAATACCAACGCTCGGTGTCCTCGTTGACCTCACTGCCGTCAAAACCCGCACTCAATGAGCATAATTCAAAGCCGCACTCTGAGAGCAGCTTCTTCACAGTACGCAGACTGTAGCATCTCTCTCGCTGAATCTCGTCATAGCGCTGCCATGTGCCGTTTTCATTCTCCGTGAAGATGGAAAGATAGAAATCGCACAGCTTTGTCTTAGCATTATAATCATTCTGCCATGCGCAAAGCACACCATCATCCTCGAGGATATATGAATTCTGACCGTACACTCTGCAAAACTTCGCAGGAGCGTTCATGTCGAAAACAAACAGCCCGTCAGGCTCAAGATAGTTGTGCACATGCAGAAGCGTACGCCGCAGATCGTCGATCTTCGTGAGATAATTAAGGCTGTCAAGGCAGCACACAATGGCATCTACGGTGCCATACAGCTCAAACTCCGACATATCCTGTCTGATAAGCAGCACCGAATGCGAAAAACGCTCGCGGTCGCACCTGTCGCGCGCGACGGCGAGCATATCCTCGGACAAGTCGATACCCGTCATATCGTAGCCGCGGCGGGCGAGGATGACTGTCATCGCGCCCGTACCGCAGGCAAGGTCAAGTACCGATTCTGGCTGTTTTTTTGCATATGACCTGAACTGAGCCTCTATATGATCTGCCCATCCCTCATAGTCGATCTCGGAATTAAGGCGGTCATATACGGGCGCCAGTGAGGTATACGCATCTGACCCATGTGACGCCATTATTTCATGCGTTCCATGCGCTCAAGCACGGTAATATAGCCGTCACTGCCATACTTTAAGCAACGATTAACGCGGCTGATGGTGGCGGTAGAGAGACCCGTACGCTCGGCGATCTCGGTATAGATATAATTATCCTTTAACATCTTTGCCGCAAGCAGACGCTTGGACATTTCCTGAAGCTCCGCTACCGTGCAAAGATCCTCAAAGAAGCTGTAGCATTCCGCTACGTTCTCAAGTGTAAGTATTCCCTTAAATAAGAAGTCGATTTTTTCGTCATGCAGCTTGTTCATAATAATGATTCCTTTCATCTTGAAGTATTTTCAGAGAAAAAGCAGATTTGTTATTAAGGTTGTGACCTTTAAACTTCTACTATACTAATATTTTAATATATTTTGCTGTAAAAGTAATGAACAAACTGTTAACTCATCGTCAACATTTATAAAACAGTGAAAAATTACAGTAACAAAGCAAGAAGGCTCGCTGCATCCGCCCCTGAGATATATTCACCAACCTCTGTACCGTCAAGTTGTTTTGTGATGCCCTCGCGTGTATACTGCACGCCGCGAAGTATTCCTGCCAGCTCCGATACATCGCGAACACCGAAGAAATCTCCGCCAAATGCAATATTGTCAATGACACCGTCTCTCACGGTGAGTGCCACTTCGAGAGAGCCGAATGCAAAGCGCTTGCGGCTGGTCTTGTCAAAGCTGCCGAAGCGGCGAAGGTTCCATTCGTCCGTGGAATATTTGGCTTTCGCCAGCGCTTCTATTCCACCGCTCACACTCTGTGTGAAGCTCTCCGCGCTCACGGAAAAGTCGTACTCAAGCCGCTTTGCAAGGCGATTCATAAACAGCTCGGCGCTCTCAAGCTCCGCCGAAGGCGGCAGCAGATCGCGAATATTTGCAACACGGCTTCGCACGCTGGCAATGCCCTTGGTTTTGAGCTTTTCGGGATCTACGGTAAGAGCCCCCTGCATACGTGAGAGTTCAGCCGAAAAAAGCAGTGTGCCGTGATGCATGGTGGTACCGTCAATCACGCACTGCGCATTGCCCGAGATCTTGCGCTCACCGTCTGCTGTAGGTACAACAATGTCATTCCGCCCCGAAAGCTCGGCTTTAATTCCCATATCACCGAGCGCGGCAATAATCGGACGGGTAAAATGAGCAAAATCCAATCCGCCCGCGCGCATTCCCTCCGCAAGCTGTCCGCCTGCGGGAGAAATAAACGTAAAATTGACATTTCCGGGATCATGGAACACCGCTCCGCCTCCCGTCAAACGACGTACGACTTTGATACCGTTCACGCGACAAAATTCCAAGTCGATCTCAGCAAAAGCGTTCTGATTTTTTCCGATGATGACAGACCTGTCATTGCGCCAAAGCATGATTATATCCTCGCGGGTGTGGGTAATAAGATACTCCTCGGCTGCAAGGTTAAAATATGGGTCGAGATTTGGGTTTAGGTAAAGTTTCATAATAGGCTCCTGCATCAAATACGCCGCTCAGTATTATTTTTGCGAATTATCGTTTAGCGTCGTGGGGCGGCTGCCCCACACCCCGCGTTTCGTGCCGTCCTTCGGGCGGCGCGGGCAGAGGGGGAACCATCTGCTCTCAAACGCCGATCCGAAGGGTTCCCCAGCAGGTCGGCAAAGCCGACCTGCTTCGGAGTTCGCCTTTGGCGAACTCTATGCAGTTGCTTTGCAACTGCTGCACTCCCCCTCCTCGGCTCGGCTACCGGCACCTCTACAATGTGACGATAAACGATAATTTATCTTATAAAACCCTCAGGGCTGTCAAAAGACAGCCCTGTTTTTTGTAGGAATTAAAGACCCTTCTTGCTTCTTTCCATGCGCTCAACGTCGCTGCAGTTGGTCTTGGTAACATAACCCGGAATGGGCATGAGCTTTTCATGGATGATATCAATGATACCGTCAGCCTGCGGGAAGAATTCAGCATCAAGCTCATAGCAAGGAGTGATCCAGTTACGGGAGCCCAGTGCTACAGGAGGAGCATCAAGATAATCGAATGCAAATTCGGTGATGTTCGCAGCCATATCCTTCATTACGGAGTTGCGCTCGCAAGCGTCGCCGACGATAACGATCTTACCGGTCTTCTTAACAGACTCGATAACCTTGGTGTAGTCGAAGGGAACGATAGTGCGTGCGTCGATGATCTCTGCGGAAATGCCGTACTTCTCCTCAAGAGTCTTAGCGGCATCCATTGCGCGGTAAAGGGTAGCACCGATGGTGAGAATGGTAACGTCCTTACCCTCGCGCTTGATGTCGGGATCGCCGAGAGTGATCTCGTAGCGACCTTCCGGAACGCCGTCCTTCATGAACTGCTCGCCGATACCGTAAATTCTCTGAGACTCGAAGCATACAACAGGGTCGGTGCCCTCGAGAGCCGCAGTCATGAGACCCTTTGCGTCTGCGGGTGTGTTCGGGAAGATCACCTTCAGACCGGGGATGTGAGCGGTGAGCGCGGTCCAGTCCTGAGAGTGCTGTGCGCCATACTTGGAGCCGACGGAAACACGAAGAACGATAGGCATTTTGAGAATGCCCGCGGACATCGCCTGCCACTTAGCCATCTGGTTGAAGATCTCGTCACCTGCACAGCCGATGAAGTCAGCGTACATGAGCTCAACGATAGCGCGGCCGCCGCACATTGCGTAACCTACTGCGGAGCCAACGATAGCGGACTCGGAGATAGGAGAGTTGAAGAATCTGTGATAAGGAATAGCTTCGGTCATCTTCTTGTATACACCGAACGCGCCGCCCCAGTCACGGTTGTCTTCACCGTATGCGATAAGGGTGGGATCCTCGTAGAACTTGTCGATGATCGGCTCAAAGAGACCGTCGGTGAGGTTGTACATCTTCATCTTGGAAACGGGCTTGCCGTCCTTGTCGGTAGCGGTGCGAACCTTGCCTGCGATCTCCTTAACTCTGGGGCACTCTTCCTTGGGCATGAGTACATCAGCCTCACGGGTGGGATCCATGCTTGCAACCTTCTGATTGGAGAACATGATGGAAGCGATAGCATCGGGATCCTTCTTGAGATCCATACGGGGCGAGATTTCGTCGTTGATAGCCAGCTTCATGACCTCGGTCATGCGGTTTGTGATCTGCTCGTGCATTACGGCAAACTCTTCCTCGGTTGCGATCTTGCCCTTGATAAGCTTGTTCTTAAACGCAACGATCGGATCTGCTTCCTTCCAAGCCTCGATCTCTTCCTGAGTTCTGTAGGTGGAGGAGTCGGACGGGGAGTGACCGGATACACGGTAGGTAACAACGTCGAGAAGTGCGGGGCCCTTGCCCTCGAGGAGGAGCTGCTTCTTGCGGGTTACAGCGTCGATAACTGCGAGGGGATCGTAGCCGTTTACGCGCTCAGCGTGCATCTGGGTAGGATTGAAGCCGGCGCCGAGTCTTGCGACCATATCGAAGCCCATGGTCTCGCCGCGGGTCTGACCGCCCATGCCGTAGTGGTTGTTGAATACATTGAAGAGGATCGGCATACCATCGGAGCTGTATTTGCCTTCCATACCCCAGAGCTTTGTGATCTGATCCATGGAAGCAAAGTTGAGAGCTTCGAGAACGGGACCGCGTCCGGTTGCACCGTCACCGCAGTTGGAGATGACGATACCGGGCTTGTGGTTGGATCTCTTATAAAGCGCCGCACCGAGAGCGATAGGAGCGGATGCACCTACGATCGCGTTGTTGGGCATAAGACCGAAAGGAATGAAGAATGCGTGCATGGAGCCGCCGAGACCGCGGTTGAAGCCGGTCTGACGAGCGAAGATCTCAGCAAGTGCGCCGTAGAGCAGGAAGTTGATAGCAAGCTCCTTAATGTTGCCGCCTGCGTTCATGTGCTTTTCAACTACGTTAAGAACTGCACCGTCAAGAAATTCCTTCATAATATCATAGAGCTCGGTGTCGTCAAGCTTCTGGATGGAGGAAAGACCCTTTGCCAAAATTTCGCCGTGGCTTCTGTGAGAGCCGAAGGAGAAGTCGTTGATATCGAGGCAGTAAGCTTCGCCGACTGCGGATGCTTCCTGACCGATAGAAAGGTGAGCAGGGCCGGGGTTGTTGTACTGAACGCCGTTGTACTCACTCTTAACCTTAACTTCGTTAAGCATGGTCTCAAACTCGCGGATGATAGCCATATCGCGGTAGATTCTCATGAAATCTTCCTTGGTATAAAGCTTTTTCTCCTCAGAGAGAGTTTTCTTGTACTGGCAGACCGGAATATCCTCAAAATGGATATAACCCGGCTCAAATGCTTTCGCGGGATCTACATATTGACTCTTAGGCATGATTTTTATCTCCTTTTTTAGTTTTTGTAAATTATCTATCGTAGGGGCGATTCACATAGCAGACGAAGTCTGCTTCGCCCGTCCAAAACATCGGTGATCTGCGGGCGATTCGTGAATCGCCCCTACAGGATCCCGTTTATTTTTTGTAATGATCAAATACCGAACATACCCTCGCGGATAACCTCGCAGACGGTAGGATGCGGGAATACGAAGTTTCTTACATCTTCGACTCTCATCTGCTTTTCCACCATCATAGCGGCACCGTAGATGATCTCGGATGCATAGGTACCGATCATGTGTACACCGAGCACACGTCTGTGTGCCTTGTCGATGATAATCTTAACGATACCATCGCCACCCTCGTTTTCGGCAACATATCTGCCGCTGTAGCGGAGAGTGAAGGATTCGACCTTGGCATCGAGTCCCTTTGCCTTAACGGTGTCGGAGGTCTCGCCTACGGATGCGACCTCGGGGTTGGTGTAGATAACAGCAGGAATCGCGTCATAATTGACAGCATCCTTCTTGCCGATCATATCGTTTACAGCCGCTTCGCCTTCACGGTATGCGGTGTGAGCCAGCATGGACTTGCCGTTTACGTCGCCTGCCGCCCAAACGCCGCCGATGTTGGTGCGTCCGCACTCGTTTGTAACGATCGCGCCACGCTCGGTGAGTACATTAATGTTTTCAAGACCGATGCCTGCAGTGTTCGCACGGCGTCCTACCGCGCAAAGCACACAGTCAGCGGAAACTTCAACGGTCTTGCCCTCATACTCGCAGGTAACGGAATTTGTACCGACGCCGGTAACCTTTGCGCCGAGCATGAAGTTTACGCCCTTCTTCCTGTAGTTCTTGAGAAGGATAGCCGCAATCTCACTGTCGGTGGGACCACCGATGTGGTCCATCATCTCGATTACGGTGACCTTTGAACCGATGGAGTTGAAGTAGGAAGCCATCTCCATACCGATGACGCCGCCGCCGATGACTGCCAGCTCCTTCGGAACGGTGGTCATGTCGAGGATCTCACGGTTGGTCTTAACAAAACCGGAGGTTACACCCTCGCGAAGTCCGGGGATCGGAGGAACAGCCGCCGAGGAACCCGTGCAGATGAGAAGTCTGCGCCCCTCATAGGTCTCGTCGCCCGCCTTGACGGTGAACACATCTCCGTTTCTGCCTTGAATTTCCGCGTGAGCGTTCACAACAGTGATGCCGCCGTGCTTCATCTTCATGCCGATACCGCCCACAAGCTGCTTTACGACCTTATCCTTGCGTGCTACAACTGCCGCATGGTCGATAGAAGCATTCGGGAGCTTTACGCCGTAATCTTCACTGTGCTTCGCATAGTCGAAGATCTTAGCGGAGTAGAGCAGGGTCTTGGTGGGGATGCAGCCTTCGTTTAGGCAGACACCGCCGAGAGCACGCTCTTCGATAACAAGGGTGGAAAGTCCGCCCGCCGCGGCACGTTCAGCCGCATTATAGCCGGCGGGGCCGCCGCCGAGGATTATAAGCTCGTACATTTATGTATCCTCCTCTTATTTAGCGAGTAAGAGCGAGAAATGCTCCAGGTTAGCGCAGAGCTCCTTTAAGAAGCGAGCCGCGGGAGCACCATCCAGTGCGCGGTGATCGAAGGTAAGCGACAGTCCCATTGCGGGATATACATCGCCATCCTCGTTTACGCGCTGGGTGATAGCGCAGACGCCGAGAATTGCCACCTGCGGAGGATTAATAACGGGAGTGAAGCTCTCAACGCCGAGGGAGCCCAGATTGGTAACGGTGAATGTACCGCCCGAGAGCTTGTCGGGAGAAATGGAACCGCCCTGAGTCTCCTTGATAAGGGACTTCGCATTTGCGGACAGCCCGGAGAGAGACATAGTGTCAGCCGCCATAAGGGTGGGAACCATAAGTCCGCGCTCGGTGTCAACGGCGATTCCGAGGTTAACGTTGTCGAAGATACGTACAACGTCGTCGAGCCAGTGTGCGTTGAGATCCTTGTGATTCTTGAGAGTCTTTGCAGCGGCATAAAGCACGATGTCGTTAAGGGTGATATTACCCATACCGAGAGCCTCGCCGTTTGCCTTGAGATTCTTTCTGAATGCCATAACCTCGGTTGCATCAAAGGATGCGTTGAGGGTGAGCTGTGCCATATTGGACAGCGACGCATGCATGGACTTCGCGATAACCTTTCTGATGTTGGTGATCTTGACGTCGGTGTAGCCGCCGGTGGTGGGAGCTGCGGGTGCTGCTGCAGGTGCTGCTTCCACTGCGGGAGCCTCTTCAATAACCGCGCGCTCGCCTGCGAGATAACGTTCAACAGCTTCGATGGTAGTGGTCTTACCTGCATCAAGAAGCGCGTTTACATCACGCTCGATGATTCTGCCCATAGGGCCGGTAGCGACGACCTTGGAGAGGTCTGCGCCTGCAGTGAGAGCCAGCTTCTTAGCTCTGGGAGAGATGCGGAGAATGTCATCCGATGCTGTTGCTTCAGCGGGCGCTGCTTCCACTGCGGGAGCCGCTTCGGCAGCGGGAGCGGGTGCAGCTTCTGCGGCTGCGGCAGGAGCTGCGGGAGCTTCTGCTTCCTCCTTCTTCGGGATGAGTGCGGAGATATCCTCGCCTGCGTCACCGATGATGCATACTACCTCAAGGCAGGGTACATCGTCGCCCTCTGCGGCGAACACCTCAAGAAGGGTACCTGCGACCTCGGACTTTTCGTCAAAGCTCGACTTGTCAGTCTCATAGGAGAAGAGCACGTCGCCGACTGCTACCGTGTCGCCTTTTTTCTTGGCCCACTCGGTGATGATGCAGCTTTCAACGCTCTGTCCCTGACGAGGCATAATAACTGCGGTTGCCATGTGTAAATCTTCCTTTCAACTGAATTTTTATGTGAATATTGTTTATTCCGTAACTATAATTTCCACACCTGCCGCTGCGGCAGCACGTGTGATTTCATCGGGCAGAGGTTTGTCCGCCACGATGGTATGTACCTTTTCAAGCGAGCAGAATGTGAAGGGCAATGAGCGATCGAGCTTGGACGTATCCATAAGCACGACCACGCGGCGCGCCTTTTCCACAACCATGCGCTTGAGCTCGCATTCGGGGTAGTTTCCGCTGGTAAAGCCATCTTTCAAGGACAGTCCCGACGGAACTATGAAAGCAATGTCGATGTTGATGTCGTCAAGAAATCTGAGAGCCTGGTTACCCGAGATGGAAATGTTGTCACGGTTCACCATGCCGCCCACCAGGTTTACGATGGGCTGATTCTTTTTTATCAGCTCCAGCGCAATATTGGGTCCTGTGGTAATGATGGTGTGCCGCTCGTCGGGGAGCAGAGACGCCAGAGTCAGCACCGTGGTACCCGAATCGAGGAACAGTGAACGTCCCGTTTCGATAAGCTCGATGGCACGTCGCGCGATCTTTTCCTTGGCGCTCATATTCTCGCCAAGCCTCTGATGGAAGGAATCCTCCATTGAAGTGGTGATAAATTTCATGGAGCGTGCGCCTCCGCGCACCTTTATCGCCTCACCCTGCTTTTCAAAATACTCGATGTCGCGGCGAAGGGTCATACTCGACACTTCCGGGAATATTACTTCAAGCTCTTTTAAGGAGATGAACGGTTTTTCGTGGAGCAGATCCTTTATGACCGCTCTGCGTGAGGTATTCATGCCGATTTGCCTCCTTTCGGTGTATGGTAGCGGTTTATGCAACTACAATGTTAACTTTCGACGCAAATTCACACACTGCGAGTTCAAATTAACATTTCGCATACATATTGTAACACAAAGATGCGCGTTTGTCAATGCGTTTTTCGACCAATTCAGAGGGCTTTTTTTGACCAAAACAGCGAACATGCCCAAAACAAGTTTTGGGCATGTTAATACAGGGTTATTTTAACGTTTTCTTAGCCGCGGTTAGGGTATTGCGCAGCAGCATGGTGATGGTCATGGGACCGACTCCGCCGGGAACGGGAGTGATATAGGATGCCTTCGGCTCGACCGTGGCAAAATCCACATCGCCCGTAAGCTTGCCATCGACTTTTCGGTTCATGCCCACATCAATGACAACAGCACCTTCCTTGACCATGTCGCCGGTAACGAAATCCGCCTTGCCGATGGCAACGACGAGAATGTCCGCACGGCGTGTGACCTCTGCGAGATCCTTAGTACGGGAATGGCATACGGTCACGGTGCCGTTAGCATGCAGAAGCAGCATCGCCTGGGGCTTGCCCACTATGTTGGAGCGCCCTACCACAACGCATTCCTTGCCGCAAACGTCGATCCCGCTCTTTTCAAGCAGCACCATAACGCCCGCGGGAGTACAGGGCAGGAAATCGTAATTACCGATCATTATTTTGCCGACATTGATCTCATGGAAAGCGTCAACATCCTTTTTCGGATCGATGTTCTGAATAATGATCTCATCGTTAAGATGCTTCGGCAGGGGGAGCTGTACGAGAATGCCGTGGATAGCCTCGTCGCGGTTAAGCTTATGTACAAGGGCGAGAAGCTCCTCCTCAGTGGTCGCCTCGGGAAGCTCATAGACCTCGGAGTGGAAGCCCACCTCCTCGCAGCCCTTCTTCTTGTTGCGTACGTATACCTTAGATGCGGGATCCTCGCCTACAATGATGACCGCAAGACCTGGAGTTACGCCCTTCGCTTTAAGCTCAGCACACTCTGCCGCGATCTCCGCTCTTACCTCGGCTGCAATTTTCTTTCCGTCAATAATATTTGCCATTATCAGTTCTCCTTGTTATTCTCTTGGTTTTCGGTATTGTCGGTTGTATCAGTTTCGACGATATCCCCAGTCTCGTTCGACTCGGACACTTCGCCGTCGTTCTTTATGTCATACGCAGGCGCAGCTCCTGCTGTGAGCGTATCTTTGTTTGAGGTATAGACCTCATCGTACGCTTCCTCATCGAGAGAACGTTGCTTGGCTCGTACAAGCCCCACGATGGTCAAGACAACTCCGCCGATAACGCACAGGAGCGACACAAGCTGCGAAATACGTACAGTTTCGCCAAATATATTTTCGAGCAGGTACAGACTGTCTGTGCGCAGACCCTCGATAAAGTATCGACCAACGCCATACCATATGAGGTAGAAAAGCGTGTTGTGACCGTCGAACTTCTTCTTTTTATAGAAGCACATTATGAGAATGAAGCCCAGCAGATTCCACAGAGATTCATAAAGAAAGGTGGGGTGGTAATACTCCATGGTACCGAAGCCGCCCTGCATAATGCCCATGCGCCAGGGAAGATCGGTGACCGTTCCGTGTGCCTCAGCGTTGAAGAAGTTGCCCCAGCGTCCGATAGCCTGACCGATTATAAGTCCGGGCACGGCAACATCAAGCAGCTTTGCAGTTTTGATCTTTTTAATACGGGAATACACGATTATCGTAAGCGCGCCCGCGATAATACCGCCGTAGATCGCAAGTCCGCCGTTCCAAATAGCGATAACATCGTAGAAGGAATCATATTCGCCCGGCTTTGAGAGCACGTAATAGAGTCTCGCACCGATCATGCAGAAAATGATAAGGTATATGGCAAGATCGAACATATCGTCGGTCTTGATACCTTCATATTTCGCTTTGCGAAGCGATACCGCAAAGCCTACTATCATCGCAAGTGTGATGATGATGCCGTACCACATGATACTGTGACTTTCTCCGTCCGTCCAGGGCAGGGGGATACGAAACGCCACAGGATCGAGTGTGAAATTCCCGATACCGAGTCCCGGGAAGGAGATGATATTTGACAGAAGTGCGCCTATCATTTATTTCACCTCCGTGTCGAGAGGCTTGACGATGGCTAAAGAATAAAATTCCTCTTTGAATGCGTTGTGAAGAAGCGCGGTCACATCCTCGTATGTCACGCCGCCGAGAATATCGGCATAGTCAAGCAGATCTCCGTCATCCAGCTTAAATTGAAGGAAGTTGTTTGCGATATCGTCGGTGCTGTCGAACCACTTGATCATCGCCGCATAAAGTGCGCGCTTGGAGCGCTCAAAGTCCTCACGGCACAGTCCATTCTTCTTGGCATCCTCCACACACGCCTTAAAGCGTGCAAACACCTCGTCCGGGTCGGAGGATTCGCCGAACATTGCGTTATAGGCAAAGCTCTTACATATGCTGTAGCCCGCATCGAGCGACCCCGAAATGAGGCCTTCCTCGTAGAGCTTATTGAAGAAGTCGCCTGCTTTACCGAACAGCACATCATTAAGAATATCGGCAGTGGCTGATTTTTTCATACGCATATAGGGATCGTCGGAGATATCCACGTCCTTCACTCCGATGGCAAACAGCGGCTTTGCCACCTGCATGGCGTATTCGTCTCGCTTCTTATAGACTTCCGCCTTTTCCTCGGGATACTCGCGGATGATGGAGGCGGGTGCTTGCTCTTTCAATACCTTGTCGCAGACCTCATTCACCTCATCCACCGTCACATCTCCGCAGACGATGAGCATCATATTGGACAAATTGTAGAATACTCGGTAGCATTCATAGAGTATGTCGGCGGTGATATGGGAGATGGATTCCACCGTACCCGCCACGTTGATGCGGACATTATGCTTTTCGTACATCGCTTCGAGCATCATGTGATAAAGCCTGCGGAAGGGATGGTCGTCGTACATCCGTATCTCCTGCGCGATGATGCCCTGCTCCTTTTCCACCGTTTCGGGGGTGAAATACGGAGTGCTCACAAAGTCAAGCAGAATTTCAAGAGATTCCTTGAAATTCGAGGTGCAGGAAAACAGGTACGCGGTCATGGTATTGCCCGTGTATGCGTTGGCACTGGCGCCGTATTTCGCATAGCGGGAAAAAGTATCCTCACCGTTGGGGTTCTCGAAAAGCTTGTGCTCGAGATAATGTGCGATACCGTCGGGCACAACCGTAAAATCCTTGTCGCCTTCCAGCTTGAATTTTGAGTCAATGGAGCCGTAGCGCGTGGCAAACAGCGCATAGGTGGTGGAGAGCTGTTTGGGGAATACATACACGGGAAGCCCGCTCTTATGTGTGTAGCTGTAATATTCCTCCTTCAAAAATTCGCTTCTTTTGGTGGTTACATTAAGCATCTTCACCCTCTCCTTTCAGAGTTCCGTTTAAAAAGTATACCGTGTCCAGTGACACTCTGTTTGCGGCGGTGATGATCTCGTCGCGGGTTACCCTTTCGATGGATGCCGCCACACTGTCGGGATCGCCCGGAACGCCGTTAAGGAGCCGTCCGAGATACCACATTTCCAGTCCGCGCGCACTGTCCGCAAGCTCTCGGTAGCTGTTTATAAGTCCCAGCTTTGCGCTCTCATACTCTTCCTCATTGAAATCACCGCGCTTCACCGCGTCGAGCTGATCGAATATAGCCTTCTCCGCGATCTCGCGGTTTGCGACCTCGATGCCGCTTGATACGATGATAAGCCCCTTCGGCGCGTCGGGCGCACTGGAGCAGTAGTAGCAGAGACTCATCTTCTCACGGACATTCATAAACAGCTTGGAGGTAACGCCGCCTCCGAAGATCTCGTTGAACATCATCACCGCGGGATAATCCGCATCCTTGATGGAAGCCCCCGCACGGAATCCGATATTCAGCTTACCCTGGTTCACGGGCATATCCTCATCAATACGCTTTACCGCCTCTGCCTTCTTTATGATCTCGGTCTCGGCAATAGCCATGGGAGTACGAGCGATACTGTCGAACAGCGAGGTGAGCTTGTCAGCGAGCGCGTCTATATCACAGCTTCCCACAAAGAATATCTCCACAGGATAGTTTTTGAGCGCATACTTATACTGCGCGTATACCGTCTCGGCGGTACATGCGGCAACTTCTTCCGGCGTACCTGTCTCGGATATGCCGTAGCGCTCATTTTTGCACATTTCTTCAATGCAGCGCATACGGGCATAGTACGCCTTGTTGTTTATTTTGGCGTTGATGGCGTCTATAAGATTGGTTTTTTCGCTCTCGGTATACGCCGCATTAAAGGCTTCACCGTCCGTCACGGGGCAGAACAGGATATCCGCAAGCATATCCGTGACCTCAAGCGGCAGATTTTCGCCGTCTATGGTGTAGGCGGGGTCGATCATTGAAGCGGTCAGACCGAATATCTGTATCTCTCCGCGCTTTTCGCATCTTGACGAAAGACTTGCAGCATAAAGATAGTCGAGCTTTTTGTTGATCTGTGCCATATTCGGGTATTTCACCGAGCCGCGCAGGAGTATGCTCGGTATCAGCGCATTTTTCGCCGCCGTGGCGGAGTCAAGCGGAGCTATAAAGTTAACGGACATATATCCCGTCTTGAATTTGTCTGTTTCGAGGTAATTAAGACTTACCCCATCGGCGATCTTCTTTTTAATGAGTGCCATATGCTTCTCACTTTCCCTCCCACAAGAGGAGTTTTATTATTATCTATCATTTTACACCCTTTAGAGAAAAATTGCAACAAATACGCTGTGAATTTTCAAAAATGTTACGGATTCAGGATGAGAAGTCGATACAGACAGGCTCCTCGCACATGATCACACCCGAAAATCCGTCGAGCCAATCCGCAAATTCCGCAAGTCTTTCCTTCGACGAAACAGCGATGTATTCCAGGCTTTCGTCTGCGGTTCCCGACGGCGGAGTCTTGAAATTTGGACCGTTGACACCGAGTATCAGATATTTTGCTCCCTCGGAACAGCTCCATACATAATCGCTTTCCCACGCCGCCGAGCCCGCGTATGTCAGCTTCGAGTCTGCGCAGGTGAAATTGATCAGTACAAGCGGCTGAACCGAGCGGTCAATATAGGTACGGCCGGGCATGGACAGCGTTACATCTCCAAAGCTCATCACAGTCTCACGGTGCGGCGAGTACATGACTGTCTCGGTACCGTACTCCTCCGTCACGCGGTAAAGCTCCGCAAGCAAATGCGAATCGTAATCATCGCTCGGCGTGGGAACGAGCAGACGGCGTACTCTGCGATACCGCAAAAGCTCACGCACGGCATTTACGTGCCGCCTGTCCACGTTTGTCAGCATCAGCGTGTCCGCCTCGGTGAGATAACGCTCGGCAAGCAAATCGTTAATATTCCCCATCAGCACACCGGAGCCGTCAGTCGCATCTATTATCATCGCTTGGCGCTCGGATACCAGAAGAAAGGCATCGTGCTTTCCGTAACTTGTGTAGTTGAGTGTAGAGGTATCAAAATGTGCGCGGTCGTAAAAATGCACGCCTGTGAGGAATATTGCGCTTGCCGCCGCAAAAGGTATCAGCGCATACAGCCAGCTCGGAAAGTTTTCCGCCATCATCCATATGATCACGCACACAAGACATACAATTATCGGAAGTGCGAAGGGGTATTCAAGAGATATAAGCCTTGCGTGCTCCGACAGCGCCTCGGCAGTCTGCGAGCATATTTTACACAGCGCCGATATGAGCCAACCTAACCGTCCGCATATAAAGTGCCAGCCCATAAGAGCACAGACAAGGTAAGGCATAAGCAACAGCAGCAGTCCCTCGCACAAATACGACATTATGACCGTTGCGGGCACCGACAGCGTGGATATCTCCCCGAAATACAACCATTGGAGCGGCAGAACAAACAGCGTGGCTCCAACGGATGCGGCAACGCTTCCGAGAAAGCTGCGTATTTTTCCGAGTATCGGTCTGACAGCTTTATTTTCGCTGTCGAGTCGTATTGTCTTACGTTTCGCCGCATCGGTCATGAGCAGTACGCCGAGTGTTGCACAAAACGAGAGCTGCAGGCTGACATCGAACAGCGCGGCGGGACTCACAAAGGTAATGACCCATACCGCGATAAACAGAGCTGTGACCTTGTCGCTTTCCGTATCGAAAAAAGATGCCGCGAAGGTGAGCATGAGCATGACCGCCGCACGGACCACCGACATCAAAAATCCGGTCAGCGCCACGTAAAACAGCATGATGAGCATCACAAGAACATATCTCAGCCGCCGTCCGAGTCCGAGCCTTATGAACAGCCGCTCAAGTCCGCCGCACATGACTGACAGATGAAGTCCGCTGAGCGCAAGTATGTGAATTACGCCGATATAGTTAAAATCCCGCCGTATCCTGCCAAGTCCGTCGCGGTCACCGAGCAGCAGCGCATCCGCAAGAGCCGTACTGTCACCATCAAGATACAGTGACATTTTAGCGGAAAACATTTCACGCAGCTTCTCAAGCCGAATCTCGATCCCGTTTGACTTACCCACGGCATCCACTTGTCCCGCGGCATCGCAGACAAACACATATCCGTCCGCAAGCATTGTGAGACGCGACACATCGTAAAAATCGTAAAACTCCTCAAGCGGAGAAAACACTACCGCCGCTTCGACGACGTCACCTACGGCAAATGTATCGGAGCTTTCGGTGTATACAAGTCCCAAAGCACCGGCGCGCTCTCCGTCAAGCGACTGAAGCCTTACCTCGTAAACCGCATTGTATGCAGTGTGACTTTTCACCTCGGTCACAGCGGCACGTATGGTACCTTTGGTGAGGGATTCATATTTTGCCGCATATACGTTAAAATATGCAAAGGATGTAAGCAGCATGCAGAGTGTGATCGCTGCCGTAATAAAAACAAAAACCGTCGGAGCGAGGTTACAGATGCGTACAGTACCGCGCCGACGAAGAATTAATATGGCAATCGGAACCGCCAAAATAACGGCGGCGATGAGAATAAGCTTCGGCAGAGCCGTGAGAAAAGCTGCCGCCGCAGACACGGCTATGCACAGGCTTATGGCTGCGGCAAGCGGTCTGCGGCGATAGAAATTCATAACTTACTCCTTAGTTTCTTGATTATTTTAATGCGACATGTCGGTCGCCAAGCGGCAGCTCTGCCGTGTAAAGCTTTCCGTTTACGGCGGGCTTATAGCTACCGCTCTCGGTGGTGACAGTGTACTCCTTGCCGTCGGTTACAACGAATGACAGCTTGCCGCCCTCATAAAGCGACCATACACCGTTGAATTGATAGTCAACCGCCAGCGGAGAATTATACTTGTCTGTAAGTCCCAGCATAGCGATCCCGTTTTCCACGGGTACGATCGTATAGAGTCGGAAGTCGTCGTGATCTTTCAGCATGATGTCGAGCACCTCGTCGCCGTGGAGCACAGTCACATCACCGGTAAAGTGCTCGTATACAACGTACTCATCGTACTTTTTGCCGATATCTGCCGCGCTGACGGTGCCTGTGACCGGCTTTTCATCAGCACTGAGGTTATACGCCGCCACCACGCCGCCAACCTTGTAGGTGTTGAATATCTTCATGGGCTTTCCGGAATCGGAAGGATCGGCGATGAGACAGTCAACGGTAGGAAGCGCGGGGGCTTCACAGCGCAGGAGACGTCCGTCGCTGTAGCAGAGGGGCTTTACGATATCCGCACAACTGCGTCCGAGCTTGTCGGAAATATAAATGGGTCCGCCCGAAATGGCGCGCAGAACGGAGTTTTTCTTCGCCTGACCGTCATCCGTCCACCACATATCCCAGTCCGACCAGTAAAACAGTCCCTGAATGACCGAGTTGTATGCACACTGCCGTAAGTGCTTTATAAACCATTCGCGGTTTTCGGGCTGGAAATCGTCCGAGCATCGGGAGATGGCGCCTACGGGACGGTTGAACATATTTTCGTTACCCATGCCCATGCAGTTGATTATGGCATTGTCAAAGTTTGCGCCCACCGAGCAGTCTATGGCTCTTTGCTGTGCGCGCGCCGCTTTGCCTATCGGGTATCTGTTGGTCGCATAAGCGGGGATGGAGCTTTGATTATCGATCTTTACAAATTCAACACCGCACTGCTTCATGAAGAAATGCCAGTCATTGTAGAAGCGGAACATGGAGCCCACCTCGTATTTCGGAACGATACAATCGATCACGACCCCTTTTCTGAGACGCGGCACCGTCTCAAATTCATTCTCGTATACCTTTGCAAGCTCGCCCTCGGGATCAAGTCCTGCCCAATATCCCGTTGTGGGATGCCACATACCGACCTTAACGCCGTATTCGTTCATTGACTTAACGCAGTGCGCAAGACCGTTCGGAAAACGCTTCGGATCAGCCTCGAACGAGCGGAGCTTTGAGGTGTGCATGACCTCAAACATGGTGCCGTTAAAGCGGTCAAGACTGTCGGGAATGTCGCGCAGCTTGTCGCACTCTGCCCACATATCGTCGATAATGCCCCATTTGACGGGTATGTCTTTTTCTTTAAATTCCTTGCATTTTTCCACAAGTCCCGCTTCGCTTACTCGTATTTCCATCGCATCCCAGGAACACCAGCCAAGGTATTCAAATATCTCGGGATAGCGGCGCTCCTCACGTACGGAACAACCGTTGTTTAAAAGCTTCATGGCGTACCTTGCGCAATCACGCATCAGCTTGTAGGGCTCGTCACCCTCTCCGCAGACAAAGGAAAGCTGATCCTTGACCTGGTTAAGTCTGTAGTAAGCAGTCATACCCGCCGACACACCGCCCTCGGTACCGACCATGTTGGTCTTGTATGTATCGTCAACGGTAGGGAGAATGAAGCCCCAGTTGCCGTTTTTATAACGGAACAGCAAGCCCTGGGTACGCTCGTGCACCTTGGTTAGATCGGTGTCAAAATGCGAATTGCACCAGAACGGACTGTTGCGGAAGTTGGCAAAGTAGCCCTCGATATCTCCGAGAGTCGCCATCTCAAGACCTACGGCAAAGTAATCCGAAAATTCCGCCCCCTCTATCCCGGAGTCCACATAAACACCCATTAACCCGCCCTCACTGACCGTGCGTGTCTTAAGCGCGACCTTGACCTCGCCCTCATTGTAGACATACTGACCGCGGCAGCAATCATTATTCATATAATAGCGTTTCTCATCGTTCGCCTTCATAAACCACGGTTTAAAAGTCTCACTGAGATTCATATCTAAGTACCATCCTTATTAAGAATTAAGCCTTTAATTTGGCGTTTTTGAATATAGTAAGATCCACGTGAGCATTTTCACCGCCATCAAGGGTATATATCTTCCCGACGCCCTCATATTTTGCCCCGGCAAAGGGATTGTATGGCAGCAGCTCCACGGGCGAGTCTCCGATAAGCTCGGAGATCGCAAAAAGATTTTCCCGCGTATCGGTGATATTCGGTATCAACGGCACACGAATGATGTGCGGCTTGCCGCTTTTTTTTAGCCGCTCGAGGTTTGCGAGAATCGGCTCATTCGAAACACCGCACCACTTTTTATGGAGTGCGGGATCGGCAAGCTTTACATCCATCATCACAAGCTCCACACGGTCGAGTATCCGAAGAAATTTATCGCTGCCGCAGAAGCCGCAGGTTTCAACGGCGCGGTGAACGCCCGAAAGCCTGTCAAAAAGCTCGCACACGAAGTCCGCCTGCATGGTAGGCTCGCCGCCCGACACCGTAACGCCACCGCCCGAGGTCTCCATGAAATCGGCGTTTTCGAGCAGCTTTTTTGCAAGCTCATCCGAGTCCCATACCTTGCCCACCACCGACACAAGTCCGTCGGGGCAAGCGTGCAGACAGCGCTCATAAGGCTTGCAGTCCACGTGGCTGCAGTGAGCTTTACAAAGCCCGCAGTGACGGCATCTTGCCGTGCGCACCATTATCTCGGGTGTTGGAGAAAGCCCCTCGGGGTTGTGGCACCACTTACAGGAAAGCGGACAGCCCTTCATAAATACCGTGGTGCGCACTCCCGGCCCGTCGTGGACGGAAAATTCCTTTATATCAAAAACGATCCCCGTCATTTTATAATC
Source organism: Clostridia bacterium (assembly GCA_017482055.1). Lineage (GTDB taxonomy): Bacteria > Bacillota > Clostridia > Oscillospirales > CAG-272 > Flemingiibacterium. The sequence continues at coordinate 63,573 of JAFUOH010000013.1, forward strand.
ACAACTTTTGCGTATCGAAAGTTTCCTTTCTGTGGAATTGTAACCGGTTTTGCGCCGGCAAAATCGCTGATGCAAAGCAGCGTAAGTTACAAAACACTGCGTGAAAATTTATTTCCACGCTATACGGTATATTCCTGCCGCGCAATAACGTGATCCTGATACTCGCGGTCAAGCTCCACAAAGTATGCGCTCCAGCCCCAGATACGTACAACAAGGCGCTGATAGTTCTCGGGATGTGCCTGTGCATCCTTCATGGTCTCAAGATTCACGGCGTTTAACTGAAGCTGATGACCGCCGCGGTCAATGAAGTATTTTACGATGGATGCCACCTTGGAAATAGCATCCTCGCCGCGGAACACACTGTTGTGGAATTCAAGCGTCAGCGGGCCGCCGTTGATGGCACGTTCAAAATGCTGCTTGGTGAATGATTTCACTACGGAAACGGGTCCCGCTATCTTGGCAAACAGACTCGCCGAAAAGTTTGTACCGAAAGGCTCACCCTTTCTTCTTCCGTCGGGAGATGCACCTATATCGTTTGCATGCCACAGATAGAACATAGCCGAGCCTGTGCCCGCGCGCCATACGCCTCCCTCGCAGTTGGTCTTACCATCAAGCGCATCTGCGAACATATCGAGAAGCGCCACGGATACAGAGTCTGCCGCGTCGTCGTTATTGCCCATCTTGGGCGCCTCGTTTCTCAGCTTGTCAAGCAGCTCCGGAGTGTTTTCAAAGTTGTCATCCACAGCCTTGACAAACTCCTCGGAGGTAATGTACTTTTCATCATATACATATTTCTTTATCGCCGCCAGCGAGTCGGATGCGGTGGCGATGCCCGTACCGTGCATACCGAAGTTCTTGTATTTGCGCTCGGTAAGCATCACGTTCATGAACGGCGACGGAACGAACCAAAGATTCTTGATGCTCTCTGTCACCCTATCGCATTCTGCGGTGATCTCACGCTTTACCGCCGCCATCACGTCGTCAAAGCTCTCGCAGGATGCAAGATCCTTGTGCAGAACATTATCGACCATCTTTGGGAAGGAAAGCGCGGCGATGTTTGCCACGTCAAAGCCGCATTTCGGGATTATAAATTCCCAGCATGCCGCCACCACATAGTTTGCGGCATCCTCGGGGGCGTAGCCCTTCTTTATAAGCGCGGGAATAACTATATCGTCGTTTGAATACTGCGGGAAGCCAAGTCCCGCCTTGGTAAGCTCGGTACCCAGCATATACTGCTCAATGGGCGTGTTTTTCGAAACACGGAGATTTATCTTGGGGTCGATCATTTTAAGGTTGCGGCTTGCGATGAGGCAGAGCTTTGACAGTTCGGAGAAGCAGTCATTTCCGTTCTCGTCGATACCGCCGAGTACCATTGACTGACCGTTGTCGCCCTGCTGTACGCCCACATACAGGTCGCTGTCCTTGTTGAAGGAGAGGAAGAAATCCTCGATAAGCGCAAGCGCGGTCTCGGGAGTATAAATGCCTGCATCCATGTCCGCCTTGAAGTAGGGGTACATGTATTTGTCGAATCTTCCAACGGTATTGTGGTAGTTGCCCTCAAGCCAAAGCGAGAAGTGCAGGATGCGGAAGAATTGGAGTGCTTCGCGGAAGCTTGTTGCGCCGTAACGCGGCACACGGGTAAGCACGGCGGCGATATCCGCACGCCCCACACGCTCAGCCTCCGCCTTGTAACGATCTGCAAGAGCGATTATATTGTCAATAGCGCGCTTTGAATATTCGTCGGCGCTCTCGCGGCAGGCGAGAAGTCCCTTTGCGATAACATCCTCGTAATTCGGAGAAAGGTTTGAGATGTAGCCGAGCTCGTGAATAAAGTGTTCGGACTTTATTTCTGACCATTCCGCTTCGGTGAAGCAGTCGGGAATCTGACGTGTGGTGCGCACATAACAGATCTGCTCCTCGGGCAGGATGTGCGGCACCTGCGCAAGACAAAGTCGCTCGAATCGGTCTGCCATACGCTCCTCGGGAGAAAATCCTTTTTTGCTGTATTCCTCGGCGAGGTTTTCTGTATAGTCAACACGGAATTCGTGGTGCTTTTTTTCAAGTATGTAGTTAAGAAGCTTTTCGGACATAAGCGTACCTCCTGAGATTATGTTGAACAACGGCACCGTCGGTGCCGAAGAATTATAATACCTTACATTTTCTATTATACCGATAATTTTTCCAATGTCAATAGACTGGACAAAAAATGTGTAAAACAGACGGCATTTCATAAAAAATGTCCTGCACTGCGGCATGCGGAAATAAACATAAAAAATGTACGGATACCGACAATATTGACATCCGACACGATCTGTGCTATACTTATGTTGTATAACGCTTTATTTTAAGGAGTTTTTGCTTTGTCACAGAAAAAGAACGGAGCACGGTTAAGGCTCGATAGGACCGTACTTCTCGGTATAGTTTTCGGTGTGCTGTTTTTGCTCGGCGTCGCCGCTTTTGTTATCTGTATATGGTATATGAATACCTATGATCTTGAATTCAAGGAGCTGCTTTATACGATAGTCTCACCGCTCAAGGGTACGGGCGAGAGCACCATTGCGCTTATTGTTTCCTCCTGCCTGCCGTGGGTTCTCGCAGCGGCGGCTGTTTACATTGCGGCAGCGGTTTTTCTTATAAGAAAAAAGGACAGGTTCCGCCTGCTTCGCCGCATCGGCGCTGCATTCTGTGCCGCGGTGTTTGTAAGCTCGCTGATTTTCGCAGTCTACGCACTGCGCCTGCCGGGTTACATTGAGACGATCAGTCAAAAGACCACGCTGTATGAGGACTACTATGTGGATCCCGATACGGTTTCGATCACCGCCGACGGTGAGACAAAAAATCTCATCTATATATACATGGAAAGCATGGAGACCACCTATGCCTCGGAGGAGGTAGGCGGTGCTCAGCCCGAGAACAACTATCTTCCGAACCTCACCGAGATGGCAAAAGAGGGCATCTCCTTCACCGATAAGGCAGAAGGCTTGCTCGGTGGATTCCATACGCCAAACGGCACCACCTGGACAATGGCGGCACTGCTCGCCACCACCTCGGGCATACCGTTCTCCTTCCCAATCGGAGGAGACGGTCAAAACTACATGTCAAAGCACGAGTATTTTGCTCCCGGGCTTACTGCCCTCGGCGACATTTTAGAGGAAAAGGGCTACACTCAGGAATTTCTCTGCGGATCCAACGCCACCTTCGGCGGAAGAAGAAATTATTTCACCCAGCACGGAAATTACGCCATCTTCGACCTCTACACCGCCCGTGAAACGGGGTATGTGGCGGAGGATTATCATGACGGCTGGTGGGGATATGAGGATATGTATCTCTACGAGATCGCCAAGGACAGGCTCACCGAGCTTGCCGCGGGAGATCAGCCGTTCAACTTCACCATGCTGACCGTCGACACCCACCATGTGGACGGCAACCGCTGTGATATCTGCAAATGGGAGTACAGCACACGCCTTGAAAACGTGGTAAGCTGTGCTGACAGGCAGGTGGCGGAGTTCGTTGATTGGTGTATGGAGCAGGATTTTTATGAGGACAGCGTAATAATCGTATCCGGCGACCATCCGCGAATGGACACGCGGCTTGTGAGTGAGGTGGACTACTACGACCGCACCATCTACAACTGCTTCTTCAACTCCGCCGCAGAGCCCGAGGGTAAGACCACCGAGCGCATATTCACAAGCATGGACATGTTCCCCACTATTCTCTCTGCCATGGGCTTTCTTATTGAGGGAGAACGCCTCGGACTTGGTGTAAACATGTTCTCGGGAGATGCCACCCTCGCCGAAACACTGGGCTACGACTATCTGAACGGTGAGATAGCCAAGCATTCGGCGTACTATATTCGCGAGTTTTCGTAATATACGCATAGATCACAAAAGCCATCGGCTGATCCGATGGCTTTTGTGCGTCAAGAATTAAGCTACTATTGGTGATCTTATAAATATTTATTGTTAAGTATGTCAAACACCGGCGTACAGCTCCATCCGAAATCTCTTATGCACTGAACTCTGACGCGAAAATGGCCATGTTTACCGAAATGTGCATACATTTGAGTAAAAATTACATTGATTTTTACGGCATTATATGTTATATTAATAATGTACAATGGATAAGTGTACTGTGCCGTCCTCGACGGCTTATAATCATACTTATAATCATAAAAATAATTTTTGGAGGAAAACACAAATGGCAGAGAACAGACTTATCGGCGATTATCCGGTTATCGGCATCCGCCCCACCATTGATGGCAGACGCGGTCCCCTGAAGGTTCGCGAATCCCTCGAGGATCAGACCATGGCTATGGCGAACGCTGCGGCTAAGCTGATTTCCGAAAATCTCAAATATTCCAACGGCGAGCCTGTAAAGGTAGTCATCGCGGACACTACCATCGGTCGTGTAGGCGAAGCGGCGGCTTGCGCTGAAAAATTCAAGAAGGAGGGCGTAGCTATCACCCTTACCGTTACACCCTGCTGGTGCTACGGTGCCGAGACCATGGACATGGATCCCATGACTATCAAGGGCGTATGGGGCTTTAACGGCACCGAGCGTCCCGGCGCGGTGTATCTCGCGTCCGTTCTGGCTACCCACGCGCAGAAGGGTCTGCCCGCATTCGGTATTTACGGTCATGACGTACAGAATCTTGACGAAGTTACCGATATGCCGAAGGATGTACAGGAAAAGATCCTGCGCTTCGCGCGCGCGGCTGTTGCGGCGGCTACCATGCGCGGTAAATCCTATCTCCAGATCGGCTCTATCTGCATGGGTATCGGCGGCTCCATCATTGACCCCGCATTTATCGAAGAATATCTCGGAATGCGCGTTGAATCTGTTGATGAGGTAGAGATCATCCGTCGAATGACCGAGGAGATCTATGACAAGGCAGAATACGAAAAGGCACTTGCATGGGTCAAGGCAAATGCTGTCGAGGGCTTTGACAAAAATCCCGAGGATATGCAGAAGTCCCGTGAGGAAAAGGATGCTCAGTGGGAATTTGTCGTTAAGATGATGGTCATTATAAAGGATCTCATGAACGGCAATAAGAATCTGCCCGCAGGCTGTGAGGAAGAAATGGTCGGTCACAACGCCATCGCCGCCGGCTTCCAGGGACAGCGCCAGTGGACGGACTTCTATCCCAACTGCGACTTCCCCGAGGCTATGCTCAACTCCGGCTTCGACTGGAACGGTGCGCGAGAGCCGTACATTCTCGCAACCGAAAACGACGTACTCAACGGTCTCGGCATGCTCTTTATGAAGCTGCTCACCAATCGTCCTCAGATGTTTGCGGACGTTCGTACATACTGGAGCCCCGAGGCTGTAAAGCGTGCCACCGGCTATGATGTAGAAGGTATCGCAAAGGAAAACGGCGGTTTCATACACCTTATCAACTCCGGCGCATGCTGTGTTGATGCAAACGGTCAGGCGAAGGATGAAAACGGAAATGCTGTCATTAAGGAATGGTACAACCTCACCGAAGCCGATGAAAAGGCTATCATGGAGAACACCACCTGGAACTTTGCAGACCTCGGTTACTTCCGCGGCGGCGGATACTCCAGCCGCTTTGTAACCAAGGCCGAAATGCCCGCAACCATGATCCGTCTGAATCTTGTAAAGGGTCTCGGGCCCGTGCTTCAGATCGCAGAGGGCTGGACCGTCGAGCTTCCCGACGAGGTCACCGACACTCTCTGGAAGAGAACCGACTACACATGGCCCTGCACATGGTTCGCACCTCGCTGCGACGGCAAGGACGGCAGCCCGTTCAAGACCGCGTATGAGGTCATGAACAACTGGGGTGCAAACCACGGCGCTATCAGCTACGGTCACATCGGCGCAGACCTTATCACTCTCTGCTCGATGCTGCGCATCCCTGTCTGCATGCACAACGTGCCCGACGAGAAGATCTTCCGTCCCGCGGCATGGAATGCGTTCGGCATGGACAAGGAGGGTCAGGACTACAGAGCGTGCGCCGCTTACGGTCCTATGTATAAGTAATTATATAAACGAAAAGGAGCTGTCCCGCAAAAGTGGGGACAGTTCCTTTTTTGTCTTATCCTCTACAGTTTTGTGAACCGAAAGCTACAGTACACGCAGTACATTTTCCTCTATCCACCTCACCACAGCCCCGTCATCGTTTGAACCGATGACTCCTGTAGCTTTCGCTTTCAGCGCTTCCACCGCGCCCTCCACCGCATATGCTTCGTCGGCGGCTTCAAACATAGAAACATCGTTGGCGCCATCGCCGAATACCACGACCTTATCACACCCGAGGATGTCCCGGAGCTGCAGTACCGCCTGCGCTTTTGATGCTTTGGGCGAATATACCTCAAACCACTTGTCGCCGCTGTAATAATCGGCGGCATAGAGACAGCTGTATTTATACCGAAGCGCTTCGTGCGCCCGTCTTGCGCCGTCTCCGTTGTCAATGCACATGACGTAAAATATATTCCCAACCCAGAGGTCGCCGTTATCGGGCAGCGGCTCATCCCGCGGATCGTTTCGACGTGTTGCCTGATAAGCAGCTGCTTCGGGCGTGAGAAGCCCTTTGTGATACCTGTATTTTTGCACTTCGCCGTTTACCGAGTACACAAAGGGTTCAAGGCCGTTTTCCTCAATGACACGCCGCACATATTCAGGCTCCGGCAGAAGATTTCGGCACAGGTACTTACCCGTCCTGCTGTCGCGGATAAAAACTCCATTGTGGAGTATCATCGGGATTTCCACCGCAAGTCCTCCCGCCACCTGCATAGCGGTGTGATACGAACGCGCCGTGGCAAATGAGAATTTTACGCCCTTTGCCACAAGCTTTGCCACAACCTCGGCGGTTTCTTTGGCAAGCGTTCCGTCACTTTTTAAAAGTGTTCCGTCAAGGTCGGAGACAAACAGCGTTTTTTCAAGATCGTACACGCCTATTCCTCCTCATCGTACTGTGTCGGATTCCCCTTTGCCTTGAAATTCGCCAGCGGATTTGCCGCCATGGCTTTTCTCATTCCCTCATCACTGACGTGAGTGTATATCTGCGTGGTATTGAGCTGTTCGTGCCCGAGGATATCCTTCAGCACGCGCACATCCACGTTGCCCGACTGATACATAAGCGTTGCCGCGGTGTGACGGAGCTTGTGGGTGGAAAAATGCTTATGCTCAAGCCCCGCCGCTTTCAGGTACTTGCCAACTACCCACTGCACGGTCTTGTTGCTGATACGCGTATGGCGGGAGGACAGAAACAGTGCGTTTCTGTCTTTTATCTGCACCTCGTCGGCGGCGCGCACCCGCAGATACGACCGGAGTGCGTCGCGGCAGGCGTCGTTTAAGTATATCATACGCTCCTTCGCGCCCTTACCGAGCACGCGGAGAGATTCCATATTGCGATCGATATCCGACAGATTTATGCCCACAAGCTCGGACAAACGCATACCGCAGTTCAAAAACAGCACCAGTATGCAAAAATCCCGCTCACGTGTCTTTGAGGCTTCATCCGCACGAACAGCTTCAAGCAGGGACTCGCTTTCCTCAAGACTCAGGAATTTCGGGAGCGTTTTCTTTTTCTGCGGACCGTCGATATTCTTTGTTGGGTCATTGTCTATGGCGCGCGCACTGACAGTGAGATATTTGTAAAAGCTTTTCAGCGCCGACAGCTTTCTGGCTCTTGCCGACCACTTGTTGCCGCGGGCTTCGAGGACATAATAGAGAAAATCGTAGACCTCCTCTGTGGTAACAGATCCGATAAAGTCCATATCAATTCCCGAAATATCCACAGCGGCGAAATCATCATCGCCCATGCTCTTGACATCCATTCCGTCCCGCTTCACAGAAAGAAATCGGAAAAATGTACGCAGATCCAGAGCGTATTCGTCCATGGTTTTCTGAGAGCGCCCCTGTACGGTCAGCTTATAGCTGACAAAATTGCGCACGGCGGTCGGAAGCTCATCGTAATCCACCAGCTTCTGCATAATATCCTCCCATAAAAATAATATATACAATAATTATACCTCGAAGCCGCGGCTTTGTCAAGTACGCACCGTCTCGTTTTGCCAAGAGGAAAACCTTCAGCGAATAAACTGTAAACTTTTGAAGATTCCTCTTGAAAAACTCGCGTGAAGCATATAAAATAATAACAGAACTTCACGCGGAACCGTTCCGCCGGATACAGGATGGTCTTATGGGCGCATTTTTAAAGGAACATTCCTATAACATGGTCAAGCTGTTTTTAAATCAGATCGGTCTGACCGTTTTCGGTACTATGCTATGCATATCCACACAAAACAATCCGCCTCTGCTTATCGGATCAAGCATACTTGCCATCGGTATGATGCTCTTTATTGATTACACGGTAGGCTGGGAGATCGGCGCCAAGGATAAGATCCGCATTGATGGCGGACGTCTCAAGCCTATGCCGATCAAGGGCATGCTGATCGCGCTCGGCGCAAACATCCCCAACTTCATTCTCGCTCTGCTTATCGGAATCGGCGCAATGATCGACACCGCAAGCAGTCAAAGCGTCGCAGTGGTGTGCAACTTTATAATACGACTTCTCAACGGTATGTATCTCGGCATCTTCAAGACTGTGGAAAATTTCTTCTACGGTGGTCCCGCACCGCTTATCGACGTATGGTGGTGGTTTATTGTGATCACCCTTCCCGCAATTTTTGTGGGATGGCTCTCTTATTTCCTCGGTTCGAAGAATATCCGCATCGCGGGCATTTTCGGAATCAAGCCAAAGGTTGACGGCGGAGCTGAAAAGAATTAATACGCAGGGTTTCGGGTAATACTGACAATATAAAAACTGCCGCACTATGGACTCATACCGGTGCGCGGAAAGGCGTGGCAAATATGGCAAAGAGTATAAAAAAGCTTGAAAAAAAGGCTGAGAAAAAATTAAGAAAAGGCTCGAAGAAGCTCTCAAAGCAGCTTTACGGAAAAAAGAGCCTCACATTAAAGCACACTTACGACAGCACTGTCTCCATCTTCGGCAGCGTTAAAGAGAAACATCCGCTGTTTACGATCACAGCGAGCGGTGAATACAAGATATCGGTGTTCAAGCTGATCGTTATCGCTATGTGCATTATCTCCACCGCAGCTCTTATCGTTCTGCTCGTCAAGAGTATCTCCGACTACTGCCGTGAAAAACGCGAGCGCGAGCTTTGGGACGAGGATTACGAGGAATACTTCGGCGATGGTGACGAGCTGCCATTTTAGGCTACAGTCAAAACGGGCATCCAATTGCGGATGTCCGTTTTCTTTAATTTACGAAAGCGCTCACAGCTCACGTCTGAAGCGGTGCGGCGTTTTACCGCGGGCGGCTTTATACTGAGAGATAAAATAAGACACATCATTGAAACCGCATTCAAATGAGATCTCGGTTATGGACTTATCGGTGAGCAAAATTTCACGCTCGGCGTGATTTATGCGTATCTCGGTAAGATAATTTTTAAAGCTTTTTCCCGTAATTTCCTTGAAGGTACGGGAGAAATAGCTGTAGCTCATGCTTACCGCCGCGGCACAGTCTGCGACGGTAATGCTTTTGGCATAGTTTTTGTTTATGTAGTTCATCGCCTTATATATCTGATGAGCCGATGAAAAATTCACCGCGGATAACAACGCCGTACTTCCGTTTTTGGCATCATCGCGAAGTATTGACACAAGCAGAGACACCATAGCCGTTTTAACTGCGACATCATGCACGGGCTCGGAAGTTGAGATCTCACGCACAAGCGCGTTTACACAGTCGAGTATGGGAGAATCGTCAAGCTCCTCCTTTTTCCATAAAGTTTTGGCTTTCACACCTGTTAACACAAAACGCATGACATATGTGGCGCCACGGTCGGGGTCGGCAAGCTCCAATAAGACCGACGGCTTGATCTTAAAAACCAGATAGCTGCTTTTTCCATCGGATGCGCTGTAGATACGATGTATGGAATTTGAGCGGAACATCACAAGATCCCCCGCAGAAGCGATAAATTCTTCATCGTCCACAAAAATATCGAAGCTTCCCTCGGTGATATAGAGAAATTCTATGGATTCATGTATATGCGCAGAGGCAGTGCAGGCGCCCCTTGTTGAAGCACGGCTTGTCAGGTATTCAACTCCGCTTTTTGCAAGGTTGTTGTTTGGGGATTCTATATAATATTCTCTCTCGTTTGTCATATCCTCCTCCAATAATCAAACTCGACAAATTATTTGTATTTTTTCGATAAAATATTATAGCATATATCGCCGTAAAATGCTATAATCAAAATGTAAAAAACATAATTTTTATAAAATTTTTTTGATAAGGAGATATATTCTATGGACAGAGTCGTAAGTATCGGAATCATCGGATGCGGCGGCATTGCCAACGGCAAGCATATGCCCGCACTCTCCAAGGTGGAGAATGTACGCATGGTGGCTTTCTGTGACATCATCAAGGAAAAAGCCGAAAAAGCAGCAGAAAAGTACGGTGTACCCGGAGCAAAGGTCTATACCGACTACAAGGAGCTGCTTGCCGACCCCTCAATCGAGGTGGTACATGTGCTCACACCCAATCGCTCACACGCGGATATTACCGTTGACGCGCTTCACGCGGGCAAGCATGTAATGTGCGAAAAGCCCATGGCAAAAACCGCGGCAGACGCTAAGCGTATGCTCGATGCCGCAAAGGAAACGGGCAAGAAGCTGACTATCGGCTATCAGCACCGTCAGAAATCCCAGTCTATCCACGCAAAGGCAGTCATCGAATCCGGTGAGCTCGGCGAGATCTACCAGGCAAACTGCCTTGCGGTACGCCGCCGCGGCACACCCAACTGGGGCGTATTTCTGAATGAGGAGGAGCAGGGCGGCGGTCCCATCATCGACATCGCAACTCACTCTCTCGACCTTACACTGTACCTCATGAACAATTACGAACCCGAGCTCGTCATCGGAAAAACCCACAAGAAGCTTGAGCATCCCGAGGCAGGCAACATCTGGGGGGATAACGGCGTTTCTACCTGTACCCTTGAGGACTCCGCCTGTGCGTTCATCCGCATGAAAAACGGCGCCACCATTATGCTTGAAACCTCATGGGCACTCAACACAAATGAGCCCGTACAGGAGGGAAGCTGTGTGCTCTGCGGAAGCAAGGCGGGACTTTCTCTGAAGAACAATGCACTTTCCGTAAACAAGATCGAATATAACAATCCTACCGAAACAGTCATTGATACTGCGGCAGGTGGTGTTGCATTCTACAGCGGCTCAAAGATGGCACCTCATGAGATGGAAGCTTACAACTGGATCAAGGCGATCGTTAACGATACCGAGCCCGTAGTCAAGCCCGAGCAGGCTTATGTTGTCTCGCAGATACTTGAAGCAATCTATGAATCAAGTAAAACAGGAAAGCCGGTGTATTTTGAATGAAAATAGCAATTTGCGGTGCATGGCACGTTCACGCCAAAGATTATACCACCGCGGCACTTAAAACCGAGTGCTGCGAGATCCTCGGAGTGTGGGAATCCGATCCCGTACTGCTTGCGAAATTCCTTGAAAATTTCCCGGATATCAAGCCCTTTGACAGCTTTGAAGCACTCCTTGCCAGCGATGCCGAGGGTGTAATCGTCTGCACATCTTCCGACACCCATGCCGACTGCATGGTAAAGATAGCCGAGGCAAAGAAGCATATCTTCACCGAAAAGGTACTGGCGCTTAATGTGGAGGACTGCCTTCGCGTTAAGGAGGCGGTGGAGAAGAACGGCGTCGATTTCGTCATCTCCCTTGTGTGGAAGTACAAACCTTGGATGCGTACTGTAAAACAGATAGTTGACGAGGGCAAACTCGGCAAGATCAACTACATGCGCTTCCGCAACTGTCACGGCGGCAGTATCATGGGCTGGCTGCCCGAGCATTTCTTTAACCCTACCCAATGCGGCGGCGGTGCGATGATCGACCTCGGCGCACACGGTATGTACATCACCGACTGGTTTATGGGTGAGCCCGCAAAATATTCATCTGCGTTCACGCTGTTTGATAACAACGCGAAGAATATCGGCAAGCTCGAGGACAACGCGGTCACCGTTATGACCTATGATGACGGTAAGATCGCTGTCAACGAAACCGGCTTTGTCTCCATGACCGACCCCATCACGTTGGAGGTCAGCGGCACCGAAGGCTTTGCACGCTGTACTGTCGGCGGCGGTGTGGAAATGAAAGCGGTCTGCACCGAAAAGAAGCTCGTCACCGTAGAAATGGCACCGGAGCTTCCCGCGCCCATATATCAGTTCCTCACGGGCAATATTCTTGAGGGCTGCGGCATGGACGAGGCAATAAGACTCACCAAGATGATGGTCGGCGCTTACGGCAATATTATGTAATACGCAGTTTATAAATCGAATGATACGGGGAGGCATCCGAAGGGAGGATGTCTCCCACTTTTTGTATATGCAAATCGAATATTTTTCAAATATATTTGACTGTACACAAAATTTGTGATATAATATGTAATAATAAATGTTTTGACGTAAAGGAGAAAAACATGAAAAACACGTCCACAAAAATAAACGTTAGCAACAGCATCAAACCCACGCCCGTTTTCACGGGAGTCGCAGGTCAGGACGGCGCGATTTACGACGACTTTTTGTTTCGCTTTGAAACAAACGGCAACTGCACCGTTTATTCCCTTTCAAAAAGAGAGCAGATCGCCCGGTTTACCCTTGACAAAGTGGATATCATAAAGCCACACAGCAACACCGTTTGCTTTACCTCCGAGTACTTCGCTGCCACCGACGAGTTTCCGCTTCTCTATTGCAATGTGTACAACAACTACGCTAAGGAAGAGGATCGCAGGGAGGGTATGTGCTGTGTTTATCGTATCATGCGCGACGGAGAGAATTTCACAAGCGCGCTGGTACAGATCATACGCATAGGCTTTGTGGAGGATCTCAACCTTTGGAAATCCCTGCCTGAAGGCGGCGACAATCGCCCCTACGGCAACTTTGTTCCCGATGTGACAAACGGCAGACTTTACGCCTATGTCATGCGTGACGAGCCGCACACCACCCGCTTCTTCGAATTTCTTATGCCGTGTCTCTCGCAAGGCACATACGACGAAAAGTACGGCGTGAAGGTGCTCACTCTGAATGTTTCCGATATCAAAGCGCAGTTCGACTGTGAATATTTCAACATCATCCAGGGCGGCTGTGCCTACAACGGCCTGCTCTACTCCGTCGAGGGCGGCACCGTAAAGGACGGCGTTTGCAAGAATTGGCCTCGTCTCAGGGTCGTTGATACCGTAAAGCATGAGCTTGTCGCAAGTGTCGACCTTCACACCTTCGGGCTGTCCTTTGAGCCCGAGCTTATCGACTTTGCCGGCGACACGCTCTATTTCATGGATTGCAAGGGCAATGTGTATACCTTGGAGTTCTGCTGATTTTCAGCTTACTCAAATATAAAGACAGTTCGTAACCATCCTGTCTTAAAACAAAACTAAGGAGATTAAAAAAATGAATGAACTCATCCTCATCGCCTCACTATTGGTCGAATTCGGACTCGTACTGCTTGCCTACAGACTGTTCGGCAAGGCGGGACTTTACGCCATGACGGTTTTATGTACCGTGGCGGCAAATATCGAGGTGATGATCCTCGTGCGCGCCTTCGGGCTCGACCAGACTCTCGGTAATATTTTGTTTGCCTGCACCTTTGTCATCACCGATATTTTATCCGAGAATCATGGAAAGGACAGTGCCAATAAAGCGGCAAAGATCTCGATCTTCGTCACCGCCGCGTTTATGCTGCTGACTCAGAGCTGGCTTTTGTATACACCCGCCGCCGAGGACAACGTTATGGACTCCGTGCGTGTACTGTTTGCAAACACGCCCCGCGTAATGCTGTCAAGTCTTGCGGTCTGCGCCGTGACACAGCTTTTTGACGTGTGGCTTTACCACAAGCTGTGGGACTTCACCACAAAAAAATTCGGTGACTCGAAAAAGTTCCTGTGGCTGCGCAACAACACGGCAACGTTGACCTCTCAGCTCATCAACGCCGTACTGTTCACCCTCGGTGCCTTCGCGGGACTGTACTCGGCGCCCGTAATAGTCAGCATCGCCGCATCCAGTTACATCATCTTCGCCGTGACTGCGCTTTTGGACACGCCTGTGGTGTATATCGCAAGGCGGATGAAGGAAAAATATAAGCTCGATTGATTTATCCCTCCGCGTACGGCGCGGAGGGATATTTTTGCCCGTATGAGCATATTGTACAAGCGCCGGACAATAATTTCGTGAGAATCCATATTGAATTTTTCGCTCCGATATGGTAATATTATCTTAGGCACATCATTAGCTGTCTAAAATTTTTGTTAAGGAGGCACAATATATGTTAAAGCTTCGCAGACCTATCGCTCTTGCAGTTCTCGCATCAATGCTCTTTGCCGCAGCCTGCAATAATACCGGCGGTGGTATTACCGACACCGAGGACACCTCTGCCGGTATATCGGATACCACCGAGACCACAGTTAAAGAAAAGGAATGGGAATATTACGAAAATCTTGACGGACTCGACTTCGGCGGTGAATATGAGTTTACCATTTTAAGCTACGGCGGCGACGCCTGGAAGCTTTATCTCGATGCCGACGAGGCAAGCAATGAGCTTCTGTCAAACGCGGCGTTCAAGCGCAACACCGAGGTAGAGGAAATGCTTGGTGTAAAGATCACCGAACACCTCGCCAACCTTTCCGAATATGAAAATCTCTTTAAGAATACGGTTCTGGCGGGTGACGGCGAAAGCTTCGACCTTCTCGCCTTCTACTCTCCCGGACAGCGCGCTACCTATATTACCGAAAATCTTGTCTACGACTGGCAGTCCGTGCCGTACATAAATCTTGATGCTCCCTGGTACAACCAAAGCGCCAACGACAACTTCACCATCGCGGGGAAGCAGTATTTCGGCGTCAGCGACATCACCTTTGCGGGTCAGCAGAACGCATCTGTGCTCTTTAATCCGATAATCGTCGAGGAATACAAGCTCGACTCCCCCTACGAGCTGGTGCGCGAGGGTAAGTGGACGCTGGATGCATTCAGATCATATATCAAGAACACCTATGTTGACGTTGACAACAACAGTGTCAAGGATGAAAACGATAAATACGGTATCGTCAGCCATGTAAATGTGTTCGGACGTATTATGGCAAGTACGGGCAGTATTGAGGTTACCATGAATGAGGAAGGCTTCAATATAAACATGTTCTCCGATAAGATCGTGGATACCTTTGAACGGGTACGCGAGCTTGCAGTCAGCTCGGATGTCTTTAAGACATCCAACGCAAATTTGCCGCTTCAAAGCTTTATGAACGGCAATTGCATGTTCTGCCTTTATGCATCCGATCCCGCTAAACTCCGCGACGTCGAGTTCGACTTCGGCTATCTCCCGTTCCCGAAATACGATGAAGCACAGGAAAGCTACATCACCGAGGCGGCGGGCGGTATGATGGCGATTCCCCAGAACGCTCCCAATATCGAACGTACAGGTGCTATTATCGAAGCACTAAGCGCAGGAAGTGCAAAGTATATCACCGATGCGTTTGTTGAAAGCTATATCGAGGGCAAGGTGCTCCGCAGTGACGATGATGTTGAAATGTACCGTCTCTGCCGCGATACCTACACCTACAACGTTTCCTACAATATTGACCCCGCTGACCTTTTGGCAAGCCACAAATACTACTCGACAATGCTCAATAATCCGTCACTTGAGATCGCTTCCTACTATGAATCCATCAAAACGCAGGTAACCAAAGCTTACGATTCGCTTTGGGAGATCGCCAAGGGGAACGACTGAATTATTTTGGGCTCATCCGTGCTCCCATATCGGGAGTACGGATATTTTTTGCTCGATTATGCCAATAAATGACAAGTTTTATGACAAAACTTGCTATTGAATTACGCATTTTCTGTGATATTATTATATTAGACATGGCCGTGTCAAAAATAATATATCGCTAAGGAGGCGCTTTACATGTTAAAGCTACGTAGATTTATATCTCTTGCACTACTTGTATCAATGATGTGCTCCGTATCCTGCAGCAATACTGACGATAACACAAAGGATACCTCGGACAACAGCACGTTAACGGACACGGATCATAGTACGTCGGATACAACCGCCAAGGTAGAGACCGCGGGTTATTATGACGAGCTGAGTGGGCTCGATTTTAACGACTATACCTTTACGATCGCAACCTACAACAGTGATAAAAACGGCTGGAACCTTTATCTGACTGCGGAGGAGGCAAGCGGCGACCTGATAAGCAACGCCGCATACAAACGCAACACCGAGGTCGAGGAAATGCTCAACATAAATATCGAAGCAAGAAAGGTTGGCGACTACGAAACTCTGTTTAAAAACGCAGTTCTCGCCGATGATGGTGAAGCATTTGATCTTATCTGTTTCTTTGCTTCCGGTCAGTATGGCAGCTACATTACCGAGAATCTGGTTTATGACTGGCAGGAGGTGCCGCATCTGAATCTTGATGCCGATTGGTACAATCAGAGCGCCAACGAGACGTTTACGATAGCCGGCAAGCAGTATTTCGGTGTCAGCGATCTCACCTTCCCCGTTCAGCAGAATGCAAGCATCATTTTTAATATTGATATGTTGGAGAAACACAATCTTGACTCTCCGTACGACCTTGTGCGTGAGGGCAAATGGACAGTTGATGCGCTGAACTCCTACATAAAGGATATCTATGTTGATGCCAACAACAACGACTTGGCGGATGAAAACGACAGTTATGGTCTTGTCGGCGCAGTAAATGTGTTCGGAAGAATTATGGCAAGCAGCGGTGAGCTTGAAATAACCAAAAGCGATGCCGGGTTTAAGCTCAACCTTTTTTCGGATAATATTGTAAACATATTTGATAAAATACGTGAGCTTTATAATAATGAAGCGACCTTGGTGGCTGCCGACGGTAATGTTAACATCAACACCTTCAAAAAAGGCAACACTCTGTTCTGTCTCTATCCCTCCGACCCTGCATTGCTTCGTGATATTCAGTTCGACTTCGGATATCTTCCTTTCCCAAAGGCAGATGAGTCACAGGAGGACTACATAACCGAGGCGATCGGCGGAATGATGGCTATTCCTCAAAGTGCGAAGAATATTGAACGCACAGGCGCCATTGTCGAAGCGCTCAGTGCGGGCTCGCACAAATATATCAATGAAGCGTTTATAGAAACTTATATCGAGAATAAGGTGCTCCGCAGTGATGATGCTGTCGAGATGTTCAGACTTTGCCGCGACACATACACCTATAATTTTGCATTCAATATTGATCCCGCAGGTCTGCTCGCAAGTCACAAGTTTTATGCCGCCATCTTAAAGGATACCACGCTTGAGTTGGCGTCTTATTATGAATCTCAAAGAGAACAGATCACCACAGCTTATGATTCCCTTTGGGAGATCGCCGAGGGGAACGACTGATGCGCTTCCTCTTCTGAAAAGTCAATGATCGTCAAAAGCAGACGCCTCACACCGCTTGTGAGGCAGTCTGCTTTTTTTGCAAATATATTTGACTACTGCCGTCATTTGTGGTATAATAAAAATATAATCCTTACACACAATAGGTACAAACACATGAACACCGAATTTTTACCGCTCTCCCGCGCCGATATGGACGCGCGGGGCTGGGACCGTCCCGATTTTGTATATGTCACGGGTGACGCATATGTCGATCATCCGAGCTTTGGCGTGGCGATAATCTCCCGTGTGCTGGAAGCCCGGGGCTTCCGCGTGGCGATACTCTCACAGCCCGATTATAAGTCTTGTGAGGCGTTCCGTGAATACGGACGTCCGAGGCTTGGATTTCTCGTCACATCGGGCAACATCGACTCCATGGTGGCGCATTATACCGCATCGAAAAAGCGCCGCTCTTACGATTACTACTCCCCCGGCGGCAAGATGGGACTTCGTCCCGACCGCGCGGTCATAGTATACTGTAACCGCATCCGTGAGGCTTACGGTGATGTGCCGATAATTCTCGGCGGTCTTGAAGCCTCTCTGCGCCGTCTCGCCCATTACGATTATTGGGACGACAAGGTGCGCCGCTCGGTGCTCATCGACTCCCGCGCCGATATACTCACCTATGGCATGGGTGAAAATATCCTGCGTCGTCTGGCACAGCTGCTTGACAAAGGAGTGCCGATCAAGAAGATCCGCGACGTGCGCGGCACGGTCTACGTCGCCGCGAAGGGTGACCCCGTACACTTTGAGGTAGCCGACAGTTGGGATTACGACGAGCTTAAAACAGATAAGCGCCGTTATGCCGAAGCCTTCGGTGTGCAGTACCGCAATACCGACGCCATCAGCGGCAAGGCGATGGTCGAATACTATGACAACAAGCAATTAGTTCAGAATCCGCCAATGCCCCCGCTTGAACGAAATGAGCTCGACGCGGTTTATGCGCTTCCCTACACCCGCCGCTATCATCCCAGCTATGAGCCCCTCGGCGGCGTGCCCGCCATCACTGAGGTGGAGATGTCCATTACCCACAACCGCGGCTGTTTCGGCGCCTGCAATTTCTGCGCCATTGCGTTCCATCAGGGTCGTACGGTGCGCTCGCGGTCTATTAAATCGGTGGTTGACGAGGCGAAAAAGATCACGGAGTCGCCGAATTTCAAGGGCTATATCCACGATATAGGCGGTCCCACGGCGAATTTCCGCTACGGAGCCTGCGAAAAGCAGCTTAAATCGGGCGTGTGCCAAAACCGCAAGTGCCTTGCGCCGAAGCCTTGCAAGAATCTCGTCGCCGATCACAGCGAGTATATCGAGCTTTTAAAGCATGTGGAAAGCCTGCCCAAGGTAAAGAAGGTGTTTATCCGTTCGGGTATTCGCTTTGACTATGTGCTTGCCGACAAAAGCGAGACCTTTTTCAAAAAGCTGGTACACGATCACGTCAGCGGACAGTTGAAGGTCGCCCCCGAGCACTGCTCGTCCCATGTGCTGTCCTGTATGGGCAAGCCTGCTATTGAATCTTTTGAAGCTTTTAAAAAACGGTACTTTGAGCTTACCAAGAGCTTCGGCAAGGAGCAGTATTTGGTTCCGTATCTTATGTCGAGTCATCCCGGAAGTCGCATGGAGGATGCGGTGGAGCTGGCGCTTTACCTGAAGAAATGGGGCTATGCGCCCGAGCAGGTACAGGACTTCTATCCCACCCCCGGCACCGCTTCCACGGTCATGTACTATACCGGAATCGATCCGCTTACCATGAAGCCCGTATACTGTGCCCGCGACTACGAGGAAAAGCAGATGCAACGCGCACTTCTGCAGTTTAACCGTCATGAAAACGCACCTATGGTGCGTAAAGCGCTCCGTGCCTGCGGACGGGAGGATCTGATCGGATTCGACCCCGACTGCCTCGTGAAGCCCGAGCGCGGCGGTAATGCTAAACATGTACAGCCGCAGGGCAGAGGTGCAAAGTCCGCCAAAGGCAGGTCTGCACAAGATACCCGCACCGAATATAGATCCAAGCCTATAAAGAAAGGCGCAAAAGGCGGTTCGGCATTAAAAAACAGTGCCGTGAAAAGGAAGCCTCGGCAATAAAGATCATCCTGCGGCTGCTGTACCGATCGATTTTAAGAATTTTTAATAGATTACATTTATCTTACAAAAGTCAAAATTCTCTTGCATTTTTTTGGCGATTGGTGTATCATATATACACAGGATAAAAGAAGCGAAAAATGCCGCTGAGAATACTCACGACGTTTGTCACCCCGAGAAAGGACTGATCCCAATGCCGATGCAAACCGAGAACAGAGAGTCGCAGGCGTACTCCGATAAGTCGAAGACCATAACCTTCACTGTGCCGGATGAACGCGAGGACGAAACCAGACGCACTCTCATCACCATATACGAGGCTCTCCGTGAAAAGGGCTATAACCCGATAAATCAGCTTGTCGGATATATCCTTTCGGAGGATCCCACATACATTACGAACTATAAGAACGCGCGCAGTCTGATACGCCGTATCGACCGTGACGAGCTTCTCAACACACTTGTGAAAAATTACCTGGGTGTTTAAAGTCTTATGGACGTATATGATCTTCACAAAATGCAAAAAGAGGAGAGCGCCGTCTCTCCTCTTTCTGTAGCTTTAGGCAATTTCGACGGCGTACATGCAGGTCATGCGGCGCTTATTCGTGAGGCGGTGGCTTACGCCAAGGCACACGGCATAAAATCCGCGGTGTGGACATTTGCCGACGGTACGGCAGCGCTTCCGAATAAGCCCGATGCGCGCTGTATCACCTCCACACGTGACAAGCTGGCGCTTATAGCTTCCCTTGGCGTTGATTTCGCATTTTTAGAGGAATTTCAAGCGGTGCGGGGCTTCACACCCGAGCGCTTTGTTAAAGAACTGCTTATAGAAAAATGCGGCGCTGTCTGCGCTGTGTGCGGCTTTAACTTCCGTTTTGGAGCGGGAGGCAGCGGCGACAACGAAGCCTTACGCCAACTCATGCAGCCGCGAGACTGCATCGTCGTGCCGCCGGTATATATCGGTGAAAAGCTTGTCAGCTCCACCGCTATACGTACTCTTGTCGAGGACGGCGATATGGAAGGTGCCGCGACGCTGCTCGGACATCCGTTTTTTATCACCGCTCCGGTTTTGCACGGGAAACAGCTCGGACGTACCATCGGCATCCCCACCATCAATCAGAATTTTCCCGTAGGATATGTCATTCCCAAAAACGGAATATACGCATGCCTCGTGGATATCGTCGGCGAGACCTTCCCGGGCGTCGCCAATGTAGGCATCCGCCCCACCATTGAGAATGATTCTCATAAGATCAACTGCGAGACCCATATCATTGGCTATAACGGCTGGCTTTACGGCGAGGACATTCGAGTATCCTTCCATTGCCGTCTGCGCGATGAGATGAAATTCGAAGGCGTGGAGGCGCTTTGCAAACAGATACACCGCGATATAGAACGCACACTCGCTTATTTTAAAAAATAACAGGCAAAGCAGAGGAAAACATGAAAAAACGCATTTTTTGTGCCGTTTTTGCGGCGATATGCACTCTTTCGCTCATTTTACCCGTTGCGGCGGAAGATACCACTGCCGATGAAAAAGGCGTACTTGAACCGCCGGTTCTCCAAAATGTGGGGACCGCTATAGTATATAATATTGAAAACGACCGTTATATCTACGAGCTGGATGCGGACAAGATCATCCCCCCCGCATCCACTGTCAAGTTGATGACTGCAATTGTTGCGGTGGAAGCCCTCGGCAACGATCTCAGTCGTGAGGTAACGGTTGAAGCGGGCGCCATCGTCGGCGTAACAGGCAGCAATATCGCATTGAAGCGCGGCGAGGTGCTGACGGTAGAACAACTCCTGTATGCGCTGATCTGCGGAGGTGCCAACGATGCTGCAAATGTACTGGCATTCGAGGTGGCCGGCAGCATCGAAGCGTTCGTGGCACTCATGAACGAAAAGGCACAGGAGATCGGAGCAGTAAACACCGTCTATACGAACCCTACGGGCATGGACGATCCCGCCATGGTAACTACCACCCGCGATGTAGCGATCATCGCCACATATGCATACAAGACCGCCCCCATATGTGAGATGGGTTCTGTGGAGAAGTTTGTGATCCCCGCCAACAATAAGGCAGGTCAGCGTACTATATTCAATAAGAACTACTACTTCTCCACCCACATGGAGTACAAGTACATCTGGAACATCCCACGCGGACTTAACGCGGGCTATACCCCGAATGGCGGAAGCTGTGTTGTCACTACGGGACATCGAAACGGCCTTACCTATGTGGTCGCCGTCATGGGTGCATCCTCAGACGATGATTATATCTATTCATACACCGAAGCTGCAGACCTTATTAAGTGGGCGTACAACGCTTACGATTACACCAAGCTGCTCACCACCTCCGACATGGTCTGCGAGATCCCGGTCAAGCTGTCGAGCCGAGTGGATTATGTCACGCTGTTCCCGTCGGAGAATGTGGAGCTGTATCTTCCAACCGGGCTTGACCTTGAAAAGGATATCAACATCGAGTGGACACTTGATCACGATTCCTTCACCGCCCCCGTAAGCGAGGGGGAGGTCGGCGGAAAGTTGACAATAACCTACAACGGCGTGAATCTCGGTACATATGATCTTGTCACCCGAAACAGCGTCAACCGCGACAATATTTTGTACGTGCTTGATCTTGTGAGCGGCTTCACCGAAACTACCGCGTTCAAGGTCATTGCTGTTACGGTCGGTGTCGCTGTTGCGGGCTATATCGCGGTCCTTATATTTATCCGAACAGTCCGCACCAAAAAACAACGCAGATTTTAAAAAAACACGGAACTTTTTACTGTTTTATCCGTCTAAACAGCATAACGACAAAATTACTACATGATCGGAGACAGACATCATGCCGCATATCGCCTACACGTTTTTAATAACAGTCTTTCCATTTGATGGGTTCATCATATCTTCCTTTGTTTTGCTCGGAGCCATAATCGCGCTCTTTGTCGCTATGCGGCGTAACCTAAAAAAGAAATAGTATGTTCCCGCCGTGTATCCTTTGCACGGCGGGACAGTATTTCCCGTATAAAGGACGCTGCGCATCACCATCTTCGCGGCTTTCCCGATCTTCTGAAATAATTTCGAAAAATTTTCAAAAAATATCCCGAAAACACTTGACAAATCCGCTCGGATGTGGTAAAATGATTTTACCTCTGCGAGAGGGTTCTTTTTTTGCGCGGATTTCGCCGCGAGATCGGAGCAGAAAGGATATCGCTTTTCGGGAGGGAGGTACGCGAAAGAGTCGCCTGCAGCCATGTGGCAGCGACGCGATCGCAATTCTAAATGCGCGGGTTATCCCTCGCATAATCTAATCGGGAGGTGCCGAAATGAGAGTTAAGATCACACTGGCGTGCAGCGAATGCAAGCAGAGAAACTACGACACAAAGAAAAACAAGAAAAACGACCCCGACAGACTTGAAATGAACAAGTACTGCAAATTCTGCCGCAAGCATACCCTTCACAAGGAAACTAAGTAATCAATAAATCTCTGCACGGGCATAATTATCGCCCGCAGATAATACGATTGGAGGATCTACTATGGCGGAAATCGAGAAAACCGAAGCTAAGGCTCAGGGAAAGAAGACCGAGAACAAGCCCGTAAAGAAGGACAAGCCTTCCATCGGCGCTCGTATATCCAAGTTCTTCCGTGAGTACAAGGCTGAACTCAACAAGGTTACCTGGGCATCCAAAGAGGATACACTCAGAAACACAGTTGTCGTAGCGGTCACGGTCGTAGTCGTCGGCGCAGTTATCGGTGTGCTTGATGTAGTATTCACCGAAGGTCTTCGCGCACTCGGAAATCTTATATAAGATAAACGATACGGAGAATCAGAAATGAGCGATCTGTACGACGCAACCGGCGAAAAAAGATGGTATGTAGCTCATACCTACTCCGGCTACGAAAACAAGGTCAAGACGAACCTTGAAAAAATCGTCGAAAACCGCGGGCTTCAGGATGTTATAGTTGACATTCGCATTCCCGTGGAAACCTATATTGATAACGAGACCAAAAAAGAGGTCGAGGAAAAGATCTTCCCGAGCTATGTGCTTGTAAAAATGGTAATGACTGACGAAACATGGCATGTCGTCAGAAATATCAGCGGCGTTACAGGCTTCGTGGGACCGGGATCCAAGCCGACCGCACTTACGGAGGCGGAGGTTGCCGCAATGGGCATCGAAGCCGCTGCTCCCAAGGTCGTTATCAACTTTAACATTGATGATACCGTCGAGATCAAGGACGGAGCTCTCAAGGGAACGCGCGGCGTACTCAAGGAGTTTTCCGAGGACAAGAAGAAGGTCACGGTACTCGTCAATATGTTCGGAAGAGACACTCCGTTCGAGCTCGATACGGATGCGATTTCTCTTGTGAACGAGTGAGGATATTCTCCTCAATACGTGGGAGGGAGAAAACCACTAAAAATTCTCCCGAAAATCTAATTAGGAGTCCCGAAGGGATCTCCTGCTACCACAATACGGAGGTGCATTTATCATGGCAAAGAAAATCACAGGTTACATTAAACTGCAGCTGCCGGCAGGAAAGGCTACTCCTGCTCCCCCTGTAGGTCCCGCACTCGGTGCGTACGGCGTTGCTATTCCGGTATTCACCAAGGAATTCAACGAAAGAACCAAGAAGGACATCGGTCTCATCATTCCTGTAGTTATTACAGTTTACGCTGACCGCTCCTTCTCCTTCATCACCAAGACTCCCCCCGCTCCCGTTCTTATCAAGAAGGCATGCGGCATCGAGTCCGCGTCCGCTACACCTAACAAGACCAAGGTAGCTAAGCTCACCAAGGATCAGGTTAAGCAGATTGCAGAAACCAAGATGCCCGACCTCAACGCAGGCTCGCTTGAAGCTGCGATGAGCATGATCGCAGGTACCGCGCGCAGCATGGGTATCACTGTCGAGGAATAAGGAGGAGTTACAATGAGCACAGGAAAGAAATATGTCGAGAGCGCAAAGCTCATCGAAAAGACCAAGCTTTATGATGCAAACGAAGCACTGGCTCTCGTTTGCCAGACTGCAAAGGCAAAGTTTGACGAGACTGTAGAAGTACACGTTCGTCTGGGCGTTGACTCCCGCCACGCTGACCAGCAGGTTCGCGGTGCAGTCGTACTCCCCAACGGTACAGGTAAGACTGTACGCACGCTCGTATTCGCTAAGGGCGACAGAGCTAAGGAAGCAGAAGCAGCAGGCGCTGACTATGTAGGCGCTGAGGATTATGTCGCAAAGATCCAGCAGGAAAACTGGTTCGACTTCGACATCATCATCGCTACTCCCGACATGATGGGCGTTATCGGCCGTCTCGGTAAGGTTCTCGGTCCTAAGGGCCTCATGCCTAACCCCAAGGCTGGTACCGTTACCATGGATGTTGCCAAGGCTGTTACCGAAGCTAAGGCAGGTAAGATCGAGTATCGTCTCGACAAGACCAACATCATCCACTGCCCCATCGGCAAGGCTTCCTTCGGTCAGGAAAAGCTCACCGAGAACTTCAATACTCTTCTCGGCGCTATCATCAAGGCAAGACCCGCTGCAACCAAGGGTCAGTACATCAAGAGCTGCGTAGTCGCTTCGACTATGGGCCCCGGTGTAAAGGTCAACTACGCTAAACTTGGCTAATAACCGATCAAAACAAAAACCGTCGCTTGGGCTACCTACCATAAAGCAGGTAGGATAGCCCAAGAGCGCCCTTTCTAAGAATGAGATACGGTGTAACCGAGGTTTCGGTTATGCCGTTTTCTCTTTTATATTAACTTCTTGTTCTCGTTCCCATTTCACATCTTCCAAATGCTCCTCGAACATTTCTTCTATTTCCTCAGCCGTGGGGATATAGACGATGCCGACACCGTGATAATACACATCAATCTGCTGATGTCTGCGTTTATCCTTGCGGTACGGAGCGTGGACTACGATTTTGGAAACGAACTCGTGGACAAGTTCGGGAGAAAGCTCCTTAACCTCGGTTATCTTCTTGACCTTGGCAATAAACTTTTCAATATCATCCGTCTGCTGCTTGCCCGCTTCAATCTCTGTGCGAAGTGTTTCGGCAAGCTTTTTCTTTTCCGCTTGCTCATCCTCATACATTTTGGACATTTGAGCGAAACGGTCATCGGACAATTTTCCCGATAGGTTGTCCTCGTAAATACGCATAAAACGTGTGTCAAGCTCGGCTATTCGCTTTTCGGTCTTTTCAAGCTCCCGTCTTTTCTTGGATAGTTCCTTGCGGCTTTCCTCGATAGAACGGCTTTGCATCTGCTCGGCAAACTTTCTCTCAAAGCATTGCACGTACCAAAAGACACGTTGCATACTTTGCAGGACGGCTTGCTCAAGGTATATCTCTCGCACAAAATGCGCGGAGCAGTTATCCTTGTTGAGTCTTGATGTGGAGCAGGTAAACCAATTCTGCTCGTGCGTAAGATTTTTCGCCGTGCAATAATAGAGTTTGCCTCCGCAATCGTTACAGAATACGATACCCGAAAACATACTGACATTTCCTCCGCGAGTGGGTCTGCGCTTGTGTTGGCGAAGCTCCTTGACGATGGCAAAGGTTTCTCGGTCAATGATGGCAGGGTGAGTATTCTCAAATATCTTCCAATTTTCTTCGGGAATGTGTACCCTCGTTTTGTTCTTGAAAGACTTGGTGGTGTAACGGAAATTGACCGTATCTCCCACATACTCTTGCTTCTCCAAGAGGTCTGCAACCGTTCTTGCTACCCACCTTCCGGGAACAGCGGGCGGGGCGGAACATTTACGCCCTACGCTGATCCAATGCTCCGTAGGTGTCGGTATCTTTTCTTCGGTCAGCTTCTTTGCGATCTGCGTCGGTCCGAAACCTTCCACACAAAGAGCGAATATCTTGCGTACCACCTCTGCAGCAGGCTCGTCGATTAGCCATTCCTTCGGATTTTCGGGATTTTTCATATAGCCGTAAGGCAATCCCGTAGTCAGAGGAATACCCGCTTCGCCCTTGTGCTTGAATACCTCGCGCACCTTCTGAGAGGTGTTCTTCGCGTGCATCTCGTTGAACCAATCCTGCACCGGAAGAAAATCACTCAATCCCTTTGATGTGTCGATATTGTCGAGAATGGCAATATAGCGAACACCGAGGCGGTCAAATTCTTCCTCCAGAAGTTGTCCAACGACCAAGCGGTTACGTCCAAGGCGGGAGTGGTCTTTTACGATAAGCGTTCCAATCTGTCCCGCCTCCGCAAGCTCCATAATCTCCGTAAAGGCAGGTCTTGCGAAATTCGTACCCGACCAACCGTCATCAGCCGCTGTCAAGTAAGGACTAAATATTTTTGAAAATTGTTTACAATTTCGGGGGTTAAGAAGCCGCATCCACCGTTTCAAGGCAGGTCAGCAGCTTCTCCAACTCGTCACGCAAGGCAAGCTCGATTTCAAT
>JAFUOH010000014.1 GCA_017482055.1 Clostridia bacterium
ACCTGTAGGGGCGATTCACAGCAGACTTCGTCTGCTTCGCCCGTCCGAACGGTAAAATCATACCGAATGGACGGGCGCATCGTGATGCGCCCCTACGAGTTTATGGTGTTATACACATTATACGTTTAGTGCAACAGCCCCCTTGATCGCTGTAATTATTCTTTTACTGTTTCAGCCTCGGGAGCATTTTTTCTTACGCTCTCAATACCGTTTTCGCAGCCTGCCTTTGCGGTGTAGCCCTCGGATGTAGCGATGATCTCACCGTTGCGTGCCTTGAGGCGGAAGCGATATTCGCCTGCCTTGTCGGTGTACATTTCAAACTTGGGGCAGGTTGCAGCCACGATGGGCTCAACGGTCTGATCCTCGACCTTAGCGATGGGAGCGTTCTTCTTTACACTCTCGATGCCCTTAAGACAGGAAGCCTCGGCATTATAGACCTCACTGGTGGCAATGACCTGACCGTTACCTGCAACGAGGTCGAACTTTACGCCGGATGCGGTTTCTTTAACAACAAACTTTCCCATGATAGTTATCCTCCGTTTATTTCGCATGAGCGATAATTAATAAAAATATTTACACTACCATTATACGATAAAAACAGCGGATTGTCAATATATATATACAATTTTGTCAAAAAATCCGTCATTTTCACATTAAAACTCCAGCTTTTGCGATCTGTCGAAAAGCTGCATAAGCGCAATACCCGGTTTTACACCGAGATACAGCACATCATACACCGCCCGACAGATGGGAAGCTCAACCGAGTACTCATCCGCCATCTTAATCAAGGCGGGCACTGTGTAATACCCCTCCGCCAGCTTTCCGAAGTCCTCGCCTTTGACGCAGCACTCACCGAAGGCTCGGTTGTGGCTGTATTCGGAAAACACGGTCGCCTGATAATCTCCGAGGTGGCAGAGACCGTAGGCTGACAGCTCGTTTCCGCCGCAGGCTTTGATAAGCCGTGCGATCTCGCGGGCACCTCGCGACATGAGCGCACCCTTTAATGAGGTCATGCCGAGTCCGTCAAGCATGCCTGCGGCAACGCCGATAACGTTTTTCGCCGCGGCGCCGATCTCGTTTCCGACAAGGTCGGCACCGTAGTAGAAGCGTATGATCCCGCCCGAGAAAGCGTCGATGAGCGCGGATTTTACCGCTGCATTATCGCTGTCGATGACCATACAGTTTTGTATCCCTTTGTAAAACTCCTCTACATGACCGGGACCGAGCCAAACTGCCACTTGGTTTTCGGGCAGTTCTTCCGATACCACCTCGGAAAGCCGCTTGCAGGTGGTATTTTCGATACCTTTCATGCAAAGAACAAAGGTCTTGCCGCGTATATCCAACGCTCTCAGCTCACCGCAGAGCGCGCGGAGTCCCTGCGCATTGATCGAGATCACTATTGTGTCGGAATGGTTGACGGATTTAATATCCGATGTAAGCGTAAGCGAGTCGGGAAGTACGATATATTCATTTTTTCGCTCTTCTATGAGCCGTTTCATATTTTCCGAGCTGCTTCTGCCGTAGAGTGAGACATCATGCCCCAATCGGTCGAGGTACCAAGCGATGCAGCTGCCCCATCTTCCGCAGCCGATAACGGTAATTTTCATTTTGTGTAATCACTTCTTTCGTTTTTGATCCATAATAATATTATACATTATTTTTGCCGTTATGTCAATTATATCGCACATTTGGTATCATACGAGATTTTCGGGACAGAATAATTACCGATAACACGATTTTTATCGGAGGAAAACCGAATGAAAAGATATATTTCATTATTGATCGCACTTTGTATAACTCTGTGCGCTGCAGGATGCAGTCGCGGCGGTGTAACCGGTAATGGGGAGAACTATACCTACAACGATTATGTCTCCACCATGGCGGCAAACTGGAATCCGCACACCTATGAGACTACTACCGACAGCTACCCTGCGGATTATCTGCGTATGGGTCTGTATTCGCTTGTATTCAACGACGAAAAGCATTTTGTGGAGGGTAAGGAACCGTTTACGAGCTACAAAGTGATTCCCGAAATGGCGGCGAGTGAACCTATTGATGTAACAGTACAGATCAAGGCGGAGCACCCCGAGTTCGGGATTCCCGAAACGGCGGTAAGCGGTTATGCATACACCATCGACTTGAATCCCGATGCGAGATGGGAGGACGGTACGCCGATAAATGCTGACACCTATGTTTATTCTATGCAGCGATTGCTTGACCCCGAGCTGCTTAATTATCGCGCATCCGACTATTATGCGGGCAATTTCAGCATCGCGGGAGCGGAGGCGTACGCAAGTCAAGGACAGACCGTCACTCTTACTGCCGAGGACGTAATGGAGACCGAGGGGCTTTTTGATGCGGAGGAATTCGTGTCGGCTTACGGTGATTCAGCGGCGCACATCAACTGGTTTGCTTCCTTCGGAGAGGCATACAGCGATGAAACACACGCATGGGCTGCTGCCGAGAATAAGGTTGCGGATTCGGGGATGAGCGTGCGTGAAATGTACGATTTCTTCATGTCCGCTGCCATGGAGCGGGGCGAGAACGCGGACACCGCACGTGAACGGTTTTCGGATGAGATCAGCGTTCAGTGGACGTATCCCGATAATATTGACTACAGCACGGTGGGGCTTTACAAGTCGGGAGAGCATCAGATCACGCTGGTATTGTCAAAATCTCTTGCGGGATTTGGACTTTTATACAATCTCACAAGCAACTGGATAGTAAACGAGGAGTTGTACGAGCGCTGTCTTAAAAAAGACGGTGACGCGTGGTTTTCAAGCTACAACACAAGCGCCGACACTACCTTGTCCTACGGTCCATACAAGCTCGTTTCCTTTCAGAAGGATAAATCCATGCGATTTGAGCGCAACACCGAGTGGTATGGCTATACCGACGGCAAGCACAGCTTTGTTGATCCCGTAAGCGGCGAGGAGCGTCCAATGTATCAGACCACCGCCGTCAACACGCAGGTGGTCGCCGAGGCGGCGACTGCCAAGCTGATGTTTTTGAAGGGGGAGCTTATGACCTACACTCTACAGGCTGATGATTTTGCCTCCTACAAGAACAGCGAATTTGCCCATGCCACCCCGGGCGAGACAGTGTTTTTCCTTATTCTCAACGGCAGCATGGAAGCCATACAAAGCCGTGAGGCAAGCGGAAGCTTTGACGCATCAAAGCTCGATCTTGAGACCATGACCCTTGAGACCTTCCGTCGAGCCGTGGCGCTGACCTATGACAAAGAGCTGTTTGCATCCACCATCTCGCCTGCCCGCTCGGGCGCCTTGGGACTTATCGGCAGCTCCTATCTCTATGACCCCGAGAATCAACTGCGCTACCGTGATACCGAAGCGGCAAAATCGGTGCTGTGCGATTTCTACAGCGTGGACGTGTCGGAATACGAGAGCCTTGATGAGGCTGTGGCTTCTATCACGGGCTACGATCCCGAGACTGCGAGAGGCTTTTACGGTGAGGCGTTCGATCAAGCGGTCGCCGCAGGGTATATCACCGATAAAAACGGTGACGGCATCTCCGATCAGACAGTTACCATCGAATACTGCATGTCTGCGGACAATGACTTTATGACTCGTACAGTTGATTATCTAAATGAAAAAATGGCGCAGGTCACGACAGGTACTCCGTTTGAAAACAGGATAAGATTTGTCAAGTCCGCGCCGTACGGAACCGAATGGTCAAACAAGATCAAGGCAGGACTATCGGACACGGTACTCGGCGGCTGGAGCGGCTCGGTGCTCGACCCGTTTTCACTGACAGACCTTTATGTAAATCCAAGCTATCAGTATGATGCGCTGTGGTTTGATTCCGATTCCGTTAGCCTCACGCTTAATGTGAATGTGGCGCATGCGGGAGAAAGTGAGATCATGCGGGATGTTACCATGAGCCTTCATGAGTGGTCGGATGCGCTGAACGGTGAGTTTGTTACCGTTGACAATGTGGCATACAATTTCGGTGAGGGCATGGCGGATGTAGCGACAAGGCTTCAGGTACTTGCGGCTATTGAAGGCGCAGTGCTCCGTACCTTTGACTATATTCCCATGCTTCAGGATGCGGCGGTGACCCTGCTGTCAAAGCAGGCGTATTATGTGGTGGATGAATACAATCCTGTGCTTGGACGCGGCGGAATCGCTTATCTTTGCTATAACTACAATGACACCGAGTGGGCGGAATACGTGGCATCCGTCGGCGGTGAGATAAAGTATTAAGGTGTGGGAACATGATAAAATATGTCATACAACGGCTGTTTTTAATGCTTCTGACACTGTTTATCATCACGGGGATGTGCTTTGTGCTTGTTAGAATGCTTCCGCCTGCCGAGCTTCCTCCGGGCGACATTCACACGCAGGTCATCGAGGCAAGACGCGAGGCGCAGGGCTACAATAAGCCGTATCTTGTGCAGTTTGGGATATTTCTTAAAAATGTCCTGACAAAATGGGACTGGGGAGTCAGCGATAAGCTGTATATGGGGCAGGAGGTGTCGGCGATCTTCGCAAGCAAGCTGCCGGCGACGATGATAGTCAATCTATATTCTATACTGCTAAGCATCCCCATCGGTATACTGCTCGGCATCATCGCCGCTACCAACAAAAATAACTTTATCGACCACACCATCTCCACCGCCACAATGGTATGTATCTCGGTACCGTCATTTGTGTACGCATTTCTTATACAGTATTTCCTTTCTTATAAGTGGGGACTTCTGCCGTTTCTCGTGAAATCCGGTACGGATTATTTTTCACCCGAGATGTTTGTAAGTATGCTGCCAGTTATCCTGTCTCTGTCACTCGGAGTCATCGCAAGCTTTACCCGTACGACTCGCGCGGAGCTGACTGAGGTGTTGACAAGCGACTTTATGCTGCTTGCACGCACTAAGGGCTTGACACGCACTCAGGCGACCATGCGTCATGGGCTCAAAAACTGCATGGTTGTAGTGCTTCCCGCAATCTTCGGCAACTTTATCGGTATTATGAGCGGTTCGTTTATTATCGAAAAGATATTTGCCGTTCCGGGCGTGGGCAGTCTTTATATCAACTCCATAAACGGTCGGGATTATCCCATGTTTATTATGTTGACGGTGTTTTACACTGCCATAGGGCTTGCGGCGAGCATCGTGGTGGACATCAGCTATGGCTTTGTTGACCCCCGCATACGCATAGGCTCGAAAAAATGACGGAGGGAAGATCGGAATAAGATGAACCATGAAAATATTCCAAGGGAGAAGTTCACCGTCATAGGTATAGGCAAGCAAGAGGTAACGGAAGCACTTTCCGTCGGCGGACGAGGATACTTTTTCGATGCTCTTTCGAGATTTCGCAAAAACAAGTCCTCGGTCATCGCGGCGTATATCATACTGTTTCTCGTATTGTACGCCATTCTTGCACCCATGCTGTCACCATATAAAATAACCGATAAGGACACGGTCTACACGGGGTATCCCCCTTATATCGAAGCTGTGTCACGTCTCGGTATCGGACTTTTTGACGGCGGAACCGTCCGCACGGGGCAGAATGAGACACAGCTTGCCGCACTGCGTGCCATGGGCGAGGAGACGGGAATGGATCCTGTTATTCGTATAATGGACGAGGAAGAGACGGTGACAAAATTCCGAGGTGAGGAAAAGCGAACGGTCACCTACAAGCTGCGTGTCAACAAATATTTTGAAACAGGCGTCGTGTTCCGCGTGATGAGCGAAACGGAATTTCAAAAAATTCAGGAGTACCAGAACAGGACGGGTCTGCAGATCATCTATCCTTATGTGAAAAAAGAGGATATCGGAGGTATCACCGCAGCACCGAATATATGGTATAAGGTCAGCGATTCGAAGGGGACACCGCTCTATGACTCTGACGATCGGCTTATTCCTGCCTATTCAACCGATAAATCCTCCGAGGGTGCTCCCTATGACAGCCTGCGTATAGACGGTGACGACGGCAATTATATTTACAGTATAAAAAAAGCGGGTGCGTTGGAATGCCGCGTCTGCTACTACAACTATTATATTTATGCAAACGGGCATGCGCCGATGTTTGCTCTCGGCACCAATTCGCTTGGTCAGGATCTGTTTTCGGCGATCGGGCTCGGCGCGCGGTTCTCATTGACATTTGCGCTTATTGTTTCGGCGATAAACCTTACTGTGGGCATGATCTACGGTGCTATTCAGGGGTATTACGGCGGCAATACCGACCTTGTTCTCGACCGCATCGCCGATATTTTGTCGGGAATGCCGTTTATCGTGGTCGCAACGCTGTTTCAGCTTCATTTAGCCAAAAATGTAGGCGTTGTGGGCTCATTTTTATTCGCCTTTGTGCTGACGGGATGGATCGGAATGGCGGCGCTGACACGAAAGCAGTTCTACCGCTTTAAGGGACAGGAATTTGTACTTGCCGCACGTACTCTCGGCGCTTCGGACGGGAGGTTAATATGGAGGCATGTTTTTCCAAACTCCCTCGGAACGCTTGTGACGAGCTGTGCGCTTATTATTCCGAGTGTTATCAGCTCCGAGACCACGTTTTCCTATCTCGGTATAATCAATCTGAGCGATTTTGTGGGTACGAGCCTCGGTACACTAATGTCGCAGGGACAGACCTCAATGACCGCCGCACCTCATGCTATGCTTTTTCCTGCTCTGTATTTTTCGCTGTTGCTTATTTCATTCAATTTGTTCGGAAACGGACTTCGGGATGCCTTCAACCCACGTGCGAGAGGAGTTGAGGAATAATGGAACCGAAACTTTCGGTAAAAGACCTGTGCGTATCCTTCCGCACCGAGGCGGGCAAGGTCCAAGCAGTGCGCGGTGTCAGCTTTGACGTGGCAAAGGGCGAGACCCTTGCCATTGTGGGCGAGTCGGGATCGGGCAAATCCGTCACCTCCAAAGCGATACTCGGTATCCTCGCGGGAAACGCGAGGGTAGAACGTGGGGAGATAGTTTACGACGGGAATGATCTTTTGGGGATGTCCGAGCGTGAGCTTTGCAGACTTCGCGGAAACAAGCTTGCCATGGTGTTTCAGGATCCCTTGTCGAGCCTTGATCCGATAGTTAAAGTAGGCAAACAGCTCACCGAGGCAATGATACTAAAAAATAAACTCTCAAAGAAGGAAGCCAAGGAACGCGCATTGAAGCTTATGGATGAGGTGGGCATTCCCGACCCGAGGAGACGGTATGAGCAGTATCCTTTTGAATTTTCGGGCGGTATGAGGCAAAGGATAGTTATTGCCATAGCGCTGGCGGCGGACCCCGATGTGCTCATCTGCGATGAGCCCACAACCGCCCTTGACGTGACTATACAAGCGCAGATCTTGGAGCTTATCGACAGACTTAAGCGTGAGCGGCAGCTTTCGGTGATATTTATTACCCACGATTTGGGCGTAGTGGCAAATGTGGCTGACCGTGTGGCGGTGATGTATGCGGGGAAAATAGTCGAGATAGGTACGGCGGAGGATATATTCTACCGTGCCGCCCATCCTTACACCTGGGCACTGCTTGCTTCCATGCCCGATCTTGACACAAGTGATGCTTTAGAGGCGATCCCATGTACGCCGCCCAATATGATAACGCCTCCGCCCGGAGATGCGTTTGCGCCGCGAAACCGCTATGCAATGCAGATAGATTATGAAATGGAGCCGCCTATGTTTAAAATATCCGACACTCACAGTGCGGCGACCTGGCTGCTGCATCCCGATGCGCCGAAGGTGTCGCCGCCGCGCGCGGTGCTTGATCGGATAGAGCGAATGAGAAAAAGCCGAGGTGATGAGGATGGATAACGATGATATTTTACTGCGGGCAGAGCACCTTTGTAAATATTTTAAGTCGGGCAAAAATGAGCTTCACGCAGTGGATGACATCAGCTTTTATATAAAGCGAGGAGAGGTATTCGGGCTTGTCGGCGAGTCGGGCTGCGGCAAGACGACCGCAGGCAGAACGGTCATCGGACTATATGAACCTACCTCGGGGGAGATATATTTGGACGGTGTACTCATCGCCGCGGGTACACGCTCTCATCGTGAGGCAATGAAGCATGCGCGGATACAGTACCGCGAAGGTCTTGCGGCGGCTAAAAGTGATGCGGAGCGGCGTAAACTCAAGGAAACGCTCAGCGGAACTCTTACCGAAAACAGTAAAGCCATCCGTAACATTGAACGTCTTTCCCGCCAAAAGCGGGACACATCACGCATACAAATGATATTCCAAGACCCTGTTGCCTCTCTTGATCCGCGTATGACCGTACGAGAGATCGTCGCCGAGGGGCTTATTATAAAAGGGGAGCGTGACCGTAAGGTCATCGACCGAAGGGTGTATGAGACGTTGGAGCTTGTTGGACTGCTGCCAGAGCACGCGGCGCGGTATCCGCACGAGTTTTCGGGTGGTCAACGACAGCGCATAGGAATCGCTCGCGCCATAATCATGGAGCCCGAGCTTATAATTGCCGATGAACCTATCTCGGCATTGGATGTTTCGATTCAGGCACAGGTGATCAACCTGTTAAACGATCTGCGCAGACGCTTCAAAATGGCAATTATGTTTATAGCTCATGATCTGTCGGTGGTGAAATATTTTTCCGACCGTATCGGAGTTATGTACTTCGGAAAGCTTGTGGAAACGGCACCATCGGATGAGTTGTTCCGAAATCCACTCCATCCCTATACTCGCTCACTGCTGTCGGCAATACCTCTGCCCGACCCCATATATGAGAAAAAACGCAGGCGCGTGATCTATGATCCGCGCACGGCGCATGACTACAGTAAAGATACTCCGACACTGCGTGAGGCGGCTGAAGGGCATTTTGTGATGTGTGATTTGGCAGAGTATGAAAGATATCGGAGGATTATGAATGAGTGAGTCGGCACGAAAATATTTAGTCTGTATCGGTGTCGGTTTAGCGATATCTGCCCTTGCGGCATACAGTGGCGGAGTGCTTGAAGGCGGCTCGGTGCGTGAGCTTGTCGGAGGACTGTCCGACTGTTTTGTGGTTTCGGGAACGCTTTTTGCCGGGGTTGGGGGACTTATATGGATAGCGGGACTGGGCGGCTTTGATATGCTCGGCTACACCGCGGCAAGCCTTATCGGCAGAAATAAGCGTGAGGGATATTACGAATACCGTATCCGAAACGAAAAAAAGCGTGCGGAATATCGCCGCACGCTTTCGGTAGGTATTGCTTTTCTTGGTGTAGGTGCCGTATTGTGTTTTATATATGGGCTTTTGTAGTTATGATCTCGTAGATGATATGGTTATACCGCTTACTGTGTCGCCGTCGAGCACAATGGATACGGTGGCACCTTCAAGAGTGTACTTTCTCACGCCGAACTGTTCTTCATATTCGGTACCGAACACGGCTTCCGCATCGGACGCGCTTCCTCCGATCATCAGACCGCCTTCAAGAGCCACCGCATCAGAGAGCAGCGAAAGCTCAGCAATATACTGTGTCTTATCAGCGGCGGGAGAAGTGGTCACACTGTAGCCGTCGAAGGTGTAGACCTTGTCAAATCCCTCATGAATACAGCTTGGAGCCTCCATATAATTAAGCGGTTCGCCTTGCGTCGTGATAAACATATCGGCTTCCCCGCCGACGATAACGGTAGTGCCGTTGTCGAGGACTGCGGTATAGGTTTCGATTGCCTCCGGCGCAGTGGTGTCAGCTTCTTTGGCGGCGGTCT
Organism: Clostridia bacterium; assembly: GCA_017482055.1. GTDB lineage: Bacteria > Bacillota > Clostridia > Oscillospirales > CAG-272 > Flemingiibacterium. The sequence goes on from JAFUOH010000014.1 coordinate 9,671, forward strand.
CATCGGCAGTGGTATTGACAGACTCGATAGCTCCGTCGGTATCTTCGTTTCCGGTGTCAACACTTCGGTCTGTGACCTCACCGCAGGATGCGAGGGAGAATGTAAGCGCGAGGGCGAGTAGGATAGATAGCTTTTTCATTATTCATATTCCTTTCGTTTTCATTTTACGGTGTCGCGGGATATACGCCTGCCGCAAATTTGTAGTAATAATCGAGACTGAAGGCGCCTACCTGTGCATCGGTCAGGAGAAATACCTCCAGCTTGTGAGGTGCCGGCTGAGGGCAGGTGTCGAAATGATACCAGGAGCCGTCGATGTTTACAAGATTCCAGTAGTGCGGATTTTTCGGATCATTTCGGTGTATCTCGATGTTGGAGATTCCTGCACGCGTAAGCAGTGCGCTTGCCACGGCGTAATAGGTGTAGCAGTTACCGTAGTGACGGGTAAAGCCCGAATACGCCGCCTTGTTGAAATATCCCATCAAGTGGCTCGTGCTTGTGGAATATTTAAGGTTGCTCGTACACCAGTCATAGATAGCGCGCGCCTTCTGTGTGTCGGTCATGGAACCGTTTATGATGGTGGCAAGTACCTCGTCCGCTTTTTCGTAGACTACTGCGGTCGTTACTGCCTTGATCGTCACCGTTGCGGTTGCCGTTGAAGTGTTTCCGTCGGTATCGGCAGCAGTGTATGTTACATAATATGTACCCGCCTTTGAGGTGTTGACCTTTGAGGAGTCCGCTTTTACGGTGAGTCTGCCATCCTTTTCATCTATGGCGTAAACCCCGCTGCGGTAGGAGACGGTGTCTCCCTCATAGGCGGTGATGTTCTTGACACCGTATATGGTGGGCGGCACGTTGTCGCGTGATACTTTGAGCGTTGTGGACTTTTCCGTGGTATTACCTGCCGCATCGGTGCCGATGATCGTGACGATGTAGTTGCCCACCACTGCGAAATCGGGCTCATCGGTGAATTTGAAGCTGACTTCGGCGAAATCGGTGTAGCCTATAACAAAGGCATCCGCCGGCAGTGAGGTGCCCGTGTAAACTGTTATCGGGCGAAGTGTAAATTCGGGCGGAACGGTGTCCTCGACGATTATTTCGAGGGGGATTTCTGAATATTCACCTATCAGCTCCACCTCATAAGTACCCACGTCGAGGTACGCGTAATCAAAGCTGTCGGAAAGTCTCGGAAGCGCTTCGTCAGTACCGAGCATCATACTTATGGTGGCGGCAAGCGCATCGGCGGTGGTACCTGCCTCGATGACGATGGAGGGTGCCATGGCATGGATGTTTATGACCGTGGAATACTCGGTGGAGTTGCCGTTTTCGTCGGTCAGAGTGAACGCATACTCGCGCTTGCCCGTCTCTGTAAAGTCCAGCTCGGGCTCGCAGCTCACGGAGACATCGGAGGCGTCCACAATATCGGTGACGATGTCCTGTATGTCCACCGTCTGCCCAAGCAGCAGGTCAAAGGCGCGTACCGATGCCGTGGGAGCTATGGTGTCCACGATGTTTACCTTGAAAACACAGGTCTTACCGTCCACCTCGCCGCTCACGCGGTAACTTCCGCAGGCGCTTGCATCAACGGCAGTAAGGTCGATGCGGTCAAGGCGAAATTCGCTGAGCATGCGCGTTTTGATCTGTGCGTCGGTAATACTAAGCTCAAACGTGCGGTCTGCCACCTTGTCGCTGATGCTGTAGGAGGCGGAGACGTAGACGGTGTTGCCGCCCTCGTCGGTGACGGTGAGCATCACGTCCCCGCCGGAGTCGGTAGAGGAGAGGGAGGAGAGACTATAGGTCAGCGCCGTTTTGTCAAGGGCTTCGTCTATAAAGTCCGATGCCTCAATATCGCCGCCTGCCGGGATGATGACGTTTCGCGTGACGACCCGAGGCGGCGTGGTATCGCACACCGCAAGCGTTGTCTTAAGCGGGAGAAAACCAAACAGGGATATGCTTATGTCATGCTTCCCAAGTGCGTTTACGTCGATTCCGGAAAGCTCGGTTTCAACGGTGTAAAGCTCGGATATTAACGGTATCTGCTTGCATCTCAGTTGTATGCTCTCCCCGATCTCGCTTTTCTGCGGCGCTATGGCACATACGATGAGTGCGCCGAAAGCTAAGATCAGCACAAGCGCTGCAGCTATAATGATCTGCAGCACTCGGAAGCGCTTTTTTGGAGCTTCAGACGTTTTTTCTTCGGATATCGTCTCGGATACGGCTTCCGTCAGTGCTTCGGGTGTTTCTTCTGTTATTTCTTTGGTTACTTCTTCTGTGTTGTTTGTTTTTTCGTCCATATTTCTTTTCCTATCTTAGCTCGGCAGCCCTTCGCCATCGGTGTAGAGCACGTTTGACTTATCTATGGCGGCAATGCACATAAGTCCGACATCAAATGTATCAATATTACGCCAGTTGTAGGGATCGCCGGGATCTCCTCCCGTTTGACCCGAATACAGCACATAAGTACCGTCCGTCCTCTCGGCGACTATAGCTGCGCCGCCTGCTTCGATGCGTTTGACATCGGTGAGCGTTTCCACATCGGCAAGTCCCAGTGAGCGATATCCCTGTACCTCGACGGAGCCGTCGGAAAACAGCAGCACGGTGCTTTGATTGCACGCCGCCACATCCACGACATTGCGCCAGATAGCGGTGTCGCATTGTCCGCAGGTGTTTGAACCGACCGCGACTACGGTACCGTCGATCCTCAAACCAACGGTGAACCGCTGTCCTGCGGCGATGGCGGCTATATCCGTCCATGCCGAGGTGTCAGCCTGACCGTAGGAGTTGTCGCCATGTACGCTGACCGTGCCGTTTTCGTGAAGCAGTACGGCATGGGTATCACCAAGGGCTATTGCGACCACATCATTGTACTGCGGAATTGTGTAAGCAGTTGCCGCACCTTTATTGGCGATGGTGATCACACTTCCGTTATTCAAAAGCACCAATGTGACATCGGCATTGGTTTCCACCGATACCGCGTTTGTTATATCTGTGCCGACAAGCGTGCCGTTTTCTATACGCTTCAGCTCGCCGTTCCAAAGCGCAAGCGTTTTGGCGTGATAGGAGCGCTTCTGCGAGGCAGAAAGCATGGGATAGACGATCTCAAGCTCTGCGCGCACGCCTGCATCCTCGTATTTCACTTCAGTCTGTGCCAGTGAAGCATCGGCGTATTCGGGATAACGGTGCGCGAGATAAATAATTCCCGCATTGTCACGCGAGCTTGCAAAGCAATCAAGGGCAAAGTCGATTATTTCCGCTTTTGAGCGGTTGACTGTCGTGACGTTTTCAAGATCGTCGATAAACAGCGCAGCCTCGTAATAGCGGTGGTTGCTTGAAAAGTAGCTGAACGCGTTTGTAAAGATGGTGTCCTCAGAGGCGATGCGGTCATCCTCATTACGCAGCTCGCTGACGACTCGCAGGGCATTTGGAAAATCTCCCTGTGCTTCAAGCATACCGACCATCGTGTGGATGATCGAGTCGAACTTTTCATCACTCTCGGACATTTTTGCGACTCTGAACGCGTTTTCGTTAATCTTGCCCGATTCGTTGTCGATAACGCTCTGTGCCGCATAATCAATAATCATATCTGTGAAGGGCTTCGGTGCGCCGTATGCGTATACATAGGAGGACTCAAGATCGCCCTCGGAGAAGTAGTGGAGAGAAGCCTTTTCGCAGACACGCTGTAAGAGCCCCGTATATTCGGAATCCTGCGCTATTTTATAGGCTTCGTTGAAGCGTTCTTCCTTTATAAGCGAATCCACGGAGTTTCGCACTCCGAGATAACGGTAAAGGAAAACTCCTCCGATAGCCTCGACTATCAGCATGAGTATGAGTGCCGTCAAAATGATAGTGCGGCGGATACGCTTTTTTTTCTGCAAAGCAGGTTCTGTAACGGTACTTTGCTTTATCATTTCCACTGCCTGTGCAGATGCGGTATCCGCGCTTGTCTGCGGTGCATGCCGCTGCTTTTTGACGGGATGGCGGATATATTTATATTCACCTGCATCAAAGGTGAGCGCCTGACCGCTTTCAAGCACGATCTCGGAGATGTATGCGGAGCATCCGCTGTATTTGAGTCCATCGGGTACACTGCCGCTTATGGAAATAAGCTCAGAGGTGTTTATATCCGATTCCGTGTATGTAAATGTGCTGAACAGATGCTCACTGTCGGGTGCGTATATCGGGAGGGTAGAGAAGCGGTATCTGAAGGTGAAGCTCCTGATGGGCATTGACAGATCGCGCTTGACGATTATACGCATGATGTTCGGCTCATCCGATTTATTTACGATGGTGATCGCGTGTATAACGGCGGGAGGGGTGGTATTCGGCGGAAGCGCGGGGACGGACATAAATACGGTGCTATCGTCGGTATTTGATACTGCCATATTGTTATCGGTTGTATTCATATTGACCTCCTCCCTCATTTAACAAGCTCATTCTCTGCGGGAACGAGCGGGATATCGTCGATGGGATGGTCGGTGGGAAGATAGTTTTTGGTGTTGACACACTGGAAATGCCACCATTCGGAGTTTATGTAGGTAAATCCGCAGGAAACCATCACGCGTGTCATGTATTCCATATTTGCCCGTGCGGTATCGGTCATTATCTCACTGCTTCTGGCGGAATCGTTGGTGAAGGTGTGCATGGGGGTTGGCATTTCAAGCTCGTTTCCCTCCGAGTCGATGAGCGACATGTCTATAGCAGTGCCGCGGTCATGTATACCGCCCATACCGCGGGAGGGATCGGCTACCCATTTGTGTACCCGTACCACATCGAACCAGCGCTGCTGAACCGAGGTGGGACGGTATGCGTCGTAGATCACCACGGTATAGCCGTCGCGTCGGAAGATCTCAATTGCTTTCATAAACTTCTGCAGTGTATCATACTGCAGTAAGCAGAGATTGCTGTTATAGAATGGCTCGCCGATGGAGGTCTCCGAGGTGGAGAGCTTCATCGACACTTTAACGTCATACTGAGACAGGTCTACTCCTTCGTTTGAAGGATCGGTGGACTCATATACCTTTAAATATTTGCGCACATCCACAAGGTGAGAGTACGCATCAACAAGATTACCTGCGTTGTCAGGCGCCGTACCTGTCTCTACGGGAACTTCGGCATAAAATACCGTTCCGTCGCTGACGGAATGGAGAAAACCCTCCTTGGTATATCCAAGCGGTGTGCCGTTGATGTCGTAAACCGCCGCCCATATACTGTTGTCGTCGGGCTCGGTAAGGATGATACGGGTACCTTCTTTAAGGGTGTTGTACGGATACTGTGAAGTGGTTGTTTCGTAAATATCCATCTTGCCGTAGACGGTCATCGGAAAGGTCTGCGGCTCGTCAAGGGTACAGTTGGTGAGCTTTATCCCCGGCTTTGTAAGGGAAGTTGTGCCAAGCTCGCCGAAATCGAACGCTTCTGCGGGAAATTCCAGTCCAAGATGCGCCTTGACGTCAAAATCCTCGTATACGTGGTTCTTGGCCTCCGGAGAAACGCCGCAGGAGCTAAATGTACTTCCTGTACTAAGTATCAGTGACGACAGCAGCAGGAGGCTGAGCGGTCGTTTGAATTTTTTCATGAATCTATCTCCTTAATCGGTTGTATCGGCAATTTCATCATTATTGCCTATCAGATTACGTAGATTGCGCTCGGCTATCATTGCGATCACATAGTCGGGAGAAAAGCTGTCAACAAGACTCATGTTATCGCAGTATGGTGTAGCGCGCTCAAAGCGTACCTCGGAGAAGGATGATGCCGCAAATGGTATCATCGCATTGGCAAAGGAGTCTCGGAACATTAAAAGCTTTCCCACACCGCCGCCTCTGGCAGCAATTCGCAGATCCATGGGGGTGGAATAGGCGGTGGTGTAGATGTACTTGCCCTTGAAGTCATAGCTTACGTTATCGTCGTAAACCTCGCGGTCGGGGAAAAGCAGGGTGTCGAGATCACCGACGTGGTTGCGCACGGGAGTGGGGTTATAAAGATCAAAATTGGGGATGTCAGAGGAGAGCTTGTCTGCCATCGCCTCAAAGGCGATGCGTGCGCCCTCGTTATTCCAGTGAGTATCGCGCTTGTGGTATATAAGGTGTTCGGATTTTGCTGCGCTCAAAATATCGCGCAGGTCGATATAAGGCACTCCGCGCTCATTAAGCGCTTCTGCGAGGCGGTCTAAGTCACGGTTTTCGGTGTTCATAATGTAGCGGGAGGGCATCATTTCGGGGTAGATACTGTTCTTGTTGGGTGCGCAGACAAAGAGAAAGTCCGCACCGCGCTCCGTCGAGTATTCATACATATAAAGAAGCGCGTCTGCGACGGCATTGACCTCCTCATCGGTCATAAGATTGCTTCCGGTGTAGTCAGGGAGCGTGTCGGCGAAGAAAAGGAAGTCGTCCTGTCCCATTATTACCTGCTCATTGCCCTCGGAGAACACCTCTGCCTTCAGAGCGGCGAAAACATCTACTACCTTATTTCTGTATGCAAAGCTCTTGGAGAAATATTCCTCGAACTCATCTCCGAAATCGGAATTTATTGTGATAACGGGCGTGTCGGTGAGAAGGGAGGGCATTTCCACTCCTCCTTCGGCAGCCTCGGCGGCGCCGGGAATGAGCATGCCCAGCGAAAAAAATGCGCAAGGAACAAGGAAGAGTGCGCAGTATATGATAAGCATTATTTTTTTCATATGCGTTCCTCCTTAGAATATATAGTAAATAAACGGATTAAACGAGGTGGATGCAAGTGTCATCACGCAGAGAATAAACAACGGAAGACTGATGACATAGCCTGCCGTCTCACCTACCATTGTGAGCTTTTCACTGCGGGATATGAATTTGCGAAGCATGGGCAGTATCGGCAGGGAGAAGATCACGCCGAAGATAAGCATCATGCAGGTGTATGGGGTAAAGAGTGCGGTGGCATCGCCCGGAGCGCCCGCAAATGAGAACATAGCGGCGATATAGTCAATGGCGAATCCCATGCTCGGTGAATTGAATACCACAAATCCAAGGCAGACCGCAAGTAGAGTGTAAATATGGAACAATGGCTTTAAAACAGGTTTCTTTGCCCATTTTTCGATATTAGTAACCTGTTCGAACATCATGAGCAAGCCGTGCCACATACCCCATACGATGTAGGTGAAGTTTGCACCGTGCCAGAGTCCTGTCAGAAAGAATACGATAAGGCGGTTGAATGCGGTGCGTGCTTTGCCGCAGCGGTTTCCGCCAAGGGAAAAGTAGACATATTCGCGGAACCAGGAGGTAAGCGAGATGTGCCAACGCTTCCAGAAGTCGCGGATGGAGACTGCGGAATAGGGATAGTTGAAGTTTTCAAGCAGGTCGAAGCCGAACATGTGCGCAAGACCTATAGCCATGTCGGAGTAACCCGAGAAGTCGAAGTAGAGCTGAATGCAGTAACATATAGCACCCGACCATGCGAGCAGTGAGGATGGTGAGTCCGCACCGAAAGCCGCTTCGGCGATGATAGCCGCGGTGTTGGAGATGAGCACTTTTTTGGAGAGACCGTAAATGAAGCGGCGAATACCGAGTGCTGTGCCTTGGACAGTGACGGTACGTGCGGCGATCTGCTCCTTGATGTCGCCGTATTTGACAATAGGTCCTGCGATGAGTTGGGGGAAGAAGGAGATATACAGAAGCAGATCACCGAAGGAGCGCTGTGCCTCGGTCTTACCGCGGCGCACATCAACGACGTATGAGAGTACCTGGAAGGTGTAGAAGGAGATACCGACGGGAATGGTCAGCGGCGGTATCGGAATATCTACGGAAAGCGCTGAGTTGACAAGAGATACGAGCCACGGTATATACTTGAAGAAAGCCAGCACGGCGAGGTCAACGGCAACACAGGCTGTGCATATGACAGACTGTGCTCGTGGCTTGCATTTTGTCATGAGAAGAGTCATCGCCCAGTTGAACATGACGGAGCTCAGCATAATGATTATGTATACAGGCTCACCGTAAGCGTAAAAGAGCAGACTGACAACAGCAAGCATGAGATTCCTTGCACCGAGAAATCGCGGCGGTATGATCGTATAGATAAGCCAAACCGCGGGCAGGAAAATAAACAGAAAAACAGTAGATGAAAATACCATGCGGACCTCATAAAATTCAAAGATTTAGTATATAATAATTACAGCCGATTAACAGCGCAAAATTATTCATTTTAATTATACCATCTTTTTTCTGTTATTGCAATATATTTTTTGAAGAAATCCGCCGCAAGAAATTTATTTTTGCAAATTTCACGAAACCTATTGACAAATGCGCAAAGATATGATATAATATACAGGCGCTCATGAGAGAGTGTACAAAAAAGGTAACGGAAAATGCCGGAGTGGCGGAATTGGCAGACGCCCGGGACTTAAAATCCCGTGGGACTTATATCCCGTACCGGTTCGAGCCCGGTTTCCGGCACCAAAACCTAAAATCAGATATCGCGCGGTAGAGCAGTTGGTAGCTCGTCGGGCTCATAACCCGGAGGCCGCAGGTTCAAGTCCTGCCCGCGCAACCATATTGTGCATCCTTAATGGATGCCACCCCAAAAAACCCAGATGTCGTAAGGCTTCTGGGCTTTTTTGTACCCATTTTTCATAGTGCGATTTTAATAGATGCCAAACGCCAAAAACGCCGTGTGGATGGGATTTGAACTTAAATAATCGACTTTTTAGGGGAGTTTGTGTGATTTTTCAATCGCACAAGCTCCCCTTTTTTCGTTTATTTAAAAAAAATATTTGTAAACTATTTATGTCTAAAATACGGCTTTTCCTACACCCATTTTTTTCATTTGTCAACCCCTTTTTTTAAAAAATTATCCACAGCCAATAATTCATGCCACTAATTTTGTACAATCTGCACAAAGTGCAGGCTTGCATTTAGCTAAATCGCCGTTTTTTAGACCACCCTATTGACAAATACGAATAATTAATGTAAAATATGATTGGATTAAATATATTGCAATTTTATTGGAGTGTTACCGTATGGGCATAACCAACTTTTTGCACCTCTGTATATCTTTCGGCACGGGTGCTTAAGGTTGGCTTTTTTATTTTCAGGATTGGGGGACAAATATGAAAGTTATAAAAGCCATCAACAATAATAATCTTTGTGTTTTGGACGAGCACGGAAAAGAACAGATTGTTTCTGGGAGAGGCATCGGTTTCGGAAAAAAATACGGCGACGATGTAGATGAATCCTTGATTCA
>JAFUOH010000015.1 GCA_017482055.1 Clostridia bacterium
CGCGATCACGCCGAGCGCCGCCAGCTTCGCTATAGCCGGTATTGCCTCCGAGAAGTAGCCCTCGTTCACGTCGCAAACGCCGCCCACACCGCTCACACGGTCTGTGCCCTTCTGCCAAATGCGGGTGTTCGGCACCGCCATAGGCTTTGCCACACCGTAATGCGCAAGCCATATCTCGGAGTTGTCAAACGCACCTGCCGGGAAGCGATACTTTATGTAGTTGGGATTGGTGTACAGCATGGGCTTGAAGCCGTTTTCCCTCACGCACGTCATAAACTCGCTGACAATGCGGTAAAGCTCATATGCGCCTATCTTCGATAAATACATCTCACTCTCTACATCCACAGCCGCCCACAGAGTGATGCGGTCGCGATACGGTGCGATAATGGCACAGAAGTATTCCGCCTCCTCCGCCGCTTCATCTACGCTCTGCGCGGTCATATAGTGGTACACACCGCAGGCAAGACCCGCCTTTGCCGCCGCTTCTATGTTGCGTTTAAACTTGCCGTCAGTGAAGCGACGGAGCAGGCGCGTCGCCGCGCCCTCTCCCCGTCCCTGGGTTGCCTTGATCATGGCGAAGTCGTAGCCTGCCGCCTTTACCTTGCCCCAGTCGATATTGCCCTGAAGCGTCGATACGTCGATTCCTTTCATATACTTCCTCCGTGTTCGTGATAACGTGATACACTTTCTTCAAGCTTCTTTATTCGTTCGAACGCACTTTTGATGTCCCGCCCATGCTCAGCAATAGAAAACTGCATTTTCTCTGTGTGATTGCGTTCTTCCTTGATCTCTGATTTAAGGTCGTCCATACCGCGTTTTATGTACCCGATATCGGACAAAAGTTGTCCACTCTCCTGCCCCTGCTTTCGTGATGCCGTGAAGCGTCCGATAAAAAAAGAAGCGATAGTCATTACTACAGACAGCAGACTCATGAGAAGTGTTAGGTCTATGGTCATGTTGTGCCTCCTAAATTACTTTTTTCGCCCCACGCGTGGGCGGTTTTTTCTTGTGCGCCAAACCGTTACCCCCGTGTACGCCCCGCCGCAACGCTATATCGGTACGCATCCGTAGGGGCGGGGTTGCCCCGCCCGCCACGAAACGGTTACCGCCATGTGATACCAGGATGAATTCCGTAGGGGCGAAGCAGACTGCATCTGCTGTGAATCGCCCGTTTCCGAAACAAATGCCGTCAAATGAAAAAACGGTGGTAATTGTTTGGGCGGGCGCATCGTGATGCGCCCTACGGCGGCACCTCACCCCCGATAACTATATCTTGCTCTCATCCAGCGCCCCGTCGTGGTACCGTCCACGGTGTAGTCCTCCAGCGCGTGGAATTGGGAGGCGTAGGTAGACCAGTTTGAACCGGTCTTGTAAGCCTCAACCAGCGCCGAAAATGTAGTTTTCGTCTACACTGTCGCGCGGCACCGCTACCCATGTGAAGTTAGCGAAGTTATAATTAAGCGGGCAGTGCATAACCCTGTAATAATATATTACAGGCACTTCCATCATAGTTTCGGGGTCAAGCTCTGTGTTATTTGCGGATTTATCATACATTACATAGCCATCGTTTGAATTAACGCGATAGCCGTTATGTACGCCATCATTGAAAGACTTGTATACCGTTATGTTTGGGAAATTGTATTCTGTCGCGATTTCATAAGTATATACCATGTTAAACCACCGTCCATCCTTTGTCTTTAGCTATTTGAAGTTCTTCATCGGTTAGCTTTGCTATATTGTCGCCGATTGTGACTGTCCATGCCGTTCCACTTGTATCTGCGCTATAGTCTTCAAGAGCATTGATAATACTCATAAGGCTGTCATGCGAAAGAAGTGTAGACCACTGCAAATTAAGTCCGTTTACAGATATAGCGCCATCAAAAATGATATTTTCTAATGCAGTACAATTCTCAAAAGCATTATTTATGTTTACTCCATCTCGCATAGTAAATTTGTCTATAGTTTTGAGTTTCGAGGCCAAGCCAAACATTGAAGTATAATTACGGTTTGCATTGAGCGATATTTCACCTATACGTGTAAACCACGAATAAGCAAAAGCCTGTGTACCTGTCCATGTTTGACTAAAGTCGAGTTTTACTCCGCAATCTTCAAGATGTTGTGCAAGGTCAATCTCCATCTCTGATGCCCAAAACAGCAGGTTCGCATAATTTGGCACGATATCATACTTGGGGCGAAACGTTTCAGACGTCCATCTTGTCCCCGCAAAAGCACCATTATAGTGCGTTAGTCCACCGCCATTGGGCTGATACGCATCCCAAAACGCATCATACTCAGCTTGCTTGCCGTCTGCAACGCCGTTTGTGTACCCCTCTTGCACTCCGTCTGCCTTGCCGCTTTCGTAGCCCTCGCTATGACCGTCCTGCTTACCTTGGGTATAGCCCGCGCTGTAGCCCTCGTCGTAGCTCCCGTCGTTGCTTTGCTGAGCGTCAAGCGCCGCCTGTACCGCCTCGGATAATGTCGGAAAGTTTTCGCCAAGTGTGGTATTTATCTTTTGAGTCAGCGCACCTATCCGCTTCGCTGATTCAAGCTCTACGCTCATTCCGACACCTCCCCGATCATGGACAGCAGCTCTGTATCAATAAGCTCTGCCGCACGCTGCGCTATCTCCACCTTGTCCGCTTCGGTGAGCGTATAGTCGGTGCCATCCATGACTTCGAAGGACTTAGCACCTTTTGAATCATAAAATGTGACCCTGTGACCGCCGGCGATGTCGGATATATCAACCTTTTGCAGATTTATGATTTGCTGAATAACATCCGGGGTAGGCTCCTTCGACTCATCGCCTGAGGTAGCGCCGGGATGCACCACTTTCGGCACCGCCCACAAAGTCGGGCGGGTCTTGTTTGCCTGCACTCCGCGAATACCCACTGACAGAAGATCCCCCAATCCCGCTTGCAGTACCTCCCACGGAATTTCGCACCTGTCAGCCGCAAGCGTCATTTCGCGCGACTCCTCGCCGCGCTTGAACACGGCTATTTTAGTGTAACTGTCCCATGAGCTGTCAAATTCAAACTCGGCATAGTAGACCTTGACTGCGCCCTCGACTATGGTCTCATCCTCGGTCACGGTAACACCTACGCCGTTTACTCGGTATTTCATTATACATCCACCTTCTTTAACTCAACATTTTTCACTATAATACCGTTTGTAAGATTGTAGGTCATGCGGATAACGCGCCCAACAACGGTGCCGTATTCTTCGGTATCAATCTGTATCACTTCTCCGAGACTTACATTGTACTTATATGTAATGATTTCGCGCTCATCGACGACCGTTTTTTCACGGACAGCTGCAATTTTCACGCGGTAGGTCACGCCCTGGCTCAAGTATTCGTAACAGCGTTTCAACACTTTCGTAGCAGTCATGTCGCCGCTGCACCTTAACTGGCTGACCATTGTATGCACGCCACTGTCTGCGTCGATCATTTCTTCCTCATTGGACAAATTACCGTAATACAGGTCACTCCCGCTGTCAATGCACGCCTGTCCACCAATCACACCGGTGGACTCTGACGAAAACACCAAGTACCCGGAAGATTCGCGTATGACTTCGACAGCATTTCCTCCATCCGATATGTACGGTCGCTCATGTCTGAATACCACAAGATCAGATGGTCCTTTTGCAGATGCATCATATAACAATGTCGCCTCATCCGCAACGTCTTCTTCGTCATACGCAGGAAAATGGCATTTGATCACTTTGACATCGGGTGTCGTTTCTATCTTCTCGATCGACAACACGCGATTTGTGGGGATAACCGTTTGCACCTCGTCGCTCAGTTGACAAAAACGTATTTCCTTATTACCGTTTGCCGGGTCAATGATTATCGCAGCACCCGTCGCAAAAGCTATATCTCTGAGTCCATCGCGCTTGTTAAAGTACGGTAAGAATCCCGTAAGTCGGTAATCTCCATCGGTATATACGCTGTCAAATTCGACATTACTGCCCAAATTAAGCGCGCGACTACTTATGAGCGCTTTCGGTGCTTTGTCAGCCACTATTCCCCAGTTAGTAACGTACAGCGCGGTATTGGTGTCCTCCAACACGCCGATGATATTCTGCAGCGTCACCGTCCACGTGTTTTTCCCCGTTTGCTTCAAGCTCTCCACATACATACGCACTAATGAATGCCCATCCTTGTAAATACAGAAGCATACACCCTCGCTGAAAACCGTCTCGATATCCTCAATGGCCTGAACCACTACCGTCGCCGTACTTATGGGCAAAGTCAGCGATATCGGGTCAAAAGATTGGTCTACTTTAACGCTTACTATGTTGGAACAGTCTATGATATCACCATTGGTCACGCTATAGAGCCTGACCCCCGCCAGCGTTAAATCCGCGACCCCCGCCATTATACCGTCACCTGCGCTTCCATGGGAATAATGCTAACCGAGAATGCGTCCCAATACGCTTTACCCGTATTCGGGTCAACTCGCAACAGCTTTCGCTCGCCATTCGATATGTACGCCTCATATGAAAGTGTGGTCTGCCCGTGGATTATCTCTACGGGAATACCGTCATAGCGTGGCTGACTTACATATTCAAACAGCGCATCAAATTCTTCGTCGTGACCGATCATGCGGGAAAATGTGACCTTATGACCGTAGAATGTACCGATAGGATCAAGAATCATCCTGCCGCCCGGGGCTATGGATCTGCCTGTGTTCTCGGTGTACAGAATATTAAAACTTTCGGTAAGCTCCGTAACAAGCACATCATAGCTCACACCATTGATTTTCACAAAGTCCATTAAATCACCACCAATCTTGTGCCGACTCTGCGATTTTCGCGTTCGCCTTGTTCTACTACCGCACGTCCGAATTCTCTGCCGTCAATTTCAAGCACCACCTCGGTCACGCCGCTGCCTCTGCTTTCTGCAAGCGCCGCGCGGAATGCTTCGAGGATAGTATCAAGCGGAGCCTCGATGTTGGTACCGTGCTTTTGGTCGCCCAGCACTGCAAGAAATTCGCGGTTCGGAGGAATGACTGTACCGGATGCCAGACGCGGGAGGGGGATTTTCGGTATATCAACCTTGATAGCAGGTATAGTTCCGGCGGCTTTACCAATAGTCGAATTCCACCCCCTGATTAGTGCATTAATCGGCTTTAAAAATCCGTCTATCATAGTATTAATACCGTCAATAATCGCATTGATAAATTTGATGAACCCGGTTTTAATATTGATCCACAGTTTTGAAAAAAACTCGGAAATCGGTTCAATCACTTTTTTGTTAAACCAATCCGCCGCACCATTGAACTTATCTACAATTACATCCCATGCACCAGCTGCCGCCGCTTTGATCTCATCCCAATACTTAACACAAAGCACGATGATTGCGATAAGTGCGGCTATAGCCGCCGTTACGAGTATCACAGGAGAAGCTATAGCACCAGTTACAACTGCGGCTATAGCGCCAGCCACATTGTATACAGCCAGCCCCGCCGCTACCAATGTTATTGCGGCGGCAATCGCTAATAAAACAATTTCGGCATCGGACATATTTTTTATCATATCGGCAATGGACATATCACCGCCAACTACTTTCTGCAAATCCTCAAATGTGTCAGTGAAGTCTTTCATTATCTGAACAGCCTGTCCGCCTGTCCACTCAGCTACCGGAGCAAGCCATTCTGACCATATCCAATCAAGTCCCGGTTTGGCAAGCTGATATACCGCATCAAACGCTTCAATCGCTTCCGCCAACATTTCGATAAATGTCGGTGCAGCATCTTCAATTGTCCATTCCCCCAACGGTGTTATAACATTGTTAAATATCCAGTGCAATCCCTCTCCAGCATCGGCGCCGAGCAATCCGAGAGCCATCGATAAATTAGACAAAGACAAGTTCAGATTATCAAAACTTGTTGACTCCGCCGCTATTGTTGCCGAGGCTTGCAATTCATCCAAGAAAGTTTTTAACGGCTGTATCGCAAGAGCGAGTTGATTTATTTTTTCTGTGTCTACCGATTTGACAGCCGCCTCGGTTTCTTCTATTGTGCCTGCGGTTCCTCCGGCGCCCGTAGATGTTCCTGCACCGCCGCTGTCGGCGGTACCGCTCGCCAATACCTCTATCTCATCAAAGCCTGCAAGCGCCTTTTCCTGTGCGGCAGCTGTGGCTTCAACCGATTCGGTTAGAGCGTCCTGAGCATCTACAGAAGCGTTGATTTCGGCAGTCTGCGCCTCCTGCCAACCAAACACCTTGGCGAGTGCAGAATAGGCGTTATTCGCCCACGTGGTCATCTGTGTCAGCGCGCCCGTCATATGCTGTACCACAGGTACTGCGAGCTTTAAAAGCGGCTGACCGACCGCCGCGAGCAGCTTGTCCCATGCCTCGGATAGATTACCCGTGACATTTTCCCATCCATCCGCCTCGCGCGCCGCCTGTCCCATGGCTCCCGACAGCCTGTTGGCGTCCTTGACCATTTCGAGCAGCGCCAGCTGTTTTTGCGCTTCGGAGAGGTCGATAAACTTCTTACCGTACATCTCCATTGCCTTGGCGTTGCGCGTGGTCTCGGTAGCGGATAAGCCCAGCGCGGCATCGTTTGCATAGTTGCCCTTTAAAAACGACTTTAATGTTTCCGTCGTTTCCTCGATAGATCGGTCATAATACGCCGCGCTGTCTGCTGCTGCTTGAAGGACATCCTCCGTGAACGTCATTGCCGTGGATGTCTCCATTTTTGCTGTCTTGGCAAACGCATAAATAGACGTCGCCGCGCCCTGTAAACGTGTTTCGAGAATATCCGCAGGCCCTGCGACACGAGATATAGCCGCTTGTGCTTCGTCTGCCATATCGTTGAAGGTCTGCGTAAACTGTGACCCCGCCGCTTTGACTCTTGCAGCGGATTCTATTGTCGCCTTGCCGAACGCCGCAACCGCAGCTACGGAAAACACCGCTGCAATTTTGCCGCTCAATTTATCAAGAGTACCGCCAAAACTTTTAGTACTTGCCTCAACATCCTTGACACCTTTTTTGAATCCGTCAGTGTCGATTTTTGTATTAAAATTTAAGTAGCCGTCTGCCGGCATTGTGCGTCACCTGCCTATTATGTGAATATTGACTTCAATCGTTCTCGTTCTGCATCCTCTTCGGCGGTGTACCGACCACGCAGTTTCACACGGTCGCTGTTGTCGCGCAAATAGTCACGCTCATACTTTTCGAGGGGCTTACCGCGCGCCAGCTTGTAGCGAATGGCCACTACCGTGGAAAAGCTGCCCTCGCCGATCTCACAGAAATACCCGAGGAACGTCCACCAATGGATATACGTCTCGGAGCGGGTCTCTTTCCCCGCAACTTTATTGATTGCGGGGAATATAAGTGCCTCGTCCTGCGCCCAGTCCATCACACGCACGTTTACACGGCTCTGTGCTGCATTGCCGCCGTCAATAAACCACGATGCACGTTCAAGCGCTTCGGAATACAGCTCCGGCGGTATCTCGTCCTCATACAGGCACTCGACGCACACGCACGCTTTCTCGCGCTCGTTAAGCTCTGCATCTGCGCAGGCTTCGAGGATAAGCAGTACCGTGCGAAAGTCGCTCCGGATGCGCCGCTCCTCGCCGCCTACACATAATGATGTCGGTAATGCACCTATCATTTTACATCCTTCACCTGCGAGGTATATTTGGCGATCTTAGTTTTGGACATTTCTGCTTCGTGCTCAACCGCTTCTTTGATAACGCCGCTCATGGCTTCGATAAAGCCCACAAAGCAAGGCTGACCGTCAACAAGCGATGCACAGTTTGCGCTTCCGAACACCTTGGCGGCGATTCCGTCTCCGAATACCGCGTCTATCTGCTCACGTGCAATTCGATCAAGAGCGGTAACAGCTTCGAGATTGTGGGGATTTTCTCTATAGCCGAGCTCGGTTTCCGCTTTTTTAAGCGCCTCAACCATACCGCGCACTCTTTCAGGCAGACCGAAATCGGTCGGGTGGATGCGTATCTCGCACCCACCGTTTATCACGTATGTTTTATAGCCGTTGTTAAATTCGATATTCTTCATATATTACTCCTCAGCTGTAAAGGTTTTGGTGGTGGGATTAAATGTGCCCTTCACGCGGTCACCGAGATAATGCAGATTGAAGGGGATCTGATATCCCGTAGTGTCGCCGCCGTAGGATGTGACCTCGACGATTGCCGACTCCTTGTAAGCGGTGTAAGCCCCCGCAGACGCTTCCTCCCAGGTATGCACCTCCAGCACGTCGGTCTTGGCATCGTCCAGCACCTTACGATTGTCGATGATATCCTGGAGCAGGGTAAACAGCTTGGTGTCCTTATCCGCGTAAAACGGTTCCACGCTCGCCTGCGCCTGGTACTGGGAGAGGTTTACCGAGGTCTCGCCGAGGATGTTGGATTTGGTTTCAATCTCGGCGTTCATTTCAACATTGAATTCTTCAAGGTCAGAGCCGAGACGTTCGTAGGACGCCTCTCCGGAGGGAGTTGCGTTGATATAATGCGCCATAAATTTGCGTTCGATTTTTGCCATGGATTATACCTCCGTAAATAATTTGTATTGAGCGATGATCTGCAGCTGATACTGCACACCGCCGTTTAGGGTTTCGGGAATCGCAAACAGCATGCCATTGGAGCAGGTGATCGCCGTCGTGATGCCCTTATACTGTGCGCCGTCATATTCTGCCGTGACGGGCAAATTTTTGCCGCGCTTTTCCAGCCATTGCGCAAGCTCCAGCATGACACCTGAATTGTTGAGTCGATCAAAGTCACTCGCCGACTGCCAATAGGAGTACAACACGAACGTATGCTGTCTTGTCGGGTTGCCGACGATATCTTCACCAACGAGCGAATCGCCCGAACTCGCAAGCGCATAGGAATCTGTCTGAGGCTCGGTAAAGTCCACATGAACACTGTTGCACACCTCGCCGATCTTCGGAAATTCAAGCAACAGTGCGCGTACCGTTTCGATGATATTCATTTCTTTGATGTACCTCCCGCGATCACTGCCGCGCCCTTGCGTATTCTGTCGCCGTATTCCGCCTTCATCCGCTCGAACCAATAAGGACCCGCAAGCGGGTGGGCGGATGTGTCATAAGTAAGATCAACACTCGTCAGCACCTTCTTTTCGCCTTGCAAGGCGTACGCCGAGCCCGTGAGTGATGAAACCATCAGCTTGCCGTAATACTGGTACCGCGCATAAGGCGAAGCATATTCGATACGCCCCGATCCAATCTTGGTACCAAGAGTGGGCGAGCGCTTTAATGCGCCCGTGCGCATGGGTGTAAACTTGTCCATGTAACGGATGCAGGCTTGATCGACGTAAACCTGTGACCGCCAAAATGCATGCGACTGCCTCGAAGCAAAGCGAGGATGCCACTGAAGCTGCATGACAAGCGCCGTTTTACCTTTGCCGCCCTGCCCCACACCCGAAGTGTAAATTTTGTACGTCTTATCGCCCGGCTGCGGCAGCTTTGGAATATTGCTCACCTTGCCACCACCTTTATGTGACGCAACGCCGCGCCATATAGCTTGTTTGCGACCGACACCACCGTAACGGTCGCGAATTCCGCGGTCAGTTTGCGCAGGCTTTCAGATACGGTCGACGCGTTGCTGTTGTTGAACGTGTAAGCGCATCTGCCGCGCACGAGGATGTCCTTCTGAGGCGTTTTCGGCGCCCGCGGGGCATATTCCTCCGGGATGTACAAAAGCACCTCATCGGTAGGAACGAGCCCGCCCGCAGACAGGCTAACGCCGCGGGAATCCTGCCAGAAGCAGGCGGGAATGTACACCCGTTCATATCCGCGCTCGGTGTAGCGGTACATGGTGCAATCGGTGTTCGTCAGCATGACATCACCCCGCTGTAGAGGTAGCCACCGGAAGCGAGATACATATAAACAATGCGGCGGATCGCGGCGTTAAGCTCACGCTCACGCTCCGACCCGCTTGCATATGTTACGGACAGATCGCCCGTTTTTTCGCTTGTCACGCCGATACCCGACAAGGCTTTGTCAAAGCCGCTGAGGACTTCGGCAACAGCGCAAACGGCGCGTTTGGCTTCGTCGGGTACATTCGCACCATCGATGATGTTATCAAACGTATAATGCTTTACCGAAGCGGTCGCACGGGCGGCATAAAAGGGAAAATCCTCCGATGCTACCGTGGGACTTTTACCCATGAGGTAGTTTTCGAGGTAGTAGCTATAATCTGCCCATGCTGTCATCGTTCACCTCGTCAGGCAGTAGCCTTATGGGCGTAGATGCCCGCCACTTTGTTTTCGTAAGCGTCAGCAATGCCGACATTGCGATAGCCGTACTTCCAGCCGTCCGAGGTCTGATTTGCTTCGGGTGTGATGACCTTCGGTGCTACATGCTTCTGGTACTGGATAACTGCGGGCTTGTGGATAATCTCAAAGTTAAGGTTTACCGCACCATCGCCCTTAGTGTAGCCGCCTGCGCCGTCCGCAACCTGAGTAATAGCGGAGTAAAAACGTGTTTGCGGTACCTTGATAATGCCTGCGAAGCCCTCGATAGCCGCTTTGGACTTGGATGTATCGAGATCCTGCACAAGCCCGTAAAGAGTGGGAGTAATGAACAGATAGCGTTCGGTTGCGGGTACTTCCGCCTCATCCATTGCGTTCTGTGCCGCGCGGAGCGCCGAAATAACATTTGCACCCGTTGTGAGATCGCCCGACGCAGAGCCGATGCCCTCGATGCTTGCATATTTTGCAAGGCGGAATGCATCAAGCTCGGGCGTGACCTTGGTGCGGATAAATTCAGATGCAAGACGGCCGAACGCCATACCGGCGGTCTCGGCGTTGTCGAGAGTGTCAACAGTAAACATTCTGCCGCGGTCGAAGTTGCAGGCGACAGTCTCGTTGACGAGAGTTACGTCGCCGTCAACATAGCCGGAGTTGCGGGAGTAATCCGCAAGACCGCTCATGTCGATCTTGGGAATGATAAGCTCGTTTGCGTTGGCGCCCTGACGTGCAAGCTCCGGGGCACCGTCAAGGACGGAAGTGAGGGCTGCCAGCTTGTACACCTCATCGAGGAGGGGCACATACTGCTTAAAAAGCTCGATATTGTTTGCCATAGTTTAAAATTCCTTTCAGTTAATTATTTTTAGCGGGAAGTCCCATTGCCGCGCGCATCGCCGCAAGGGGATCCGATGTACCACCGCCCGTATTTGTGGGAGCAGTGGGATTCATGATGGGCTCGTCGGACTTAAAAAGGTAGTCGTTGTCCGTTTTTGTCTTATCGAGCGCCGCCTTGATGTCATCCTTGCGATTCTTGGAGGTTTTGAGCGCATCGATATCCAGCAGCGCGCGCACTGCTTTGGCATTCTTTGCACCCGAAGCGGAGATCGCGGTTTCGAGGTCGGTGTCAAATTCCATGTCTGCAAGCTTCTGCTGATACTCGGTATCCTTGGCGGCAAGATCGTTCTGCAGCTTGGCGATCTCACCCTTCAGCGCGTTCACATCGACACCTTCGAAGGCTTCAAGTTTGCCGTTCACATCGTCGAGCTGTGTCTTGTATGTGTCGCGCGCTGTGCGGAGCTTGTCAGCCTCGGCAACGGTTTTGTAATTTTCGTTTACAGCCGCGTCGAAGTCCGCCTTTTTGTCGGCGGGAATCTCGATTCCGAGTTCTTTCAAGATTTCATGGATGTTTTTCATAGTCGCGTATCCTTTCTGCGTGACTTTTATACCGCTTCGCCCGCGGTAGAAATTAAGTCGGGAACCGCCCGACGCGGTGATATAAAAACAGCACCATACGCGGCATATAACCGCGCGTGGCGCTGTAGTTATTGAGTTTTGGGCATAACTTTCCACTTTCCTGCACCCACATTGCCGAGCCCGTCTATAGTCACGCGTTCGCGCTGCTCACGCAGTCCCATCGACTTCGAAAAGCGGGTGTATTCCTGGCTCAGAGCGCGATACGATGCACGTTCAAGGATTATATCGTCCTCGTCCGCTCCGCCGTCCTCCAATGCCTTAATGCTCGCTCTGCGCGCCCTCATGGTGCGCTCTAACTCACGCTGTCGCTGTGTGGCTTGATACTTTGTGTACTCCTTGCCCCCGTACTCACGGGGTGTTAGCTCATCCTCGCGAATACGCGCCAGGTCGTCGGCTGTGTATGTCGGTTCATCCACACCGGGGATAACGGGGTAGAAGTCGTGACGGCAGTTGGCACCTTTGAGCCCCGCCACGTCACCGTAGCCGCATACCCGTACAAGGTCAGCCATGCTGTACCACTTACCTTGCCAATCAAGATGCGTCTCACGGCACCCCTCGTGGGCGGTGACCTCGTACATATCCGTACCAAGCGCCTCGGCGTTTTGCTCGGATATTTTGCCCGTAAGCTGTGACACGCCCGTCATGATGGCTCTGCGTGCCGCTACCTCGATGCGGGCTGTGGTGGGATGCTTTGATACGCTGTCGTAATAGATGTGCCGTATACCGCTGTTTGTAAGCTCACGGACGGCGCGTTTTAATACGCTGTTGTAGTCAAATGCGCCCGTGGAGATGTCCAGCGCCGCATCGTCCATCGTTCGGGTGTAAAACTCGGTGAGGCTCAATATTTGCCGTTTTCCGCGATTGGCAGTAGCGACACCCAGGGTACCGGTGATGTTTGTAAGCTCGTCAAGCGTCTGCTTTTTGAGGGATACGACAAGCTGTTTTAATACATCGTTGTCCGCATATGATCTCACATCAATACCTGTTTTTTCATATACCTCGACCGCCCGCGCATAACCGCTGTTTTTAGCCTCGTCGAATATTCTGTCGACCTCTGTATCGGCAAGCTTCAAGGTGTCGGCGATGATACGCCGAAGCTCCTTTTTGGAGGTTCCAAGCTCTGCCGCACGGTATATCTGCCAGTCGGCGGCACGGGTGATCTCACCCATGTTGGCACGCATACGGCGCACGATATCATCCGTGATGCGGTTCTGCAGCCGGTAAAACACCGCTTCCAGTTCACGCGGCAGCGCGTCAAGCTCGTCGCCCGTCATCATGGCTTACTCCTGCACCGCAAGATTTGCGGGAAGGTTCTTTTCGGCGACGTCAAGCGGCTCACCCATCCACTTCGAGCGGAATTCCGCAAGGGACATGACGCCCATAGATACCATACGCTCATCGTGCGCACGCTCGGTATCCTCATCGGTCAGAATGCTGTCCTTGAAGTCGCAAATAAACTCATATCGGCTGGTAGTTTTCTTTGCGTAAAATGCAAGCGCCCACACAAGATCGTCGAGGCAGTCCCGCAGGTTTGCCTGGATAGCCGAAACCGTGTCATACTTGCGTTTTTTCGCCATCAAGACTTCCGTCGCGGTCTTCGCCACCGTGGCAGGGTTTGAAATATCGCCGTAAGCCAGTCCCACGGAAAACTCGATATTACGCTTGTATTCCTCCAGTCCCGATATAAGCGACTGCTCACGGAATTCGGGCGAATACTCCTTGAAAAGCTCGCCGTTTCCCACGTCAACGTTAAGTCCGCGGTATAAGCGCCGCTTTAATTTGGGGAGTGACCACTCGCGCTTACCGTCCTCGCGCAGCTTCGGGCGAAGCGCCGCTTCATCAACGTGTATCGCGCGCTCGCCCGACTCAAATTCCCATTCCAACCGCCCGAACTGCGTGTCTGCCATGCGTATAAGCTCCGCCGCACTGTCGAATGCGGACACACCCGCAAAACTGCCGACGACGGTATTGTCAATAGGCGTGACAAAGTACCCATATATCGGGCGTGTCACACCCTCATACATGACCTCGGGCAGAATATTCGCCCACTCCTCCCGTACACTGAGAAAAGTTTGGCGGCCGAGCGAATTTTCATTGTGGCTTATAAACGCGCGGTTGATAATTCGCAGTCCTTGCGGTGTGAGATCGTGCCATTCAAGGCGGATGTAATATACATCCCCGTCGCGGATGGTCTCGGGAAAGACCACCGATACCAGCCTGCCGTGGGAATCGTACCGTATCGGCACAAAAGCATTCTGTGAGATGTATTGCACCGACAGATCGGGCAAGGGCTTAATGCACATGGCTCCCATGGCAAGCCCCGACTGCAGGCGCATCGAAAGGTCACGCAGCGCACGCTGATAAATACCGTCAAGCGCTGTATCGCTGACCGATGTGGTCATTTCGAGCGTGGTAATGTTTGCAAGCTCACGTACAATGCCTTTTTCCAGTCTCAGTGACTTAACAACATCATCCGTCCACGGCGCATTACCGGCGTACATTTCCGACCACAACCGCAATCTTTCGCTCATGGTATCGCCAAGCAAGGGTGTGACGCCAAGCGCCATTTTGATTTCGGTATTACCAAGCATTCTGTTTACCAGTCCTTTGATAAAATTAAAAAATCCCATTTATTCACCGTTCCTTTTCCATACGGATTCCAACGCATACCGCACGGAGTCGATGCTATGATTGTCACGGTCGGGATATCCCGTGATCACATTGCCTTCCTTGTCGCGGTCGTATTCGTAGTTTAAAAATTCCTCCGCTGTTTTGGGGCAGCGTACGTTGTCGATGACGATACCACGAAGCGACTGCAACCACTTCATGGAATATTCCACCGACCCGGGGCCCTTCTTGGCTCCACGGGCAAACAGGCCGTAGGACTTGTAGTCTCCCACGGACTTCATTTCGGCGGAGTCGCAGGTGATAATATCATCGTCCTTTACGCCGCGCCGTTTCAGCTCGGCGGCGGTATTTTCGTTTGACATCTTGTTGGCGCGAAATTCATCGAAGATATAGAGTGTATGCCGCGCCGCGTCGTAGTGCATACGAGTGTAAGCATACGGGTCCGGATACCAGCCCCAGTCGACACCGTGGTAGATGCGATCAAATGCCGATATCTCATCATCATTGATGGCGCGGATGGTGACATTGTCAAAGACGTTACCTCCGCTTCCGTTGACAGCGCCAAGATATTCGTTTTCATATGCCGTGGGATTGGTCGCCTTTAAGAATTCCGCATCATCAAAGAAGGGCTTTCCAAGCCACTTTGCAGGCACAGACAAATAGTTTGACTCAATCACAAGTCTGTCCGCACGCGGAATTTTAACATACTTGTTTGCCCAGTTTTGCGCCGATCTCGGCGGGTTGAAGGACTTGAATTTATACGCTTTATCGCCGCCGCGTATAAGCGACTGCTCGATTTTGCGGACATCCTCCGCACCCTTGAACTGGTCCAGCTCCTCAAACCAGGCTATACCGATATAGCCGAATGGCACCTTTATTGATTTGATCTTGCCGTAATCGTCGGCGCCGCGAAAGTATATTTTCTGACCTGTTGCTATTTTTGTGATTTCAAGGGGTGATACGGTATAACTGTACTCATCATCCAGTCCCAACGCCGATATTGCCCATTTTATTTGCGCGTATACGGACGTACGCAACGTGTCTCCTACCTGACGCATCACGCATGCATGAAGCTCGGGATTGGTTTCGAGAATATCAATGATTTCCAGGCTAATGAAGGACGATTTAGTACTGCCTCTACCGCCGGGGAATACGTATTCCGAGTGCGCACTGTCGGCAATATCAAAATGCACTGACGAAAACGACGGCGCGATCATATTTGCGGGGATGCCGCTGTATGCACGAGGCTCGGGAGCAGGCGGAAACATTTTTTGCCGTTCAAGCTCCAAGCGCTCACGCTCGATTTTCAGGCGCTCGTCGTCGCCTATGATGCTGCGCACCTCTTTGATTGCAGCAACATCGCCCGTCTGCGCCTTGTCAAGTAAGGCGGCGACCACTACCATTTGGTTTGTTATATCCTCATCGAGCGAACCTAACATGGCGGATGTGTCGTTCCATTTGTCGGCATCAAAGCATTCGGTTTTGAGCAGTAAAGACATGCACTCGCGCATGTTTTTTCTGCGCCGTCTTGCTTCACCCGATGCCTTGCCCGCCTTGGATGCATTCTCTCGGCGTTCACTCGGTGTTAAGTCCTCGGGTCTTAATAAATTTTCTTCATTCGCCATGTCACCACCTTCCTTCTCGCATTAATAAACACCGCCGCCCCCACCAACTGCGATAACGCGGTGTCATTTCCCTTTACCCTCGCGTACGGTTAGGAGGCGCCGTACACTAAAACGCATCAAGAGGCATACGCCACTTCGTATACCTCCCGACAATACCATTATATCACAGATTTCGTAACAAAAGTAACAACTTTTATTTTTTTCGCATGTATCGGTAACAGATCATTTTTACCCCTGCCTCACTGTTACAGCCGCCAACTCGTGATGCTACCGCAGACCATGATAATCCGTTGATGAATCGCAAGGTAAATATTTGCCGTGTTAAACTGTCGGGAATGTCGGCGATGTACCGTTCGAGTTTGTCCCGCTCAAAAAGGCACCGCTTCAGTTTATCAGAAATGAGCTTTTTAATGTCGGCGATCTCCGCCGCATAGCTTCCAATGCGGTCGCCGTTACCACCTCCGCTCGATATCCCCGTCAGATTTGGAGATGTTGGCGCGGATGCTTTTTCACAAAGTTTTGCAAGCCGCTCACGGTCAATCGCTATCTCACGGTTGAGATGGTAGAGTTGAGATAATTCACGCAATGTCACTTCATTGATCAACCTCCTCTAATTTTACACGTTGTATACTTTCAGCTTTCAGATCATGCAGCACTGCGGAATGCTGCCACTTATTTGCATGTGCATCATACGTCAATATGTACTCGTATGGGTAATACTGAATCCCGCCGCAGGTCACTATATCCTCCTCCCGTATTCCACCGTGCGCCGCGTGATACAGCGCCTTCCGCATGCGTTCGAGGTAAACTGTGCGCTCCATAAGATCGCCTCCTTTGTTACCGTTTGTTACCGCTGTATTATATAATAGCGGTAACATTAAAATTTCCTTTTACCATCGATGCTTTTTGGTTCGTGTTACCGCTGTTACCGTCGTTACCGCCCATTTCCTCTTATATGCGCGTAGAAATTGATTGTTAAATTATTGACAATAGGTATATCTACTTTTATATAGTCGTGCAATTTTCGCAAAAACGACGGTAACACCGGTAACACCTTACCTTATATTGGTAATCCTTCCTCGATATCATCGATTTCAAGCTCTGCCTCTTTGTTATCAAGCGGTCTTATAACCACACATCGGGTAAGGGAGCCGCTGATTCGTACAGGAACAGACAAATGATCGCGCCCGCAATCAGCCAACACCCCACCGCGCTTCGCCCAGGATAAAAACGCCGCGGGATTGTACCCGGCATCAGCCATGGCGCGCTCGAAAACCGTCTTGATGATAGCAATCCCTTTTTCGGTAATGCGCCCGTAGACCGCGCCGCGTGGGCCGCCGTCCACGTATACATCCCCGCGCCGCATGAAGGCGTTGGAGTTTTCCGCCACCCAGCCGTAGAGCCAGTCAAGAGCGCGGCGGTTGGAGTCGACCTCGTCCTTGGTGGAGAGAAACGGCGCGATGTCTGCGACGCAAAGGCTCTCGTCCTCGTGGAAGATCCACAGATCGGCAAGATGGTCGGCAGTTAGTATTAAACTCGCAGATAATGCCTGCTTTTCAGTGGTGTCATTTCGCGAAAGCTCGGTGAAATACTCAGCCTGTAGTGCTTTGGCAAGTGAAAGATTGCGCTCCTCGCAAAGCAGCTCGGCAAACTTGCGTCCCGCGTGACCATAGGATCGGGACACGTCGGAAATAATGCCACGCGGGTCGGAAAACAGCTTTTCCTCCTTGCAGTCAATCTCAATAATGCGGTTGACCGCTCCCGCGCCGCTGGAGGAGCCTGCAACCGGCATTTCACCTGTTGAGAGCACCGCGCACCGCCATGTCCGTATGGCTTGTATGCCGCCCGTTTTTGCACCTCTCACACGCCCAACGCCCTCGGTGAGCATATAGATGAGGTCATCGAAATTCTTCCTGTCCTTAGCTATCTGAAGCTCGTCGAGGCACAGAGGAAGCGAATTGACAAACGAAGCCGCCATTTCGAGTCCTACGGGGGTAGCATTGAACGTTCGTATGTATCCTCCATCATCCGATGGATCAGCCCATACCGAAGCCGCCACTTTCAGTGCGACGGTCTTGCCCGCTCCCGAGCCGCCCCACAGGTGCACGATGAACGGAAGCGCCGAGCAGGGTTTCACCAGTGCCGAGGCAAACGCCGCCGCAATATACAGCCGCACGATCTTTGATTCACGCCGTGCCGAGCCTACCGCCTCACACCATGCGCCCTCGTCTCCGTGTGCATAGACTGCCGCATATGCTTTCTGATAATTGACGTCCCCGTCAAACTCCACGCCCTCCACATATGGCGAAAAGCTGCCGTCGCCGATCCAGCCGAGCCGCGACACAGAGGCGGTCTCGGGGATCATGTCATAATTAAGATGCTCCACCTCGGTGAAATACTTCACAAGGTACCGCGCATTCTCGGAATCCACGCCCACACCGTAGGTGGACAGCGCCACGATCTTCGCCGCAGATGCAAGGGTGGACTTGTCCACGGTCACCGTCTGCCAGCGCGCACCGCGCCTGAATGCCACCTCAAGTCGCACCTCACCGCTGTCGATGTCCACAAGGCGGCGTATGGGCAGGATGGGATGTGGGCAGGCGCATACTCGGTCATCGTAGGCGGAATAGCAGTAGACGCCCTCCTCGGTGGCTTCAAAGGCACCGCAGAATAACTCCATAGGCTGTCGCTCGAAGGCGGTCACATTCTCCACCCGCGTGCGGCACTCCTTACGCCACACTTTCATGAAGGCGGTGTACTGCGAGCGGTAATTGAAGATGCCGTACTGCCTTGCCGCCTCCACCACCATGTCGGAGTACCGCGCCACCATATACTCACCCTCGGAAGCATGGGAGAGCACCCATAAAAGCGGTTTTTTGGTATTTCTGAAATCCTCCTCGGTAAAATCGGGCATGGGGTCAAAATGAAGCTCTGCATCCGCCATGATCTCACCTGTTACTTTCTCAGCCACAAAACGGCGCTCCTCTCTTTGAATATTCGTTGACAGCATCCCGTGCCGCGCGTACTGCCGCTTCGGGATCGTCCCTGTAATTGCCGCCGTCCATGATAAAATCAAGCTGGCGGTCGCACCAGGCAATCTGCGGCGGTATAATGGGATTGGTGCCGACGTCTGTGCGCTCGCGGAGTTCGTGCTTGTATTTTGCGAAGATGCGGAATGCGGCATTATTGCGGGCGGTCTGCTCACGCTGTCTTGCTGCCTCTGCATCCCGCTCACGCCGACGGCGCTCTGCCGCTTCCCGCTCGGTATCGGTCAGCTCCGCCGCACCGAGGTGGAAATCCGAATCAAGTATCCTCACCGCAGCAGCGAAGTCACATCCGTTGAGTTGCATAACGAAGGAAATGACGTCTCCCCGTGCACCGCAGGTGAAGCAGTGGAATATCTTATCGTCGTAGCCGAGGTTATCGTTCTCGCCGCCGTGGATCGGGCAGGACGTGCGCCTACGGTGCCGTCCGAGGTGATGATACCGAGCGATCACCTCGGGCATGGTAATATGCGATTTTATGTACTCGGCGGTGATTCGTGTATCGGTATGCATGATGTTATCTCCTCTCCTATAAAAGCTCTGCCGGTGTCAAAAGCTCCCGTCGCAGACGCCTGATATCCTCGCGCATACTCTGCTTCGAGGGCTTGTCCTCGTCGTATCCGTAATACTGTGCAGGCGCCACTTCCGGCAAATGTGCCGCAAGCGCTTTCACGAATCTGATCTGTTCGGTTATTTTGTCATCGTTTGGCATCATGCGGTACCGCCTTTCTCGATTGGGTGACGCTTGATTTGCACACCGACATATGCGGTACAACACATATCATAGGTCTTTGACAAATCATTTTCCAAAACCTTGAAACACTCGGAA